>JAYUDV010000077.1:0-2277 GCA_043739565.1 Chloracidobacterium sp.
GCAAAGCGAATCTTTGGCTCGATGACAAATTTGACGCCTTTCGTCGTCAATCGCTCCGCTAATTCACGCCACTCGTTCATCGGCAATACAATCCCGAAATGGGGGACTGGCACATCGTCGGCATCGACGTGATTCGACGTTTTTACGCCCGCCGATCCAGCCGCAAGATGGGCGACTATCTGATGGCCAAAGAGATCGAAATCGATCCAGTGCTCGGAACTGCGGCCCTCGGAACATTCGAGAATGCCGACGTAAAATCCGCGCGCGGCGTCGAGATCGTGAACGGGAAAAGCAAGGTGGAATAGATTTTTCATAAAAATTTTCAATTTAAATTGCCCGGGGTTTCATCAGTCGCCGGAATCTGATTCCCCCGTATCCGGTCCGTCATCTCGGTCATCGCCGCTGTTGTCGCCTTCGTCCGGCGGATCGTCGGCGTGTCGCCGTTTGTAGATCTCGTAGTTGTTAAGGCTATCTACACCGCGAAAATCCGGCTTGAGCGCCTCAACGAGCTTGTCCTTGCTGTCGATCGTGTCATCGGCCTCGATCTGTAGGTCGTTTTTTACAATCAGCCATTCGATGTCGCTGGCCAGCACACGCTCGCGTATCTCGTCCACATTATACGGGTTATTTGTGACGTCAAACAACAGGACATTAAAATGCGGGTGACGGCCCGTCGTATAGTAGAAAAGGTCTTCCCCGGGCAAATACAATATGCCGGCCTCACGGGGTATTTCGCGATCCGTATATGCTATTAGCTCTTCGAAATCGGGAATATACGCGCCTCGCATCGACAGTCCCTGCAACTGCGGCAAGCTTGAATGGGCCATCTCGCCATCCGCAAAGTTTACATAGTCGAGCCGCTCATTCGAATAAACGTAAAATCCGCCTGCAACGAGCATGGTAACCGAAATAATACTGGCAAACACGGTAATTCCGATTCCAGACCGTTTTTGGTCGGGTTCGAAAAGCAAAACCAGGACTAGCCCGATCAGGATCGCGAGTAGCGGCCAAATGCCATAGGTTGAACCCCAAAGCTGCTGCGAGAGAAAGACGCCGTTAGCGGTACAGACCAATATAAATGGCAATGCCGCCGCGACGCCTCGTAAACGCCGGACAAAAACGTATGCGAGCGACAATGACGCGATCAAAACGAGCGGCCACAGGCCGACAAGCCGCTCGCCTCGTTCCGACGCATCCGTGTCGATTAGCAAATATATGACCGGCCAGACAAACGGAACGGACATCAGGGCGACAGCGAGAACAGATGGCCAACGCTTCACCCCGGCGTCCTGTCTCATCAGAAACGCCCCTGTTAAAAACAACGCGGTCCCGAACGCCACCATTCGCCCGGAATAGATCGCCAGCATTTCAGCCATAGGAGGCGTCCGCCGGAGCGCCGCGAATGTGAGGGTCCAATATTTGTAAGTCTCGATGCCAACCGTGTTATGAATGGTCAACAATGCGATGCCGAGACCAAACGCCGCTCCGCCGATTAGCAATAGATACGGCCTGACCGTCGTTTTCCGCCGCAAGCCTACCCCGATCATTACGAGAAGCGCAATGCCGGTGCTCCCGAAAAAGGCGATGCCGATATTCTGTTTTACAAACAGCGGGATGACGAGCAGAGACCCAAGAAAAAACGTACGGATCGACGGAAATCCCTTAGCCTCAAGACGCAGTAGCAGAAAAATGATCAGCAGCATAACAAACGTTGCGTCCGGATCGTAAAACGGGTGCGGGAATATGCAGTAGACGCCGAGGATCGTGAGCGGCAGTGACAGCAAAAACGCGGTCAGTCGCGGATTTGGCAGCCTGTCTTGAAAAATGTATATCAGTATCCGCCACGCCAGCACCGTTGCAAGCCCCGCGACGACGCAGCAATATACAATCTGATGCCAAAAGACGGCACCGGTCAGCCTGATTATCGCTGCCTGTGTGAGAAATGTAAGCGGCGCATACGGAAACGGAAAATCTCGATACGGCAGATCGCCCTGAGCCATCCGCGCGGCATTTTCGAGGACGCCGCACAGATCGTAGAGCACCGTCAGCCGCGAATTTTGCCACCAAACGACCGCCGCCGTTCCGGCAAATAATAAAAGAGCGGTCGCTCCATCAACCACAACCTGCCCTCGGTTATTTTGAAATCTCTGTAACACCGTTTTAGTTTAGCCGAAACTGCCTGCTCCGTTCCTATTTTAGATTTTTACAAAAATCTTGTTGCGATAGAGCAGCCACATCAAAAACAACCAGATCAACACGAATGAAACGGCGTAGAGC
>JAYUDV010000078.1:0-2271 GCA_043739565.1 Chloracidobacterium sp.
TGTCGGATTTTCCTGGCTGATTATCCGCAAAATTTCGGGCAGCGATTTTTGTTTGAGATCATGCGGACGATGCTCGGTCAAAAGCTCGTACAAAATTACGCCCAGCGAATATACGTCGCTTGCAGTCGTTATATTTTCATCGCGGAGCTGCTCGGGACTCGAATAATTTGGCGTGAGAATATTTGCTCCGTATGAAAGATCACCAGTTACGTCGAGCAATTCGGGCCGCAGTAGCTTTGCAATTCCAAAATCGAGCAATTTAACTTCGCCCTCATTGGTAACAAAGATATTATTCGGCTTAAGGTCGCGGTGGATTATCAGATTTTGATGAGCAAATTTGACCGCCGAGCAAACTTTTAGAAAAAGCAACAAGCGGTCACGAATCGAAAGATTTTTTTTGCTCGAAAATTCGGTGATCGCTTCGCCTTCGACAAATTCCATCACCAGATAAGGTATGTTTTCGGCAGTTGTACCGCCGTCGATCAAACGGGCGATATTTGGATGTTCGAGTTTTGCGAGGATCTGGCGTTCGCGGCGAAACGAACGCTCGGTTTCGACGTTGTGCAAAAACGGCGGCACGATTTTTATCGCGACCTCTTTGCGATAGGCCTCGTCGATACGCGACGCGAGATAAACCGTTCCCATTCCGCCCTGACCGATCAGCTTTAGCAAGCGGTAAGGTCCGATATTTTGACCGATTAGTTTTTCGCCATTCTCGTCGTTAAGCAGCGTCAGGGCCGAATTGACCGCCGGGATTTCCATAAAATCCGGTGCGGTTTCGAGATTCGCCAATAGCTTTTCAACCTCGCGACGCAAACTCACGTCATCGCCGCAAGACCGTTGCAGAATCTCCCGCTGCTTTGACGGGGAAACGTCCACCACCTCATCGAGAATTTTATCGACAGCCTGCCAACGCAGCGATTTTGGGGTCGTTGAAGCCATAGTGTCAGAACAGCCCGCGTAAGCCGGCGGCACGAATGCAGTATACGTGAAACACTGACGGAATTAGAATAGTTACATCTCCGTCAACGTTTCCCCCGCTTACGCAGGAGGGTCTGACTTTAGGCTTTCAGGCGTTCGTAGAGCCACGCTTTTGCTTTTAGCCACTCGCGCTTTATCGTTATTTCCGAAACGCCCATGACCACGGCGGCTTCTTCAACGCTCAATCCGCCAAAATATCGCATTTCAACGATCTTTGCTTTGCGCTCGTCCATTTCGGCCAGATCGTTCAGGGCCTCGTGCAGTTCCAAAACGTCAATTTCATTTGTGACCGTTGCAATTTGGAGACCTTCAATTGCGATCCGCTGCAATCCGCCGCCGTGTTTTACGAATTTTCGAGCCCGGGCGTGATCGACCAATAAATTTCGCATTACGGTCGCCGCCACCGCGAAAAAATGTGCACGGTTTTGCCAATCAGTTTCCTGTTGGTTTATCAGTTTCAAATATGCTTCATTAATAAGCTCGACTGTTTGCAGTGAATAATCATGGTTTTCCCCCCGCAGAAAACGCCGTGCAATCGATCTCAATTCGTCATAAACGACAGGTAGGAGCGTTTCAAACGCCGTCTCGCTCCCGTTTCGCCAGTCAATCAAATTTTGAGTTAGCTCGTGTGTCTGCAACTTTTAGATTTCTGTCCGACGACTGAGAAAAAGGACTTTTATCCGACATATGAAATTCGTTGTAGCGGACGAAATCGGATTCAATTATCGCTAACAATGACGGTCGATGTCGAGTGGAAGATTAACCGCAAAGGCCGCATGTCCGGCGGAGTATTCGGCGGCACATATATATTGAGCATTTTTTCAAAGCGTTTCCGGTTCGAACAGCCCGGGCAGACGGTTACGATATTGGATGATCTCAGCGATATAAATTTTTTTGCCGAGCCAAATTGAAGGAATGGCTTATGTATTCGAGCAATGAGGCGACGCTCAGTTTTCGGTGAGCAACGATTCTATGTCGGATCTTAATGTTGATTCCAAAATCATTCCCGTATACTTTTTGGCCAGCCTGCCACTTTTGTCGTACAGAAATGTTGTCGGTAGAGAGATGCCCGATCCGCTCACATTCGGGTCATTGACTGAAAGCAAAATCTGATAGGGAATCTTGCGGGCTTCCACAAACGGCGGGATTTCCGCAGTGTTTTCATCCAGCGATACGCCGACAATTTCCACGCCGCTCGGCCCAAGGGAGTTTGCAACATTAACAAACCCAGGAATTTCGAGGCGGCATGGCCCACACCAAGTCGCCCAGTAATTTACGACAACAACTTTC
>JAYUDV010000079.1:0-14401 GCA_043739565.1 Chloracidobacterium sp.
GTTTGAAGCCGCAAGGTCAGCCGCCGGACATGGCGCCGATTTTGTCGTGTTTGGGCCTGTTTTTGAGACGCCGGGAAAAGTTGGGCCGCATGGACTGGAAAAACTGTCAGAGATCTGCGATGAGCTGCGGCCATTTCCGGTGATCGGTCTGGGCGGGATTGACGAAACGAATTATTCGACGGTTATTGATGCCGGTGCGAGCGGGTTTGCGGCGATTCGATCCCTTAACGACGCCGATACATTGCGCACGATATGCCGCGATCTGAGAAAATCACGCGAATGAAAAATGAGAACAATCCACCGGTTTGCTTGACGATCGCCGGCCTTGATCCCTCGGGCGGAGCGGGCATTATTGCGGACATAAAAACGTTTTCGGCGTTTGGATGTTTTGCGGCGGCGTCTATTGCATCTATAACATTTCAAAATACGATGGGTGTGTTCGGCGCGGTTCATCAGACGTCGGATTCGATAAGGAAACAGGTCGAACCCGTTCTAGATGATTACCAGGTCGCAGCCGTCAAGACCGGAATGTTGCCTACACGCGAGATAGTCGAGACGGTTGCGGCGATAATTTCGGAGCGGAAATTGCGGAATATAGTTGTCGACCCGGTTATACGGTCAACTTCCGGCTTTGATTTGATCGCCGATACGGCTTTGGCTGCGATGATCGAAAAGCTATTTCCCCTCACCAATCTGATAACCCCAAATATTTCGGAGGCCGAAAGAATCTCCGGCATAAAGATCAGATCATCCAAAGATATTCACCGGGCTGCCGCGATCATGCAATCCATGGGAGCGAAAAACGTGCTTATAAAAGGCGGACATTTGCGAGAAGTGAAAAGTGAAAATGGAAAAGTGAAAAATGCGGAGGGGGTTGCGAGAGACTTTCTTTTCGTCGGGGACAATCTGAGCGTATTTGAGGCGGACTTTATCCATACGATGGCAACGCACGGCACTGGCTGCACGCTTGCCTCAGCTATAACAGCCAATCTCGCACTCGGAAAGGATCTGGCTGAAGCCGTTAAAATTGCGAAAGATTTTGTGACCGAAGCCATCCGGACGGCGCCGAGTATTGGAAAAAGAGTTTCACCGATCAATATTTAGTTATTTGGCGGGCGTGAAAATACTCGGAGATTGATATGTAACGCCTACGATGAGACCTGTACGAGGGCTGAATCTTGTCAGGCCGAAAGCTGCGGCGGTGTCAAACCTTAGACCGGATGCTTTTATTTGGGCACCGATCCTAAACTGCCCGACGCTCTCGGTCCCGAGCGGGGCCGCTCCGCTGCGAGTATTTTGGCGGCCATTTACCTCGCCCAGAAGATTTACGCTATCGGTGAGCCTGTAGATCCCGGCAAGCCCGTACAGCAATACGTCATTTTGCGTAAACCGATCGAGCGGCGCGGTCATTATGCCGATCCCGAGATTGCCGTAGGCATTAAATTTTGCGGTACGGTTTACCACACTCCCAAATTTCTTTTGCACCAATACTTTCCCGAAAACATTGATCTGATTGGTCCCGATGCCTTTGGCCTGATCGGTGTTTGGGATTTGAAAGCCAAACTTAAAGCCGACAGCCGGTAAATGTGCGGTTTCGTTGCGAAGCTTGATCTTTGCCGAGATCGTAAAATCGCCGAAATCGTTCGTCGAGTTTCCGGTTACATTAAGCGGGATCGGCGAAATGGTTCTCGAATTTATCGCAACGTAATTTTGCAGCGTTCCTTCGATCTGAAATTCGACATTTGACGCAAATCCGGTGCGAATGCGTAAATCACCAACGCGAGTGAGGTCGCCCTTAATGCCCGAAAGCGGAAATTTTGCGTTTTGAAAGAAATCGACGCCGATGCCAATGTCAAAGGCACCCGCCGGCGTTATGTCTACATCGTCCGTCATCAGCGGCCGCTGCTGGGCCAGCGATATGCAGCCCGCAGCGAACAAAAAAATCACACTTGAGATAAGGCGTTTCACAAAACCAATTCTGGCACTAAAGAGGCTTTTTGTAAATCGTTAATGGTGCTCCCTCAAGATTTAGTTGGCGAAAATATGCTAGAACTGTCTGCGTCAGCGGGCGGCTCGAACTTGCCGTTAATTGGCATTTGCGGAAACATTGCTAAACTTGCAAAATTGTTTTGAGAGATTGCGGAGCGGTAAACGCGGAAAATGAACAAAGACGTGCTGAATTTTCAAAAAGAGTCTGCCGACGCCGGACTGCGATTGGTTGCCGATAAGTCGGGCCAACCCGACCTCACGGCTATCGAAAAACAGTTCGTTAATTTCTTTTTTCTTCGCGTGAGTCCCGAGTGGCGGAAATTGGATGGTGAAACGAAACATATTTACAAGGACGAATTTGAGAGTGTTTTCAATACGTTTCGCGATGATTTTCTGCTTTATTCGTACTCGCTGGTCGGATTTGATTCGAAAGCAGACCTTATGTTTTGGCGTGTGGGCCGATCGCTTGACGCCATTCAGGACATGACGGTTAAACTAAATCGCACTAATCTCGGCAGCTTTTTGGAGACGGCGGATAACTATCTCTCGGTCACAAAGCGGATGATGTTCGTCGACGAACCCTACGAAGATCGGATGCGTGTGCAGGCGGGAACAGCAAAGTATCACTTTGTTTATCCGTGCGCCAAAAATGACGATTGGTTTGAAATGTCAGCCGAGACGCGCGACGCGATGATCGAAGAAAATTTTATGGTCGGAAAGAAATTTCCAAATATCAAGATCCACCTGACGCACGCCTTTGGATTTAACGATCACGAATATCTCATCTCGTTTGAAACGGACGAGCCGAGAGATTTTCTCGCCCTCGCCGAAGAATTGCGTCATACGCAGGCGAGCAAGCACACTTTGCGGGGAATGCACGTTTACACGTGTCGGCAGCGAAGCTTAATGGAGTGTCTCGATGCTCTGGGTTAGTTCAATGTTCAAAGTTCAAGGTTCAAAGTTTTGATTTCTAACTTTGAACCTTGAATTTTTGAAGTTTTGAACCTGAAGAACGATGATCGCAAGAAAATTTCTCATCAGCGGCGAAGTGCAGGGCGTCGGATTTAGGTATTTTACACAACGCTCGTCTGCTGCACATCAGGTTCGCGGCTACGTCACGAATCTCAAAGACGGTCGCGTCGAAGTATGGGCCGAGGGAAGCGCGAAAGCGGTCGAAGCATTCAGGCACGACCTGGCGGCCGGGCCGACGCATTCGCGTGTCGGTACGATCGAGGAATTGGTCGTCGAGCCAAGCGGGTTATATTCAAATTTTAGGATAGAAAGATGATTGTTGGTTGTTAGTAGTTAGTTGCACAAACCAACTGACAACTGACAACTGACAACTGACAAAATGGAAAACTTACGAAAATTGATCCGCGAAGTGCCTGATTTTCCAAAACCGGGCATTAATTTTTACGATATTACAACGCTTCTGCTCGATCCGGCCGGGCTAAAGGGCACGATCGACGCGCTCCGCGAGCAGGTGGACGGCAGCAAGATCGACACGGTGATCGGCGTCGAATCGCGAGGATTTATTTTTGCGACACCGCTTGCATATCAGCTAGGTGCCGGATTTATCCCGGTTCGCAAGCCGAAAAAGCTGCCCGCCGAAAAAGTCTCGATCTCATACGATCTCGAATACGGACAAGACACGCTCGAGATGCACAAAGACGCCGTGGGCGAAGGCCAGCGGGTATTAATCGTCGACGATCTGCTAGCCACAGGCGGAACGGCAAAAGCTGTCGTCGATCTCGTCGAAAGCGTCGGCGGAATAGTCGCTGGAATGTTATTTGTCATTGAACTGGATTTTTTGAATGGCAGGCAAAAATTTGAAGGCTACGACGTGCGTTCGCTGATACACTATGACAGTTGAATTTTGGATTGCCGATTTTGGATTTTGGATTGCAAGAACTTACAACAAATTCTTATAATCACAAATCTAAAATCGACAGGCTCCCGTAGCTCAGTTGGATAGAGCGTTCGCCTCCTAAGTGAAAGGCCGGTGGTTCGAATCCACCCGGGAGCACCATATTTTAGTAAAAGACAACCGATATTTGTGGAAGACAACCGTGAATGGACGTTTGTTTTAAATGAACGGAAGTAAGCATGTACGAGCACAGCGGCAAACATTTGACCGCCGTGGCAAGGCTGGAAGTCCATTCACAATCTCCAATCGACCTTAACCGCATTGCAAGCGAGCGATGCGGTTTTTTTTATTGAATTTGTATATATTGCTAACGGCTACTTCTCCGCCGTCCCGTTATCGATTCCCGCGTAACAGGTTCTGATAATGAAATCGACAGCGTCCTTTGGCGAATCCGTCAGATGGATCAGGCCGAGGTCTTCGGCGTTGATCATCTTTTCGTTAAGCATCGTTGAGGTCAGCCACGCCAGCAGGCCGCGCCAATATTGTGATCCGAAAAGCACGACCGGAAAGTTGCGTATCTTACGGGTCTGAATCAGCGTCAATGCCTCGAAAAGCTCATCCATTGTGCCAAAACCGCCCGGAAAGATGATATATGCATTGCTGTATTTGATGAACATTGTCTTGCGGACCATGAAGTATTTGAATGTCAGCGTCTTGGTCAGATATGGGTTTGGTATCTGTTCGAAGGGCAGTTCGATGTTGCATCCGACGGATGTCGCACCGGCGTCGTGGGCACCGTGATTTGCGGCTTGCATGATGCCGGGGCCGCCGCCGGTTATGATCTCGAAACCCGCCGCACCCAGCAGCAGTCCGACCTCGTGGGCCGCCTTATACATCGGGTCGTCCTCGTGGGTGCGGGCCGAGCCAAAGATCGAAACGCCGCGCGTGATCGTCGCCAGTTCGTCAAATCCATTGACAAACTCGCCCATGATGCGGAAAACCCTCCACGAATCGGAGGTCTTTAATTCATCCTCGGGTTCCGGTGAGCGGAGCAGGATCTCGTCGTCGGTCAGATGCCAATAGCCGGGAGCGGCCGCGAGTTCCTTGGCCTCAGCGACGGTTTTAGGTAAGTCCGGTTTTCCCTCAGGGGTGGTCGTGCGTGGTTTTTTTGATTTGGTAGATGCCATTTCGATTTTGGATTTTAGATTTTAGATTTTGGATTTTGACTGAGTGCTTTCAATCCAAAATCCAAAATCCGCGATCCAAAATCGCTAGATTCCCATTATGTTATATCCGCAATCGACGTATATCGTCTCGCCCGTTATGCCGCTGGCGAGATCGCTGACGAGGAAAAGGGCGGTGTTACCGACCTCGGCTTGCGTTACATTACGTCTTAAGGGCGATTTTTCACCGACATAGCTGAGCAGCGAACTCATGTTTTTGACGCCGCGTGCCGAGAGCGTATTAAGCGGCCCGGCGCTGATCGCGTTGACGCGAATGTTATTTTTGCCAAGGTCGGCAGCGAGATAGCGAACGCTCGCTTCGAGAGCAGCTTTGGCGACGCCCATCACGTTGTAATGCGATATGACCTTTTCGGCGCCGTAATAGCTCATCGTAACAATGCTGCCGCCTGTCGTCATCAGCGGCGACGCCGCGAGAGCAACCTGCGTCAACGAAAACGCGCTGATCTCAAGCGCCGTGCGAAAGGCTTCGCGGCTGGTGGTGACAAATTCGCCATCGAGAGCCTCTTTCGGAGCGAACGCGATCGAATGGATGACAAAATCGAGCCTGCCGTAACGCCTGCCGACGGCGTCAAAAGCAGCGTCGACCTCGGCCTGATTTGTCACATCGCACGGCAAAACGAGCGAATCGGACAGTTCGCCCGCAAGCTTTTCGACATTTTCCTTAAGCCGTTCACCCTGATAGGTAAATGCCATTTTCGCACCGTGTCGGGCACACGCCGCAGCACATGCCCAAGCAATCGAGCGCTGGTTCGCCACGCCAACTATCATTCCTACTTTGTCTTTCAGCATAACTTTTTAAGTGAAAAGTGAAAAACTAATAGTGAAAAGTGAAAAACGCTAAGTATCTATTAATTGTTCACTTTTAGTTTTTAGTTATTCACTCACATAAACCTTTTGCAGCATTTCAAAATCGAGCAGCCTGATGTCAATATCGACTGGCGTATCCGTAAAACGCCGCGTGATTAGAACGCCGCGAAGCTGCTCTTCCTCGTCCGACGTCAGTTGTGTAACCAGCACGAGCATCAGCCGCAGCCGTAGGCGGCTTTTCAAATCCGCCAGATTTTTCTTGGCCTGCGTGATCTTTTTCAGCATCGATTCGATCCTTTCCTGCCGCACGTCCGGCACTACGAGAAATGCCACTTCGATACACGTAATCAGATCCTGATCGACCAGAATGCCATCAAACGGCGTCCGTCCGATGCTGACGTGCCGCATCAACGGTAGGTTTTCTTCCTGCTGAATCTGTCTCAACGCGAGGTCCTCGGCAACGATGTATGCTGAAAGCAGATCGGCCAGATGATCATTGCCGACGCCAAGGAGTTTGGCGAGTTCGCGGACCTCGAGATTCACATTTTGCCGTTGAAGCTCGGGCATTGCCGCGTCCCAATGGATAAATTTCCGATCGTCGATGGCCGCCATTCTCCTGTTGTTTGCAACATCCAGCAATACGACCAAAGCAAAGATTGCGGCGGCGGCGACAAAAAGCCCGGCGGCAATAAAATCCGGTGATTTTACCGACACAACCGCTCCCGCGACAAGCACGCCGAACAGCAACATCGCCCCGATCAAAAGCGGATAGTTGATCTTTCGCCGCTCAAAACGAGCGAGTGGATTTACTTCTTTTTTATCCATCGAAAGAAGGAATTAGCCGGCCATCGAAGCCAGTTCAAACGGAATATCGTCAAAATGTGTCATTTGCTTGAACGCCTTAAATCGCTCATTTATTTCGGGGTAATCAAGCGCATCGACACGCTCGGTGCCAAATTTTTCGACGTTAAACGATGCCATTACCGACCCGTAGATCATCGCCCGTCGCAGTGTCTCGTCGGTGATCTCCTTTTGGGCCGCGAGATAGCCCATAAATCCACCTGCAAACGTGTCGCCCGCGCCGGTCGGGTCGAAAACGCTCTCAAGCGGATATGCCGGGACGACAAAATATCCGTCGCGTGTGAAAAGCGTCGCTCCGTATTCGCCGCGTTTGATGACAACGGCCTTGAGTCCGTAGTCCATAATTTTTTTCGCAGCGACGTGGATGCTGGCTTCGCCAGTCAACTGGCGGGCTTCGGCGTCATTTATAATTATGCAGTCAGCGACCTTGATCGTCTCTACAAGAGCGTCCTTCATCGAAGAGATCCAAAAATTCATCGTGTCCATCGCAACGAATTCTGCACCGGGACATTGCTCGCGAACCTGTTTTTGCAGCATCGGCAGGATGTTTGCGAGGAAGAGGAGCTTTGCCGATTTAGAGTTTTCCGAGAGTTTCGGGTCGAATGTCTCGAACACATTGAGCTGCGTGTCAAGCGTGTGGGCCGTGTTCATGTCGTAATCGTAACGGCCGCTCCAGAAGAATGTTTTGCCGTCCGGCACGATCTCAATGTCGTCCGTATTGATCGCGTGACGTTTAAAAACATCCCATTCCGTATCGCCAAAATCGCCGCCGACCACGCCGACCGCATTTACCTTTGTGAAAAAGCTGGCCGACAACCCGAAGTGAGTCGCCGCACCGCCAAGGATCTTGTCACGCTTGCCAAACGGCGTTTCTAGCGCATCAAACGCTACCGAACCAACAACAGTTAATGACATATATTTCAGTGGCCAGTTGTCAGTGGTCGGTGGTCAGTGCGAAATCTCACGCTGACAACTGGCCACGGACAACTGACTTCTGTTCATTTTACACGCCACAGTAGATTTTTGCGATTTTCGTCGGCATTAAACGTGCTGATGGTTGATTTGGGTGTGGTCTATTGTCTCAATAAACAATTACAAATTAGCAATTGCCAATTGGTAATTATTTGCGATTAGTAGCTCCATTATTACAAATAAAGCTTATTTTTCGTTTTTCACTTGTTTGAGGATTTTTTCTGCTTCGACCCGATATTGGCTCTCCGGATATTTTTCGACGATACGCGAGAGATATGCGACAGCGTCCTCTTTCAGTTTTGCCGGAGCAAACTTATCTTTCTCTTTCTCCAATTTTAGATCAACCTTTTGCTTGCCTTTGTTTTCTGAAAGGTAATAGCTGCTCATACCTGCGAGATAGAGAAATTCGTCGATCTTTGAGAATTCCGGGTACGCGGCGTACGTCTCCTCAAACCGCATCAACACACCTTTATAAGCCTTTTTGAGCTTATACGCATTCCATGCAACGTCAAGGTTGTGCTTAGCGTCAGCCTCCATTAGCGGATCGCGGTCGATGGCGGGCGTGACGTTGCGTTGGGCATAGGCACCGGTGACGGAACCCGCGAGGACGAGGAAGGCTAATGCGAAAAACTTTTTTTTCATAACTAATTACAGATGACAGAAGCAATGGAAAGGTTTTCTAAAGAGCGTGCAGGATCAGTCGAGAACTACTTCTTTCCAGTTCATCAAGATTTCTGCAATTTCCTCTTCGTTCGACCGATCGGCCAGTTGCCCTACTCCCATGCGCTCTATTCTAACTTTTCTAAGAAGGGCGGCTATCTCCTTTTCATCCGAGCCGCGTTTGATAAGGCTAAAAACCTGCCCCGCATAAGAAGTGTATTCATCTCTCGCCCCAGGCATACCTGATATTCCAATCGGATCCCAAAGGTATTGCAAAACCTCGTCGATACGAGTCAACAAGAGGTCGTCAGTTTTTGAGAAGTTGCTGTTCGACATAGATTATTTTGCCCCATATTTCCCAATGATCGCATCAAGATTCTTCGCCGTTTCCGCAGGCCAATGTTCCTGAGCGGTGAAGATCGCGTTCTTGGTCGCACCGGCGTATTGATTCGGCGTGGCTTTGGCAGCGACTCTTTTTACAGCGTCTTTCAAAACGAGCTGAGCATTGCGGACATTCTTATTTAAATATTCGATAACCATATCGACCGTCACATCGTCGTGGCCCTCGTACCAGCAATCGTAGTCGGTGACTAGAGCGAGCGTTGCGTAGGCGATCTCGGCTTCGCGGGCAAGCTTGGCTTCCTGCAAATTGGTCATCCCGATGATGTCCATGCCCCATTGGCGATAGACGTTTGACTCGGCCCTGGTCGAGAACGCCGGGCCTTCCATACAAATATATGTGCCGCCGCGATGCGTCTTGACGCCGATTTCATTGCACGACGCTTCGAGAATATCGCCGAGCTCGCTACAGACCGGGTGGGCAAACGTGACATGGCCGACGATGCCTTTGCCAAAGAATGTCGATTCGTGAGCGCGGGCTCGCGTGCGGTCAAAAAACTGGTCGGGAATTACGAAATCCGTCGGAGCATACTTTTCCTGAAGCGAGCCGACCGCCGACACCGACAAGATATACTCGACGCCAAGCAGCTTCATAGCAAAGATATTTGCCCGAAAGGGAAGCTCGCTCGGCGTCAGCTTATGTCCTTTCCCGTGCCGAGGCAAAAATGCCACAGTCACGCCGTCCAGTTCACCCACGATAAATGCATCCGACGGCTTGCCAAAAGGCGTATCAACCTCGATCTCACGCACATTTTCCAACTCAGGCATCTGGTACAAACCGCTGCCGCCTATGATTCCGATGTTCACTGTTTCCATATAATTAGACCGTCCCACCAGCGACCACTGCTTGGGCAACATATTTACCATCGATCTCCACTAGCCGACAAAGCGGCATCTCAAAATCATGATAAAAATGGCAAATCCAATTTTCCTCCGCCGCTTGCGGAATGGTTTTTTTCTTGAATTCCAATGTTTCCGTCGGAAATAGATCGTAGCTCATTATCCACGGCAGCGGCACATGATGACGAGTCGGAAGCATATCAAAAAAGCCGAAAAGGGTCTCGCCGCCTCGCGTAATCTTTACCGTCTGCATCGTCTCGGAATGGCCGCGAACTTGCTCGATATGCAGGCCATCGACCACCTCGTACGAGTCGGGTTTGAGATCAAGTTGGCCCGAATCAAACATTGGCCGCCAATTTTCGGGCAGATAGCTTGTGCGATCGCGTTCGTGCGGATTTTCGGCGTGTTCGAATTCGCTTTTTGAGACAAAATAACGGGCGTTTGGAAACTGTGGGACCGCTCGTCGCTCGGAAGAGAGAACCACCCCTCCTTTGAAAGGAGGGGAGCTTAAAACCGTATTCCCGCCGGCGTGGTCAAAATGCAAGTGTGTATTCACGACGATCGTGATGTCTTCCGGACGGCAGCCGGTGATCTCAAAGAGCGATTGGGCAAACGGCTTTTTACGAAAGATGCCGTACATCGCCGTCTCTTTTGCCGACCATTTTTCGCCAATGCCAGTCTCGATCAAGATTTTTTCGGCAGGTGTTTCGACGAAAAGACAGTTCATGTTGAGCGTGATCCGGTTAAGCTCATCGGGTGGACAGACATGCTCCCAAAGTACGCGAGGGACGACTCCAAACATCGCCCCTCCGTCTAATCTAAATTCCGTATCGGGAACTATCTCAATGCGATAATCGCCTAAATTCATTGTGAATGGTAAATCGTGAATCGTGAATAGAAAAAAAATCCTTTCGATTCACGATTCACGATTGTCGATCTACTTCTTCTTGGCTTCGGGCTTGCCCGGTTTTGCTCCGCCTGGAGGTGGCGGCCCGTCAACGCCAGCTCCGGGCGGCATTCCCTGCGGCATCTGCATTTGCTGCTGCTTTTGCTTCATCTGCTGCATCTGCTCGTCGGTGACCTGCGGGACGGTAAAGTCATCGGGAACGTTGACGTTATTAGCCTTTACGATGTCGTCAATGACTTTCTTTTCTTTTTCTGTTTCCAGCTTACTGCGGACAAAATCCTTAACCGGAGCTTCGCGAGCAGTAGGATTGTCGGGATCCTTAACACCGGTCGAAAAGAGGATGTGGCGAACGTCATACGTTTCATCGCCTTCTTTAGCCGCACCGGGGGCATTTCCTGCTTTTGCCGCAGGTCCCTTTTCCAGCTTTCGTTCGAGCTTAATGATGTGATAGCCGAAATCCGTTTCCACGAGCTCCGGAGCTACTTCTCCGGCCTGTAGTGCAAGAGCGGCTTGCTCAAACGGGGCGACCATCCTTCCTTTGGGCACATCTTTGTACAATCCGCCCTGCGGCACTCCGTCCGCACCCTTGTTACCAGGGTCCTGAGAAAACTCATTAGCAAGAGCTGCAAAATCCTCACCCGCTTTGGCTCTATTCAGAATTTCCTGCGCCTTAGCTTTTTTCGTTGCAGGATCGAGTTCGGGATGGGAAGCGATGTATTGAGCAACATCATCGTCCGTTACCTTGGTTTTATCGGTTACCTTCTCAGAGTAGAGCCGCGCCAGAAACTGTGCCTGCTGTAGTTTGACCTGAAGATTTGCCTTGGCAATAAAATCGCTCGACAATTCGCCGGCATTTGCCTTTGTTTCGTATTCAGCGCGATAGATGCGGATCTTGGCGAAAATGTCACGAGCCTGAGTTTTCTCCTCTTCGGTGATTTCGCGATCTTTCATTTCGGGATTGCCCGACTTCAAAACCGCGATCTTAGCATTGAGAAAATCGTCAAATTCAGCCTGATGCGTCCTCTGTTCGGCGGTACCGGCCAGACCGAGCTTTTCCTTAATACTGCTAAAAAATCCCGGTCCCGCCTTTGGTTGTTCGTCCTCGCCCCAATAGGCTTTGACCTGATCTTCGGTAATAAAACCGAATGCGGGCATCGGCCCCTTATCTTTATTGATCTCGCGGTCATAATTAACGGCGAGGATCTCGGAGCGGATATTCTCCATTTCCTGCCGGTTGGTCGGGTCAGAGGCGAGGCCGTCTTTCTGGGCCTGACTCGCAAATGCAAGTAGCTGCTTGAGATTCTCGATCTGCTGCTTCTTCATTTCCGGGTCTTCCGCCAATTTTTTCAAGATCGTCGGATTCGACTTAGCGACGTCAGCGAGCAGCATTTCGATCTCGGGGCGCGAGATCGAATTGAACGATTCGTTAGTCTGGCCGCCAACCTTTCGTTTCCAAACCACTAGGCCGACGCCGATGGCCAGAATTACGACGACCAAAATTAGTCCTTTTGTTAAATTGCTCAATTTACGAGTCCTCACTTAAAGAAATTCTGTAATAATTATCAAACGGATATAATACCAAACTCTGTAAATATCAACTAATGAAGAGCCTTTGTTACTGAGTCTGGGTAGTGTCCTAAAGTTGTGGTGTTAGGAAAACAGTAAAGTCGTAATCAAAAACACAACAGCAATATAAGCCAGAATCACCAAAGTGAAAGTTTGCCAATTCCACGGCCTTTTGTCTTTTGTCCATCTGTCGGCGTCCTTGAACAATTATTGGGTAGACGAGAAAAGACAGAACCAATAGCGATATTGAAAGAGTGAAGTTGATCGCAAGAACTTGTTTGAGGAGCAAAGTTAAAATCACCGCACACGTAATAAATAAGAGCCCAGCCGCGCGTTTTAGCCTTGGATTGGGTTTCTTTGGTGTCGTGTTTTCCATTATTATTCTGGAGCGTCAGCGTCTACCGCAGGCCAGCATTTTGCAGGAACAGGTCAACTTTACAGGTTTAAGACATTACGCTGAGTCTGTACCAATTCGAGCAGAACGCCGCCTGTAGCCGCCGGGTGGACGAACGCGACGAGGCAACCCTCGGCACCGATACGCGGTTGCTCGTCGATGAGACGCATGCCCTGAGATTTGAGTTTGGCAAGCGCGGCCTCGATATCATCAACCTCAACCGCAATGTGATGAATGCCGGGACCTCGTTTTTCGAGAAATTTTGAAATGGGCGAGTCTTCGCTTGTCGGTTCGAGCAGCTCGATGCGGCTCTCGCCGATGGGAAGCATCGCGACCCGAACCTTTTGATCCTCAACAACTTCCGTATGGACATTTTCGAGGCCGAGCGCCTCGGACCAGAATTTTAAGGCTTCGTCGATACCTTTGGTTGCGATGCCGAGGTGATTAATTTTCATATAAACGAACGCCTTAAGCCCTTACTCACGTGCGAGCCTCTGCAATTATTTGTTCTACGGCCGAGTATGGATCGATCTCTTTCCCCGCAATTTGCTCGGCAAGTTTCTCGAGCTTTTCGCTCGTCCCGTTTCGCGTCATCAGGTCGGAAAGCAACCGCTCCTGAATAAGCTCGGTCAGACGCCAGCGTGCGATCGCCGTTTTTCGCACAATGCCGCCTGTTTCACGACTTTGATATTCAAAGTAGCTTGTGATTGCGGTCGATAGCTCTTCGATCCCTTTGCTTTCCGTCGCGATGGTTTTGACAATCGGCGGCATCCACATATCGGGGCGATGGGCGAGCGAGAGCAATGCTTCAAGTTCCTTTTGCGTACGAATCACGCCTTCGCGGTCGGCTTTGTTGATGACAAAAACGTCGCCGATCTCCATTATCCCGGCCTTGATCGCCTGAATATCGTCGCCCATTCCCGGCACGAGTACGACGACCGAGACGTCGGCCGTTTTAACGATCTCGACCTCATCCTGACCGACGCCGACGGTCTCGACGATCACCTTGTCAAAGCCGGCCGCATCAAGTATCGCAACGGCATCGACGGTGGAACGCGACAGCCCGCCGAGATTGCCACGTGTCGCCATTGAGCGGATAAAAACATTCTTGTCCAGCCCAAGCGTCGCCATCCGGATGCGGTCGCCGAGTATCGCGCCTCCCGAAAACGGGCTCGACGGATCGACACAAACGATGCCGATCTTTTCGCCTTGGTTTTTGTAAAACAGAGCGAGCTTGTCGACCAACGACGATTTTCCGGCGCCGGGCGAACCCGTGATACCGATCACCATCGCTTTACCGGTGTGCGGAAAAACGGCCTTCATCAGCTCAGCTGCGCCGTCGCTGCCACTCTCTACCTTTGTAATTGAGCGAGCAATTGCGAGCGGCTGGCCTGAAAATAGTTGTTCGAGATCAATCATCGTGGTCACAATGGACGATCAATACCTAAATCATCGCAGATTTTTTTAACAGATTTTCTTTTACCTCGCGGTGTCTCGGAACCGATGTCATTTTTCCGGTATCTAAATTTTTGTAAATTGTATGGTTTCCGCCTTGACGCATGAAGATGCAACGACGTTGTTCGAGATGTTGAATTAGAACCTTTAGCTTCATTTACGCGGCTTGAAGTACTAGATCTTCTTTTCGCGATCCAAGATTGCTCGAAAGTCGGGCTTCCGCTTCCTCACGATAGCACTCAAGCAGCATTGAGACGGCTTCCTTTAAGTTTTCGCGGGTTTCTTCGATCGTCTCGCCTTGAGTGTTCGCCCCGGGCAACTCGGCGACGTAGCCGATGTAGCCGCCTTCATCAGCTTTTTCGTAAATTGCAGTTAATTTAAGTTCGTTCATAACCAACCTCCAAACAATACAGTTTGTATAATAATTTTGGCATCTTTCT
>JAYUDV010000080.1:0-6011 GCA_043739565.1 Chloracidobacterium sp.
GATATGAAGATATGGACTGGCGCGGGATCGATTTCACACGCGAGCAATTTGACGCCGTGATGAACATCGACCGGGATCTATGGCTCAAAGAAATCGCCATGCACGACGAGCTTTTCTTCAAACTCTATGACCGTCTGCCCAAAGAAATGACCTTTATCCGCGAGTTGCTGGTCTCAAACCTCTGGCGCTCACCGGAACTCGGCCTGGCCGCATCAAGACCCGAGCCGGAGACCGTCAAGGCCGTGAGCAAGGCGAAATAGTTGATGGTTTTTGGAACGAAATACGATGTTGCTTCCACCCCGTTCCTGCGAAGGACGAACCCCGATATTATGTGGGCAGTGTCATATACGCCAAGTTAAGGTTGTAAAGTATTCCAAAAGAATGATTTGGTTCCTCATCCAACTCCGGAGACGGCTAAACCCTGAAAATACACGTTAGTCTAGTTCGCAGTAATTACTCGGGCGTTTTTCAAAGTACGTTTAATGGCTTGCGCCTGAAAAACCCAAAAATTAACAAAACGAGGGTGAACGTCCAAGCGAGGGCGGCGATTGTGTATGAGATCTTTGTACGCGGCGGTTCGGTGAAGGTTACTTCGATCTCGCAGGCTTCGGGCGGGGCGGCGACGAGGAGTGTGCCGTCGGGTGCCTGTGCGGTCGCGGTGGGTTGCTGTGTACCGAGGACGGTGGCCCGCCACAACGGGTAATAATAGCTTCGCAAACGCACCTGCACCACGTCGCCCTCGGTGAGCATAAACCTGCGTGTGTGGGTTTGAAAGCTGGCGACGACGAGTTGTCTGTTTCCCGGATCGATCTGGCCGGTTAACGGTTGGATGTTCTTTAATTCACTTGCGCCTTTCGGGAGCCAGTCGTTAAAGCTTTGGGCGCCGCGGATTTCTTGTATATGTCGCGTAAAATCTTCGCTCGACCGAAAAGTGCCGTCGATCACCAGATCTTTGACCGAAAAAAACAGCGCCGCCGCAAAAATCAGATATACCGGAATGTGAATGGCACGGAAGTTTTTTTGACGTATGCGGTCAAGCCAGACCTGTATCGAAAGTGCGATTGCCGGGCAAATGACGACCGACGTGACCGCCAGCCAACGATACGGAAATTGAATATCCTTTAGTTTTGGAATGACGGCCCACAGCGGGCGGCTGAGATCGGTTGTCATGAAAACTGAGAACAGTGCGATCAAGACGGCGTTTCGTAATCTCCGTCGTGGATTTTCGGCATTTGGCGCGAAATATTTATCAAGCGAATTTTCGTCCGTTTTGCTTGTAAATAGGCGACGCAAAACAATCACGGCGGGCAGAAAAAGCCCTATCGTCAAAGCCGCAACATAGCCCGCGAAGTATGTGTTTAGATTCGGCGGCGAAAAGGGCGAAAAGATGAAGTTGTTGCGGTAATCATAATATGCCGACTGGACCTTTTCACCGGCCTGTATCCAATCGAGTTCGCTCAGCATCTTGACCCAGAACCACGAACTCAAAACGAGTCCCAACGCGATCCCTAAAGCCGCAAAAATGAGGGCTTTTTTGTTCAATTTCCAATCGGTCGAGAGCAGGGCAAATAGACCTAACGCGAGCGAGCCGATAACTGTCACCGGCAGATGTGTCGTGACGATGAGCGAAAAACTGACGGCGACACCCGCGATATTAAAAAGCGTATCGTACAGGCCCTTACTTTTATTCGACGTAATTCTCTCAACGAATAAAAAAGCGAACGGCAAGAACGCGGTCGCGGCAAATTCGGCGAGTAGCGATGCCTGATAAAATTGGGTTAAATGATACGGAGCGAACGAGAAAAGCAGAGCGGCACACACCGAGGTCGGCGACGAAAGATTTTGACGTGACCAGTAATAAACGCCGACGGCCCCGATCACACAAAAAAGCGTAAAAACGGCTAGCGTTGCGATATACCAGCCGCCCGTCAGCATGCGAAACAGCGAGAGCGAATAATACAAAACGGGCGGGTAAAACCTGAATCTGGCATCGCCAAAGCCAAAGTTCGACTCGGCCAGCCATCCCGGAGCAAGATTCCCGTGGCTGATCTCGTCATAAAACGGCATCATAAACCGGAAATGATTATCCAGATCGGCACCCGCGGGTATGCCCCAAATAAAAGCCGGAACCATTGCCAAAATCCCGCATCCCACAACTAATAAAAGTGCAAAACGGCGATCTGAAAAAAGATTGGTCGGACGGAGACGATTTTTCAACAAAAAGTTTGTGGTTTATTGCCTATCGATGACCGTTTTGCGGCCATAACGAATATTAACATACCGCACGGAAACTGAAATTTATAAAATATTGCATTTGATGACCTTCGGGAATATAATTCTCGCAAATCCCATGAACCTATTATTCCTGATATTATTCTTAATCCTCTCAACGTTCGTGACGGATGCATTTGGCCAGTCACCTATAAAATCAAACGCTGATACGTACCAGAATCGGCAACGAGCTTTGCGGCTCGTGCTTCTGAAAAATGAGATCAAAGGACTGGACGATGCCCCGATGCGGTGTTTTGCACGGTTGAAGGTCGCAGAATTCATTTTTCATAATGACGTTCGCGGTGAGTTTGATTCGGCTACCTCAATGGCAATTGATTGTCTGGAAGATACGGTGAACAATTCGGATCAGTTTACCGTCGCTAATGCAGAACGCTGGAAGAATTCGGCGATTTCAATATTGCGGCAAAAAACACCAGACGTGGCGGCCAAGGCCGAAAATAAATACCTCGCCGATGTTGACTCGGCTTTGTCCGATCTACAGGAATTGAACCGCTCAGGAAATACAGTTGATATTGCGAATCGAACAATCTTAAAAATCGCTGGTGGAAAGGTTTCGGATTATGTCGTTACGATATATCAAAATATTCGCCAAAAAGATCCGAAATCCGCAAATAAAATTTTAAGCGCGTTGCTTGGCTATTTTGAGCGTACGCCGGACACCGCATCATACTCGATTATGCTCGATTTCATGAGGGATTATTATCTGGATGAAAACGCGCCAGTTGAATTAACGACTCGGTATCTTGAGTTTGTGGTAAATCGTTCGCGTAGGCAGATCGGAGACCCCGATGCTTCTCAAACCGCGCAATCCGTTCTGTGGACGCTTAAATATGCTTTGCCGAGAATAAAAGAAACGATTCCTTCGCTATATACCGAGGCCGAGTCACTTATGTTGGTGCTTGACTCCCGATTACACAAGAATGATAGGGAATCGGAAGAGGCTTATCAACGCATCGATGAGAGTAAGGATAAATTGCAGCAAGCAATATCTGAAGCAGAAGCGGCTGAAGGAAAGGCTTTTGAAAGCAACATGTGGCTGTATGCGTCCAATCTGGCACTGGAGAAAAAGAAATTTCAGATGGCCGTTGATTGCAGATTAAAGGTTGCTCCGGGTATAAAGCAGTTTGTTCGGGACCATGACTATTTCCTGCTTAACAGCGTCCTTCCGGCTGCATTAAAAGACAAGGATTTTGAGGCCTCTGAATACGTGATAAAACGTATTGATGATGATATTCGCCGCAGCGGCGGGATGTTGAAAATTGCGGCGAGATGGCTTGATCTAGGCGATAAAGCTCAAGCATTCGAATATCTGGAAGGAGCTTTAAAGCTTTTACAGAAAGCCGAAGCGACTACGGACGTTGTGCGGATAATGCTTTCCGCTCTCCCGATCGCGATTGGGATAGAAAAGTCAAAGGGATTTGAAACAGTTAGTTTAGCGATAAAAATTGCAAACGGTCTTCCGACCCCGACAGTCGATGACAGAGTCGGAACCGTGCCGCGGATAAAATATGTGGACGGCATTTTGCTTCCAAACGCGTTTGACCTGGAAACTGCTTTTAAAACTCTCGCAAAATCGGACGTCGGGTTCTCGGCCTCAACCGCACAGGAGATTCAGTTAAAAAGTTGGAAACTTGTGGCTGAGATAGTTGTCGAGACGGAACGCAAATATCCGCTGCCAAAAGAGCAAAACAAAATCGACCAAAGCCATTCGCCCAAGCTATAGTCCAAAACGTGCCGCATTCACTTGACACAATTCATCTGAAATCATAATATCTAAAGTTTCGGACTTTACTGTCTGGGGTTTCTTGCGGTTCGACAGCGAACCAGCGAGGTTGTTATTTGAGAATCGAAACACGGATTGTTGCGTAAAAGCGTTCATCACCGGACGGCGGCGAATTTAACATATCTAAGCAAGCCACGCTACAGCAAAGTTTCTTTTCCCAATGGTTTAGTACATTTTAATTAATTCATACAGCGAGAGCTGCTTGAGCTAACTGCCGGATTTAATTCGGCAAGAGTCAGGTAAGACGGTAGTTTTGCCTTTAGAGATTTTAAAACGGTGGGATTTAAGCGAGAACCACCCCGTCAGCCGAAGCGGCTGCCACCCCTCCTTTGTAAGGAGGGGAGCCTAAGAAAAGATTATGCCGACGATCAACCAATTAGTTCGCAAGGGTCGCCAACGCGTTAAGTATAAGACCGCGAGTCCGGCGCTACAGTCGAATCCGCAGAAACGCGGTGTTTGCACACGTGTTTACACCTCGACCCCGAAAAAGCCGAATTCGGCACTTCGTAAGGTTGCCCGTGTGCGTCTGACCAATCAGATCGAAGTTACTACATATATTCCCGGTATCGGGCATAACCTGCAAGAACACTCGATCGTGCTCATCCGCGGCGGTCGTGTAAAGGATCTTCCGGGTGTTCGTTATCACGTTATCCGCGGAACGCTGGATGCCTCCGGCGTCGCGAACCGCAACCAGTCGCGTTCGAAATATGGTGCGAAGAGGCCGAAGGGAGCGAAGTAAGCAGTTGTCGGTAGCCGGTTGTCAGTTGTCGGATTTATCTGAAACTGACAACCGGCTACCGACAACCGACAACCGACAACTAAAAAGATATGCCTAGAAGAAGAGTTGCATCGAAAAGAGAAGTTTTACCGGACCCGATCTACAACAGCATCGCCGTGACGAAATTCATCAACGGCCTGATGTGGGAAGGGAAAAAGACCGTTGCCGAGCAGATCTTTTACGCCGCGATGGTCAAATTGGGTGAGAAGGCACAAGACGAGCCGATTAAGGTTTTTAAGGCTGCGCTCGACAGTGTTGCACCGACATTAGAGGTCAAATCGCGACGTATCGGCGGCGCGACATATCAGGTGCCGCTCGAAGTTTCGCGTGACCGCCGCAATACGCTGGCGATCCGCTGGATCGTGTTAAATGCACGAGGCCGTAGCGAAAAAACGATGGAAGACCGCCTGGTCGGCGAGCTTCTCGATTCGGCAAACGGACGCGGCGGAGCAATGAAGAAAAAGGACGACGTCCACCGCATGGCGGAGGCGAACAAGGCGTTCGCGCACTATAGGTTTTAGTAAATAGTGTCGGTAGCCCACACGTAAGTAAGGGCCAGCCGGGGTTGATTCAACCTAACCTTGCCCTTACTCACATGCGGGCTACTGACACGGATTAACGATTTACCAAAATGGCAGCGATTAGTTTAGACAAATTTAGAAACATCGGCATCATGGCCCATATCGACGCGGGTAAGACCACGGCGACGGAGCGCATTTTGTATTACACGGGTGTTTCGCACAAGATCGGCGAAGTTCACGAAGGAACGGCGACGATGGACTGGATGGAGCAGGAGCAGGAACGCGGCATTACAATTACGTCGGCCGCGACGACCTGTTTCTGGGAGCGCAACGGCATCGAGCATCGCATTAATATTATTGACACACCAGGACACGTTGACTTCACGATGGAAGTTGAGCGGTCTCTTCGAGTTTTAGACGGTGCGGTTTGCGTTTTTGACGGAGTCGCCGGTGTCGAGCCGCAGTCTGAGACGGTTTGGCGACAGGCCGATAAATACGGCGTTCCGCGTATTTGCTTTATCAATAAGCTTGATCGCGCCGGTGCGTCGTTCGATCGTTCGTTTGATTCGATCATTACGCGGCTTGGTGCAAACGCGGTTGCACTGCAAATTCCGGTCGGACTCGAAGAACATCTTAA
>JAYUDV010000081.1:0-2254 GCA_043739565.1 Chloracidobacterium sp.
TAGGCGAGATAAAGAAAAGAAGTAAATTCACCTTTGATCGTCGTAGCCTCAGTGTAATCCGCGATCGCCGCGTCGTATTCATGATGGGTGTAATTAGACAATCCGCGACTCACGTAGAGATCAGAATTTCGCGGATCGCCCGCGATAGCTTTTGTGTAATCATCTATTGCTGCGGCAAAATTATTTTTTTTGTCATTTGCATAGGCCCGTTCAGAAAGGGCAGTGGAATTGAGCGGATCGATCTCGATCGCCGCCGAACATATCTTAAGGGCCTGATCATAATCAGCCTTTGCGTTATAATCCGAACAGCGAATTGTGAGTGCCGAGGCTTTCGGGCTGAGATTATGCCTTGGCGCTATGGCGGTTTTTCTGTTAGGCGCCGCCTCCGGCCCAGTTGCGGGTTTCGTGTTGGAAACTATCTCTTTTTCAGGTGCCTTATCGGTCCCGGTATCGGCGGTCGGCGGCCCGGCGGGGGTTTTATTTGTCGGCCGCGGAGCAGCGGATCGCTTGGGCTGAGGTTTTGGCTTAACAATGTGAGCCGCAGGTGACCTTGGCGCCGGTTTTTTTGGCGTAGCGACGGGACGTTTGGCGGCACAGTCCGGCTTTCCCAAAACTCCGCACTTCTGGCCAAAAGCTACCCCAACATTCGCAAGGCAAATTCCGGTCAATAGAAACAGAAAGAAAGCCTTAACTACACTAACTTTCATTAAACGCCTTCCTCATTTGCCCGGATTTTTAGCACAACGAAATCCGGTCAGGCTGTAGTCTGCTCCTTTTGCAGGATACCCGATCCGATATGTAGCGGTTGCAAATTCCTGAGTAGCACTATAATCATTACCGCGTATCGTCTTTTGATTAGTTTTTCCCTCGTTTTCGCTTGAAAGTGGCCCACGAGGATAGGCTCTAAAATCGTCATTAGTCCATTCTCCGGCGTTGCCGATCATGTCGAAAAGGCCGAACGGTGATTTTCCCTCTTTGAACTTACCAACCTCGGTAAACGCAACGCTGGCAGCGTTTACATTAGCATAACCTGTTTTCCATTCGTTACCCCACGGGTACAAAAGACTATCTGGGCCACGTGCGGCGAATTCCCATTCATCCTCGGTCGGTAACCGTTTTTTCGCCCATGTAGCGTAATCGCTTGCGTCGTTCCAGCTTACGCCCACCACCGGAAATTGACCCTGTCCTGCCGGATATAATGAATTTTTCCAACTGGGAGGCACAGGGTGCTTAGTTTCTCGAACGAATTGCGCATATTTCTCATTTGTAACTTCGTAAATATCTATATAATAGGGCCGAACCGTTACTCTATGAGCGGGCATTTCTTCCTTAAATTTCCATGTGGCCGTTCCCATTGTAAACTCGCCGCCATCGACACAAACCATTTCCGAGGGTAGATTCTTTTCTGGACCGCACGGCGTGACGCCGCTCGCCGCTGGAGCGGGCGAAGGGTTACTGCTCCACGGCAGAAAACTTTTGCCCGACATAAAGTAACTTGAAAAGGTTATCCCCAGTAGAACAAACCCAAATACCGACAACAAGCCGCCTCCCGCGACGGCGGCGAGCAGTCCGACGCGTTTTCCCCTGGGCGACATTCCATATCGTCGATCCGGGATTTGCTGGCCCAGACGGACGATCTCATTTTCGACGTGTGTCTCTCGTTTTTTACCAAGCGATCCGGCGTTGCTGGTGGCATCACCGAACGAAAGATTAGTTTCGACGCTATCGGCATCCAGATGAGCAAGCGGATCTTCGGCCGGCTCTAAGGCAGACGTAATAATAGACAGGCCACTGACATTATCCTCGACAGCTACGGTCACCGCGTTAGGATCGGGATACCCGTCCATGTTGTCGAGGCGTTCCGTGATGGCCGCTTTCGTCTTGGATCTGACTTTCAAATCATGTGCAACATGTTCAAGGGCCGTCCGCATACCTTGCGCCGTTTGAAATCGCTTAGCCAAATTCTTTTGGAGCGCCGTATCGACAACCCGCCGCAGCGCATCGGGGATGTCGTCGGGCAGCGGTTTCGCACTTTCCTGCCGTATCGCGGCGGCAAGGCCGAAGATCGTCTCCGAATCGAACGGAAGATCGCCGGTCAGCATTTCGTACAAGATCACGCCGGCCGACCAGATATCAGTCTGCGGCGACTTGATACCATCAAACGATTCGGGCGACATGTAGGCGGGGCTTCCGACGACCTTGGTCAACATCGAATTCGTCGAAACGATCCGTGAGATTCCAAAATCGGTTATTC
>JAYUDV010000082.1:0-2246 GCA_043739565.1 Chloracidobacterium sp.
GTGGAATCGATTCGGAGCATACGCCGTTCATGTCGGACTGTTGACTATCTTTACAGGCGGTTTTCTCACGGCCCAGTTTGGCGCAACCGGGCAAATGCCATTAATGCCGGGCCAGTCGACTGACCTCATGTTCGACACAGTAGTGGAACTCGATAAAACGAGTCAGGTTACCAAACGTTTGCCTTTCGAAGTCACCGGCGTCGATCTTCAACAAAAACTGATCAAAAAAGAAGGGTCTCTGGCAGCACAGAACACTATTGACTGGATGACGCGATTTACGATCACGGACGAAACCGGAACGCACGATGCGATGGTTCAGATGAACCGGCCTTTTGACTATCGCGGCTACCGTTTTTTTCAGGCGAGTTTCATACCTGTCGGGCGTGCCCGCAATATCACGATTAAAGCAAAGCCCGCGAGTGGCGGTGAGACCGAGGTGGTAATCATCCCTCGTGATGGCTCGGCGGTCATGGCCGGTGGGACAAAAATAAGGTTTCAAGAATTTCGCGGAAACTTTCGCATTGGCGAAGAGGAACGAAACGAGGACACGTCCGATTACCCGAATCCGGCAGCTGTGCTGCAGATTATCCCGCCCGATGCTCCATCGCAGACGGCCTATGCTTTTGGCCCACAGATGGCGAATATTCCTATGGCAAGCAAGCCGGTTGGCGGTTATACATTCCAACTAGCCGATTTTGAAAAGGTATCTGAGCAACATGTCCTCTCGGTGCAGCGTGATCCGGGATCGAATGTTGTCTACGTTGGATTTGTATTGTTATTCCTTACGCTGGTTGGGGTATTTTTCTTTTCCCATCAGCGGGTCTGGGCTGCAATCGAGAACGGCGACGCTGGCACAGCCAACGTGACCCTCGGTGGTAATACAAATCGAAGTGTGAATGCATTCGACGAAAAGTTCGGACGCTTTGTAAATAATCTGGAGACCAAAAAACTATGAGTCAACAAGTATTGCAACCTCCGATAATGATTTCGGCAGGACTAAAAAACAAATCGGCTATGTTTTCATCGTGGCAATCCTTTATCCCGGCGGTTTGTGCGGTCGGCGGCTCGCTTCTTTTGCTGCTGATACGCATCAACGTAGGCGGCGAACGGTTTATATCGGACGGTGCGTTGATGATGCTGGCGTTGGCATCATACCTGATCGCCGCTGTATTTCACCTAACGAATCTGTACGCGCCATTTAGATTTGCGGAAAGACTTGGAATGTGGGCAGCGACGCTCGGCGTTTTCTTTAATCTTTCGAGCTGGCTGCTCCGCTGGGTTGCCGCATACAATCGTGAATTTGCGATCTTTAATAGTCAGGGTGCCAGCCCCGCGGATATGCCGTGGGTCTTCCGATACGTTCCGTTTGCTAATCTTTACGACCTGAGCCTTGCGTTTGCGTTTGGAGCCGGCATCACGACGCTGCTGGTCATGCGGAGGCATCATTTTCGTGTCGTTGCCGCACTATCGCTGCCACTCGCGGCCATCATTCTTGTTTTAGCGCGTTTTATCGGCAACGAACTGATCGATCTGCCGCCCGTGCTTGACTCGTACTGGCGGCCGATCCATGTCGGCATCGCCTCGATGAGCTACGGTATTTCGCTGGTTTGCTTCGCGGTCGCCGTACTTTATTTATTAAAAGACGGACTTCAGGTCCAGAAAATGGCTGTTTGGACGAGTGTTTTCGCACTCGCCGTCTTTGCAACGATAAGTAAATTCAGCATCCTTTCTCCGACGACATTTGGAACCTATACGGCATCTCTATTTACGGGCAGCTCGCGAATGTCGCTCGGACTTCGTGCCGACATTCCATACGTCGGATGGATGATCCTGGCCGCAGCGGTACTGCTCATAGCGGGAATTGTTGCCAACCTGACGTTTATTTCGAAAGGCGACACAAAAGCACGCACATGGGGAACGCGATTTCTCTGGGCGGCTTTTGCCGTGCAGGGCGCGAGTATCGCTATGCTCGTCTATCAGGTCAAAAATCTACAAAATATAGTTTCTTACATCGGCACGGTACAATACCCGAAGTTTGCGGCCTGGATGCTGCAACAACAGGACGTGCCGCAGCAGCAGATCAATGCGATGGGCCAGCAGCAGCTTTACGACATCGCGAACAAATGGATCACCGAAAACGGCTCGCAACTGCACCTCAGCCTTAACGCAAATCCGGTCGAGCTCGCTGCGTTAGTGACGGCGTTTACCGGAACTTTCTTTATTGTGGTATTCGGCATCAACACGGA
>JAYUDV010000083.1:0-14311 GCA_043739565.1 Chloracidobacterium sp.
CAGGAAGTCGCGATAAAGGTTGTCAGCAGCGCCTTTCTGGGCCGCGAAAGCCTTCGCCGGTTTCGTCAGGAGCGGCAAATACTGGCCGGATTGAATCACCCGAACATCGCCCGGCTCCTTGACGGCGGCGTGACCGACGAAGGGCTTCCATATCTGGTGATGGAATTTGTCGAGGGTGAACCGCTAATTGAGCACGCCGATAAACACAACCTGTCCATCGACGAGCGGCTTCGCGTGTTCCTAAAGATCTGCCGGGCCTTCGCATACGCACACGGCAATTTGATTGTTCACCGCGATATTAAACCCTCAAACATTCTCGTCACGTCGGACGGTGATCCAAAACTGCTCGATTTCGGACTGGCCAAGATTCTCGACATCGAGAGTGAAGAGGATAGGACGGCGACGAATTTTCGGGCTTTGACACCGGCCTATGCTTCACCCGAACAGATACGCGGCGACACGATCACGACCGCCTCTGATATTTATTCGCTCGGCGTCGTTCTCTACGAATTGCTAACCGGATCGCGGCCATTTAACTACGAATCGGCGACTTTTGAAAAGATGATCCAAATGGTATCGGTCTCGGAACCGGTATTGCCCAGTCAGGCAGCATCAAGGTCGAGAAGAGGAGGAGAAGAGGAGAAGAGGAGACGAGGAGCTAAAACCGTCGTCCCTTCCTCTCCTCCTCTCCTCTTCTCCCCTTCCCAACTAAAGGGCGACATCGACAACATCGTCCTGATGGCGATGCGAAAAGAGCCTGAACGGCGTTACCGCTCGGTCGAGCAATTGGCCGATGACATCGAACGTCACCTCAAAGGTCTGCCGATCACCGCGTCTCAAGACACCTTCACCTATCGTTCGTCTAAATTCATCAGGCGGCACTGGATCGGTGTCGCGTCAGCCGTCGTTATAATACTGGTCCTTATCGCGGGAATAATCACAACGTCGTGGCAAGCTCGGGCGGCACGGCGAGCCCAGGCCAGATCGGAGACGATCGGTGCCTTTTTGCAAAACATGCTCGGTTCGGCTGCTCCCGAGGCGAAAGGCTCTGACGTCAAGGTAAAGGATATTTTGGCGGAGGCGGCGACACGCGCCCGGACAGAACTGGCCGACGACCCGGAAGCAATGGCGCAAGTTTTGTTAACACTCGGGAGGACGTATGTCAGCCTCACGCTTTACGGACAGGCCGAAATCGAGCTGCGTGCGGCGGCCGAGGCGAGCGAAAAGGCGAACGGTATTTCGCATCCGACGACAGCCGCAAGTTTGGCGTGGCTAGGCATAGCTCTAGCCTATGAGGACAAATTTGTCGAGGGCGAGACAGTTTCGATGAGGGCCGTTGAACTAGAACGAAACCTTCACCCTGACGGCAGCGAGGATCTTGGCTACGCACTATTCGGCTATGCGGCAAACCTGATGCAAAAAGGCGATGCCGCGACATCGCTCAAGGCCGCGCGGGAGGCGTCAGAGGATATTAAGCAATCGCTAGGAGAACAGCACGGCTATTATTTGGCAACCATTAATCAGACCGCTTTAGCCAACGATTATCTGGGGAACCTCGATGAGGCCGAGAGGCTCTATCGTCAAACACTGGTTCAGGCGGATTCCGTTGAACCCAGATACCGCATTTTTATAGCCCAGGCCGCATTGTTTATGGGCAAACTACTTATCAAAAAAGGAAACTTCGATACGGCGGAAATATATTTAAACAAGTCCGAAACGGTCTATCGTGACGTATTGGGCGATTCGAATACGACCATCGCATACATTAGACAGATTTCGGGAAAGATCCGTATTCATCGACACGATTTTAACGGAGCCGTCATGGAATTACGCGAGTCGCTTGAAATGTTTTCCAAATCGCTGCCTCCCGAAAACGGTTATGTCCTTCAATCGAAAATGGCTCTCGGTTTAGCTCTCACACGGGCCGGCAAATTATCCGAGGGCGAACAATATCTGCGTGAGGCCCAAACCGCCGCCGCGAAAACGCTGCCTCCCGCAAGTGCTCTAAGAGCGGAGATCGAAAGCACGCTCGGCGAATGTCTGACCGCAAGGGGGCAGTTCGCAGAGGCAGAAACACTGTTGACGGGGGCTCGGGCCGCCGAGGAGTCAGAAACCACTTCGACAAGTCAGACGGCGTTTGAGACAAAGCGTCGCCTGTCAGCACTTTATAAGGCCTGGAACCGACCGGCCGAGTCTCGCAAATACTAATATGCGCAATCGCTAAATGCCAGTTTGCCGGTCTCTATCCTCCGAGCAGAACGTTTGATCTAGGGAGCGAGGAGCCAATGGGTAGCCTCAATTTCGGAGTCGGTCACTAGAAATCTGGCACCCCGATTAACGGCCGTTAATTCACCAAGCTTCGTCAATCGTCCAGCCGGCATGGTTAGACTACTACGGCGATGGCGATGGCGACGGCAGCGGAGCCGGTGTTGGCGTTGGCAGCGGGGGCATTTCGCCCGATTTAAAGCGGGGCAGCATTTCGTCACGCATCGCCAATGCATAAACGGCGGCGGCGATAACCACGGCGGACGATTTAACGTCGCTCTCGATGATGCGTTCGTAGGTGTCGAGATTGGTGTGCCAGGTTGTTGTAAAATACTCGATCGGATCTTGTGCGACGCCAATTCCCGGCAGCCCAGCCTGTGAGAATGACGTATTGTCGGAACCGCCAAGAGCGCGACTTTTTGACGTATTTGCACCGGCAACACCCAGATCAGCAAACGGTGCGAGAGCTTCGCGAAGCACAGCGGCAGCCTCGGGCGGCCCAAATACAGACATACCACGGGCCTTACCCGTGCCGCTGTCAATGTTAAAATATCCGTCAAACTTGCCAAAATCCGGACCCGGATTCTCAGCCGAACCGAAATGCTGTTTGACGTATGCCTGCGAACCAAGCAGGCCTTCTTCCTCGCCGCTCCAGCACGCGACGCGGACGGTGCGGCGCGGGTTGGCGTTAATAGCTCTAAGAACGCGTACCGCCTCCATCATAGTCGCGCAGCCGATCGCGTTGTCGGTCGCACCGGTCGCCGCATGCCACGAATCGAGATGCCCGCCGAGCATAATGACCTCGTCTTTTTTATCAGTTCCGGTTATCTCGCCAACGACGTTGTAGCTTGTCACGCCGTCAGGGACAATCCGGCTGCGAATGTCAAATTCGAGCTTAACCGGCGTGCCGTCCGCCAGCAGCCTCGTGATGCGGCCATAATCCTCGTTGCGCAGAACGACAGTCGGCACAACCTTTGTAATATCAAATGTCCGGTTATTGAACGCTCTGACCAACCCGTTATCCATCGCCGCGTCATTGATGCGAAGGGCAACATTGTTATCGACAAGGAACTTGTCGAGCTGTTCGTTGAGCTGCGCATTTGTTAGAGCGTTGGGTCTCGGAGCGACCTGTGGACCGCCACCGCCGCGATTTGGCCCTCCGACTTGCGGATTTCCCGCATTTGCAGGGTCGTACTGCCGTTTGACATCTTCGTCCGTGCGCCGTTTTGGCTGCGCATCACGCGTCTGATCAATAATTGCGGTCTTACCGACCAGAACTATTTTACCGTTTACAATCAATTTGACAGTTTCCAGATACGCTGTCAGTTCCTCTTGTGTTGCATTCTGCATGACGTTTGCGTTCGAAGGGGCGGCAACCTGCGGGACCACGATATGAACCGCGTCCGACGTAATAACTCCCTTTGTGGATGGAGTCCACGACAAAACTTCGTACGTCAGCGTATCCTGCACCGGTTTGAGCATCAGCCCCGTATTGCGTTCGTTCACCCATCCCGGATGGCCAAAATCCCATGGCTCAAGCGCCGTCTTATCAAATCCCCACGACTGCATTTCGCGGGCCGCCCACTTAGCCGCATTGACGTGATTAGGTGAACCGGTAAGACGCGGGCCGTAGAGATCCGTAAGTATGTGCAGCGTGTGCATGATCTTGGAATTTTCCATTCCCTCTTTGCGGATCGCGGCGTTCATATCCACCCGCTTCGTATCCTGTGCAAGTAATGCCGATGGCATCATAAATGACTGAGCTAATATGAATCCTAAGAGAAAACGTATCATTTTCGATTTTTCCATTTTATTTTATACCAAAGATGTACCGGGCATTTTAGCGCACTAATTTCGAGGCCGAACGTCTCCGCTTTTTCCACGGAGTTTAAAGTTTGGTAATTATACAATAGGATCGGGGAAAAGTTTCACGAAGATAGGTTTTGGCGGTCCAAAATAACTTCAAAGAACCGCAAACTGACGCGAAACCCATGAATTGTCAGCTATCGGCGCATCTAATCAGGCTTCTCCGTCGCATCGCATGAATCCAGGCGCTAAAAAGCACGACGGGATGTCTAATTCTCGACGTGCCAATGGATTATTTTGGGGTACTCGACAGACTACGGCATGACCTCAAAACGAGTCGCTGACGCATATGCTGCCAATTTTCCGTCTTTGCCGATCAGATTTACTTGTTTGTAACCTTTTTCGGAGCCTGCCTGTAGGACCTTTTGGAGAAATTCCTGCCGCTTATCTTTTGGCAGAGCATCCCACGAGGGGAGCATCAGACCGTAAAAAGTGTCTCCGCTGATCCGCCCGACCTTTATGTGCTCTTTAAGGATCGAGTTTTCGAGATCTACTTTCGTCACGCTCGATGTCGATGGGGTGTCGACGACGAGAAAACTCGAGTAAATATAAATTCCAATCGATAATCCAATCAGCGTCAAACAACCTGCAAGGAACCACTTATTAACATTTCTTGCATTTTCCTTAAGGCGTTCGACCCACGGTGAGGAGTCCTTTTCCTGCTCCTCCAAGACTTTTTCAGGATCTCGCGTTTTTACTTTGGACTGCGCTTCCGCTCGCACGGTAGCCGAGACGGTTGGAGGTGACATAACCTCATTGTTGCCGGCAACTGGATCGGGTAGATGAACATTGGATTCAGTGGTCTGCGAGAGTTCCCTGAGCAGATCAACAAGTTCGAGCGTACGGCCCGTCGCTTCAGAAACGGCCAAATCATTGAGACTTCCGTATTTTGACTGGATGGCTGCCGCATCCAATTTCTGTCGTTCACGGTCAATCAACAAAACATACGCATTGCCGATGCGGATATTGCATTCGATCGCTGCCGCCGTGACATTCGGAGCAAAAAATAATTCGCTTATGCTCTCCTTGAACATTCGTAATCGCCCAAAGAAATCACTTTCGATCAATTGATCGAAGGTTGACGCATTCTCAGCCTCAATCGACAGGTCCTCAAAACTAAGTGCTGTGAGCAACACCTTCGATTCATCATCGTCGGCGGCATAAAGCGAGATGCTTGACCACTCGCTATACAACATGTTTATGTGACCGAGCATTTCGTCGCGGTTAAAGAGGCAAACCCGCATCTCCTGCTCGACCGGACGCGAAAACAACCGCGTTATCACAAAGTCAAACTTTGAACGGACAGACTCGGAGTAAGGTAAATTACGGTAAAAACGCGCAAGTCCCAGCAAAGCCTGCGAGCTAAGCGCCGGGCGGGAATTTTCGCAATATTGTCGCAGACTGGAAACAGGAACGTGACTATCGCGATCGGCAAGGGCCGAACACCACCCTTCAGTTTCCTGCATCAGGGAAAATTCGGCAGCCGCATGTTCTTCCGTATTAAAACCTTCGTCAAGGTGTAAAAACGAATGTAGAGCTTTTTTTGCGTTAAAGTCATCAAAGGTCTTTGGAACGACCTTCATATACTCACGCTCGACACCGGTAACGACGTGCTCGACCATCTGTAGGCTGGAAACCTCGCCCATTGCCCGTTTGTTAAAAAATTCTTTACCTTTCTTCGTTGTCTTGCCCAATTTCAGGTCATGCGCCACGGGTGCGGCGACGGTTTCGTGAATGTTTGGATCGTCTACGTTTTGCGGATTGTGCATCTCGGACGTAGGCAGTACCTCGCCGTAAGCCGACGGTTCAACCGTGTCGGGCGGCGAAGAGTCATCTTCATCTCCGTATTCCGGCAAATCGTAGCGCGTATTCGGCACTTCGGTGTCGTGCAGGTAAGACGTATCGTTCTCGTGGGCGGTACCGACGTCTATCACCGTGCTTTCGAGCAAATTTTCCTCTTTTAATTCAAGAATAAGGTCTTCAAAGACATTCATGGTTAGGGACCTATCGGGGCAGGATACTTAAAAATTCGAGGCCAGCGTGCTCAAGGAAAAATCGGGTCTAAGCCGGACTGAGTAAGCACGTAAACGTATGTAACGCCTTCGCTGGGAATGTTGCGGGTAGCGGTGATGGTATAGGCCGTGCGCAGCTCCAGATCAGACGGAACGGCCGGTGTCATGGAAATGACGAATTTTCCGCGCGCGAGACCATTACCGGATGGGGACCCAATGCTGTTGGACATTATATTATTGACTTCGCTAAGACGAGCGTAACGACTGTTCTGCGCGATAAAGCTGGTTTGGGTGGTAGCGACAGAGTGCAGCGTGGCGTACATGTTTCCGTTCTCCGCAGCACGAATCGCCACTTGTAAATGCGGTATGGCAATGACCGCGATGATACCGATCACCACGACTACAAGCAATAGTTCGACAATTGAAAACCCTCGCGCTCCACTTTTCATCATTTGTTAACCTCAAGAATTCCTAACCCATTACAAGTGACAGTTTTTGGCACCCGCTTGTTGACAAGATACGGCATTTTTTAAAGCTCGATGGTCAAATTCGGATAGAATTTTCATACATTTGCGGGGATTCATGAAATCGGGTCAATTTCCCCATTTCTGCTATTGCAAGCATTATGCCAGACCGTTTTTTTCTCATAATTTTGCCTGCGAACCTATTAGTTCGCGTCTTAGGTCGAGAGCCTGTTTATTTTTTCTGTTATTTTTATTAAGCTATAAACTTTTATCGCTCGCTGTCAAAAATTAAGGCCCGGGCGTGTAGGAGCGACAGATTGACTACAGTAATAGAACAGATAATCGAGACCTACGGAATCGACAATTGGGGAGCCGATTATTTCGGCGTCAACCGTAAAGGAAACCTCATCGTTCACGCTCCGGAAAACGAAAACCTCACGGCGGACGTAAAAGAGATCATCGACGATCTACGCAAACGCGGCGTAAACACGCCGGTATTACTGCGCTTTCCGCAACTTATCTTCGGACAGATCCGCAAACTCCAGACAGCATTTCGCAAATCGATCAAGGAATTTGAATATCAAGGTGGCCATCTCTGCGTTTTCCCGATGAAAGTCAATTCGAATCGAGCCGTCATCGAAGAATATCTCCGCGAGGGCACGCGATACAATTTTGGCCTCGAAGCAGGTTCAAAAGCCGAGCTTTACGCCGCGCTCGGCCTCGAACAGGCAAAAGACAGCCTACTCGTTCTTAATGGCTTTAAGGACCGTGATTTTATACAACTTGCTTTCGCCGGTGCCTCAGCCGGAAAGAATGTAGTCATCGTCATCGAAAAACTTAGCGAACTCGACCACACGCTGTCGATCGCCGAAAAGGCGACTGCCGAAAATCTGGACGCCGAGCTGCCAATGTTAGGCGTTCGCGTAAAGCTTTACTCGAAGGGCTCAGGCAAATGGGAGAAATCCGGCGGCGAGGCTGCCAAATTTGGTTTGACAACAACCGAGATCCTAGAGGTTATCCGCCGTTTGCAGGAAGCCGGACGCATCGACATGCTACGGCTGCTTCATTTTCATATCGGCTCGCAGTTGACAGATATAAAAAGGATCAAAAACGCAATGAAAGAGGCGGCGCGGACGTATGCCAAGATCCATAAAATGAAGATCCCGATCGAATATCTCGATGTGGGCGGCGGTATGGCTGTGGATTATGACGGATCAAGAACATCGTTCGAGTCGTCGGCGAATTACAACGCCCGTGAATTTGCCAACGACGTGATCTACGTAATAAAAACCGTCTGCGATGACGAAAATGTGCCGCATCCGACGATCATTCAGGAATCCGGCCGTTATCTTTCGGCGTATCACGCTATCCTGGTCACAAATATTCAGGACGAGATCGAAACGGTCGTCGAAAGCCTGACGCCGATGAAATTGGAGGCTGACGATCCACAGATCATTCGCGAACTCCACGACCTGCGCGAAACGATCAACGCCAAGAATTACCGCGAATATTACCACGATGCCCTCGAAAACCGGGACGAACTCTTCACGATGTTCAACCTCGGCCTGATCTCGCTTGAGGCAAAGGGCAAGGGCGAAGTCCTTTTTTGGGATATTTGTGAAGAAGCGGACAAATTTGCGCAATTAAAGAAATATGTTGCCGAGGAATTTGACGAGTTGCGGCGGCTGATGTGTGCCAAATACCTGGCAAACTTCTCCGTTTTTCGCTCGATGCCGGATAACTGGGCCCTCGAACAGCTCTTTCCGATCATCCCAATACATAAACTCAACAAAAAGCCGTCGGAATATGCTACGCTATGCGATATAACCTGTGATTCCGATGGGATTGTTGATAAATTCGTGGATCTGCACGATGTTAAACCCGTGTTGGAATTGCATAAACTCGTTAAGGGTGAGCCTTATTATCTGGCGGTGATGCTGGTTGGTGCATACCAGGAGGTTATGGGTAATAACCATAATCTGTTTGGTGTGCCGCACGAAGCGCACGTTTTTATTGGCGAAGACGGGTATATTATCAAGAAAGTGATCTACGGCGCGACGCTCGGAGACGCGGTTTCGTCTGTTCGGTTTGATGCCGGGCAACTGCACGACACTTTTCGAAGGGCGGTCCTTCAGCGGATAAAGGAAGGACGGCTTTCCAACGCGGAAGGCAGCGGCGCGATCGAATTTTACGAAGATCAGGTTGAAAGTTATACATATCTGACCCCGAACGGCAAAGAAAAATAGCCGGAGGCAGACATTTTTTTTTAATTTAGTTCAGTAATTTATTGGTGAAAATACTATGGTAGCTCAAAAGAAGACAAAGGCCTCAAAATTTTTGACCGTCCCGACGCGGCCGGTCCCAATCGACAGAGACCGTTCGGTTGCGGGGCTTTTGGAAAAAATGGAAGGAGCCGGTTTCGGCGCAAAACAATTGGCTGAGGCACATCGCATCTGGCTCGATATGCTCGACGATAATTCGACGATATATCTGTGCGGTTCAGGCAATCTGATCACGTCGGGCATGCGGCGTTTATTGGCTTATGTGATAAAAAATCGTTTCGTCGATGTGATTGTAATGTCCGGAACGGTACTTTACAACGACATTCACGAGATACTCGGACGCAATCATTATCAGGCTCATCCGAGCATGAATGACGAAGAGCTTGAAACCTCCGACGTTATGCGGCTGGGTGACGTGATGGCAAATCGCGAAGAGTATCAGGAAGCCGACGAATGGATCGGAAGCGTGATAAATCAGCTTGAATTGAGCCGCTCCTACTCGATTCGTGAATTTTTACATCTGATGGGACGTGAACTCTCAGAAATTGCCCACGAAGACGGCATTCTGACATCGGCTTTCAAATCGCGTATTCCCGTTTTTTGCCCTGACCTACCGGGTTCCGAACTCTCGATCGGCATTGCACGGGCAAAATTTGAAAAGAAGATCCATATCTCGTTCGATACTTCGCAGGACGCGATGGAAATGATGCAGATTGGGCAAAAAACCCGGAATTCAGGAATTATTACGCTTGGCAGCATGTGCAGCCAAAATATGATTAATATCGCCGAGGTTTCGTCCTACATCACGCGGACCACGCCGCGCGGCCATAAATACGCAATATCGATCGCAACTGATACGGCACCGCTCGACATTCGCACACCGTCATATGGCGGCAGTCACACGTCCGTTTTTGGAAAGCTTTTGCGCGGCGCGGTAACGGCATACGTCCCGTGCGACCCGTCCATCGCCCTGCCGATGATAATCACCGCTTTGTCGCAGACCGCCGCAAAATTTATGAAGGGCCGTAAGCGCCCGTCCTTTAGCTTTTCCGGACGCGACATGAATATCGATGTGCCTTAGAGCAGTTGTCAGTAGTCGGTGGACGGTGGTCAGCAGTCAGAAGAAAATCCGACCACTGTCCATTGTCCACTGTCCACTGTCCACTGACAAATGTCTGAATCAAACGAGCTTCCGATAAATTTTGGCGGGATCAATGAGGAGCAGTACTCCTCGTTCGATTCCGCGCGGATTCTCATCCTGCCCGTCTCGTACGAGGGAACCGTTTCATACGGCACCGGCACCGGCGCCGGGGCGATGGCGATCGTCAATGCTTCGCGAAACATGGAGCTTTACGAAGAAGAAACGGACGCCGAGGTCTACAAAATCGGTATACACACGCTGCCGGAATTCACGCCCCGCGCAACGCCCGACGCGATGATGGCCGACCTTTATAGCTATACGAAAAAGCTTGTGGAACTTGATAAATTCATCTGTATGCTCGGTGGCGAACATTCGGTATCGGCCCCAATTATTCAAGCCCACAACGAAAAATATGATAATTTGAGCGTTTTGCAAATTGACGCTCACGCCGACCTTCGCGATACATATGACGGAACGCCTCATTCGCACGCATCCATAATGGCCCGCGTCGTCAAAGATATGCATATTCCGTCCGTTCAAGTGGGAATTCGCTCCATTTCCGGCGACGAGGCAAGATCGTTAAAAGAAGGACTGCCGACTAAAATATTCTGGGCTCGTGATATCGTCGGCAAAACTGACTGGATTGACGAAGCAATCGATGGCCTCACCGAAAATGTCTATCTGACCATTGACATCGACGGCCTCGACCCGAGCATCATGCCGACGACCGGGACGCCCGAACCGGGCGGTTTGGGTTGGTACGAAACTTTAACTCTTATACGCAAACTAGCTGAGCGCAAAAGAGTTGTCGGTATGGACCTGGTTGAGTATTCGTATTTCGAAAACTATGAATCGCCCGCATTTCTATGTTCAAAACTTGTATATAAGACACTTGCGTATATCTTTGATCGCGAAACGCCAAAAGTATCGGTTTAAGACGTGTCAACCTTTTTGGTTCGCTCCCAATTTTTCTCGAACAAGCGGGCCTATCCTGTCGTAAATACTTTGTCAGCCTTGATGCTCGATAGAGATAGGGTAGAATTAAAATGAAATATATTTCGGGAGAGTCGTACAATGTTATTTAAGCATTTTTTCATTATTACCTTGATTGTACTGGTTTCGTTCGCAGCCGGCTGTAAAACGGGGCTATTGGGCGGCGTAGAGGCTCCCGCCCCGCAGCCTCAGGTCGCCCCTGCTCCCATTGTTGTTGACGGTATGCGTACGTCGTATGCCGATGTTGTCGACAAAACATCACCAGCCGTCGTTCGCATTGAGGCTGATCACAAAGAGAAGGCCCAGCCGCAGGTACAATTTCCGGGCGGCGAAGACCTATTGAGACAGTTTCAAACACCAAAACAAGGTCAGCGTCCGCAGATCGAGCGCGGACTCGGTTCAGGCGTCGTTGTCGATGCGAATGGCACGATCCTGACCAACAATCACGTAGTCGAGGGAGCCGATAAAATAACCGTCGCAATGAGCGACAACAAAACCTATCAAGCCAAAGTCGTCGGTACTGATGTACCAAGCGACTTGGCCGTAATCAAGATCGAAGCGACGAATTTGCCATTCCTAACGCTTGGTAATTCCGACGGCGTTCGCGTCGGCGACATCGTGCTCGCGATTGGCAATCCGCTCGGGATCGGCCAGAGCGTTACGGCGGGGATAATCTCGGCCAAAGGGCGACGCACCGGCTTGAGCGACGGCCAGAGTTTTGAAGATTTTCTGCAGACCGACGCTGCGATCAATCGCGGCAATTCGGGCGGCGCTCTTGTAAATTTGAATGGAGAGCTTATCGGTATTAACTCTCAGATCCTCTCTCCGGGCGGGTCAGGCGGCGGAAATATAGGCATCGCATTCTCGATACCGTCAAATATGGCGAAATCGGTGATGGAACAATTGCTCAAAGACGGCAAAGTACATCGTGGCCAGCTTGGTATCATAATTCAGAATATCAGCGACACGTTGGCAAAATCGCTCGAACTCAAGGATAAAACGGGAGTCATCGTCAGCGACGTAAAAGCGTCGGGCGCGGCCGCTAAAGCAGGAGTAAAGAGGGGCGACGTGATCACGGCGATAAATGGCGAAAAGATCGAGGACAGCAATGTGCTTCGCAACAAGGTCGCCGGCACCGCACCCGGAACCGACATTAAACTCACGCTCGTGCGTGACGGCAAAGAGATGGAACTAACGGCAAAATTGGATGAATTCAGCGCCGCCGACGCTAAAAAATCCGCCAATGGCGAGGGCGATGACCAAAACGGGCCGTCTCCGCAAAATCAAAGCGGAAAGCTTGGCCTGAGCCTCCAGCCAGTCACGCCGCAAGCCGCCAAGCAGCTCGGCCTCGATTCGGCCGAAGGAATGGTCGTGACCGATGTAGATCCTAACGGCCCGGCGGCCGAAGAAGGTGTTGCACGTGGCGATGTGATCCTGGAGATCAACAAAAAATCCGTTAAGTCGATCGCAGACGTGCAATCGGCAATCAACGCTTCGGGTGAAAAACCGGTTCTACTACTTATCTCGCGTCGCGGCCAGACGATTTATCTGACTGTAAAGCCGCAGTAAAGTCAGAAACGCCTGTGTAAGCGGGCGGAAACGAACTCAATATAAAATGGTCACCGATCGCGCGGATAAGAAATCCTTATCAGCGTCATCCGTGACATCGGTGGCCATTTTCTTGCGCCGGTGGTTCTGACCTCAATTCCATGCTATAACATCGGATAATATGTGGAGCAAAGTTTATCTCGCCGTCCTGGCCGTAAGCATCGCTGTCGTGGCCTTTTTTACATACTATTCGTGGAGTTGGTTGCAAAGTATTGGTTCGCCAGCCGTAGCAAGCAACGAATTTGATTATTACTTCAGCACATCGTTTACATTTTTAGAGATCTCTTCCGGGATCTTGTTAATTATTGCAAACATAATCCTTTGGCAAAACCACAGAGCATGGGCGATTTGGACCACATCGTTGTACTTCGGAATCTCTGTGATAATCCGGTCGTTCTGGCTTCTAACCGCATATGATAATTTTGCCATTCAAAATTCTCGGGCGCCGAGCGATCCGCACGGCGTCTCTGTTTTTCTAACGATTGTAGTATGTTTATTCTCGGCAGCAGTTGCTTTTTGCGATCAGTTCGTAGTTTTGAGATTGAGGGAAAAAATGTACCCACCGACTGTTGCTGATGAACCCGAGGCTGAAACCGAATCTAAGGCGGAATAAATTTATCCCTAAAATAAAAACTCCCGGCTCTGACGAACCGGGAACTTCATTTTGGTCGGGACGACTAGATTCGAACTAGCGACCTCTCGCACCCCAAGCGAACCAAGGTGCTCTTCATACTTTGTCAAAATCAATCAAAACATCCTAAAATCAACACTTTACACTCTCTGCCTGATCCTCCATGATTCGCCTTGATTCAGGAAAGTGCAACCAACCTGCAACCAACTTTCCCGGACTTGGTTTGTCAATCGTCCTAGTAAAAACTCTACATTCCATACCATTTCATAATATTTCGCTTATTTACCAACCATTATATTATTACAGACAGGTTCCCCACAAAATCCATAAGCCCCCGCAACACAAAGTTTCGACGGCGTAGCCAAGTGGTAAGGCAGATCTCTGCAAAGTCCGCAAACGCACTTTTCACCAATTATCACACATCGTTATACACCAATATTTATTGGCTTTTCTGAAAGTCGCGTCCAACTGGTAACAGTGGGAAATACGCAGTACTCCCCCAAAGATTCCCCCAAATTGACCCTTAGTTTTTTTCGATACTCACGCGGAGAGCATTGGTATGGAATCGGGTATTATCGGATATGCAATCGGGTAGATTTTTTGGGCGGCTGAAAGTTTGACGGCTGCGCTCATCCTAGATTTTCTTGATTTTGTAATATCGCTCAAGAATTGCGAAGTGCATAAAAACAACGTGTCCCTGAGAGTCGTTACCAAAAGTTATCGGCACGGTTACTTCCCGGTCTTTTTGAAAAAAATCATCGGAGTGTTGGTCGTTTAATTCATTTGAACAAGGCCCCCTAACAAAAGATGTGTCTGCTCAAGCATCACCAAAACGGTCCCCGGCGTAGGCCGAAATTATCTGCATGTCCGGTATCAGAATGTCTTTTCCGTCGTGAACGATGAGTCCCTGTTCCTGAAGCCGAACCAACATGCGTGTTACCACCTCGCGAACCGTACCGATCCGTGCGGCAAGCTGATTGTGAGTAAGACGCAATTTAATTTTTGTGCCGCGATCGGTTTTAGTGCCATAATTTCGAGCTTCTTCGAGC
>JAYUDV010000084.1:0-5979 GCA_043739565.1 Chloracidobacterium sp.
CAAACTGCATCAGGAGCGAAAACGCTTCGCAATCCTTTCCGGTAGATGGATGTACATATCAGAAAATCTGAGCATGCCTCTGGATACATCGGTTCGTACGCCGACTTGCGTACCGCATAAAGGCACCCTGATGCTCCGATCAGGGAACACGCCCGACTCTCGGCTGTTTTCAGAAAAGTCTCGTAACTCCAATAGCTGCGGGCGCCCTTACCGACGTTAGATTGTTCGTAATCCAGATAAACGAGGCGGCCGGCAACGCAACCTACGCTGTCGTCTGCGAAAGCCGAAAGCAATTGCCGAAAAACGTCCGCCGTATAGAGCGTTGTCGCGTCAGAAAACAAAATAACCTCGCCGGTGGCTTGCTCGACGGCTTTGTTTTGAGTCATCGTTTTGCCGACTCGGCCCTCCTGCCGAAAAAGCTTGATCCCTTGAGACGCAAACTCCCGGACGATCTCATCGGTCCGGTCGATTGACCCATCCGAGGCAACAAGGATCTCAAGCTTGTCGCTCGGATAGTCTATCTTCAAAGTGTTTTCGAGCTTTTCGCGTATTGCGGCTTCTTCGTTAAACGCAGTGATCAGAACTGTTACTTGTGGTTCGATCACCGCACGCAACACCCGCTTTGGAAAAAGTATGCTGACCAGATAAACGAACAGCGGATAGCCCAAATATACATACGCCAGCAGCCCGACGCATGTCCAGAAAACTATTTGTTCCGTTGTTACAATCATGTAGCGTTAGCCGGTTGCTGGTCCCACGAAGGCCCGGCTTTGGGCTCTGGCGTCAAGCCTTTTTCGACGTTGTAAATTCTCCTGAATGCCACTGCGTAGGCGATCAAGTAATAGATGAACCAATTATATGCAACGGATGCGAAAAAGCTCGAGACCAAATAACCGACGATGCTCGCCTGCAAACCTATCGAAAGGTAGTAGAACCAATCGCGTTCATCGCGTTCAAAGAGAGTGCGTTCGATTGCTCTCAATTTTCGAAACGGGCTGATAATAAAAATGAGATACGCGGCGAGCCCGAGCAGTCCTAGCTCGGACGAGACCTGTGTAAAAGCATTGTGCGTCTGATGGTCGTGTACGCCGACGATGGGAAAGTTGCCGATGCCGATGCCCCATGGATTGCGAGCGGTAACCAGCAATGATCGTTTTAACAGTTCCTGTCTCATATCACTTGAGCCGAATGCGTCGAGGCCCGGTATAAAGATCGACAGTATTCGCAAGCCGTAATTGCCTGGCGCCGCGACGATCGCAATACCGCCGATAACGATCGATGCAACCGTTACATTCAGGCGATATTTGCGTCCAAGCTTCCATGCCAAAACCATTGCGCCGGCGACGAGGCCAAGGAAACCACCGCGCGAATACGTGACCATATTTGCGGCCACGAAGAGGATCGACATTGCGAAATATATCGACCGCATGACCTTTGACTTGGACGCAAGGCCGAGTGTGAGCACGAGCGGAGTCATCATCACAAAATGGAGCGCCATTTCGTTCGGATTGCCGAACATGCCCTTGACCTCCGCAATGGCGACCCGATACTCCTCGACAGAAAACTTACCGCTCATATAAAGCTGTAATGCGGACGCGCCCAGATAAACGCCGATGCCGAAAGACAGCCACATCATTCCCATCAACCGTTTTCGCGTGCGTACTACGTTGACGAGAACGATGAAAATGACTACTGCCTTGATATACGGATCATTAAATGTTTCCCAAGCCAGGCCGGGGTCCTTTGCGATCGGGATTGTGATAATAGCTATCGCGGTAAGGGCCAGTATCGCCTTGACCTCGGTGGAAAATGTGGTCAACGTCCCTTCGGTCGCAAGTTGGCTCGGGACAAAGATTGCCAATGTCGCGAGGGCAAAATAAAAAGCGGTTGCCGACAAAAATGATAGCTCTGTAATCAATTCATAGGGCCGGAAAAGAATCAGTATAGAAAACAGATAGAGCCCGACATACGTAAATAGGTGGCCGTTTCGTACAAGCCAGCGATCTGCGGTAAGCAGCGTTCGATCCCTTTCCTCGATCTTCGCTCTCTTGGCTTCTTTCGTGTCGGCGGTAATTTTGACGGGCTGGGGCGAGGCGGCGGCTATAGTCGGGACTAAAATAACCTCATTTGAATGCCTGGCTTCTACATCGTCGGCCCTGTCAGTTACAGCCGACGATTGCGAACCAATATTTGTCGCAGGTAACGCTGAATTAACGAGATTTCCAGACTCCAGCGGTTTAGCGCCGTTCGTAAAATTTCCTAACGGCCGAGGTGGCGACAGGTGCGTCGGAACCGCGCCGCTCGTTTTAGGCGACGTCGATAGAGGCTTGTAGTCCTTGCTTTTTGATCTCTCGATGGACATTAGTTGCGTCTGTCATACTTCGTTTCTATCTACGTCGGGCGTGGCAACTAGGCCGCGACCTCTTCTTTTTCCATCGCGATCATTTCGCGGACCTTTAGCTTGAGGGCCTTTTCGAAATGCCGGGCCTCGTTAACGCCGCCAAATGAAAGCTGCTGAAGATTTGCCTCGATGCGCTTTCGATAGTCGGAGACGAGTGAATCTGAGACGCCGAGCATTTCTGCAACCTCCAATTGCGTTCCGCTGTCTGAGATCAGGTAGCAGTGCCACAGGACGTTGATCATTCGGGCATACTGCTTGGCTTTACCGCGAACGGATTTGTTGAGCGTTACCAGAAAATTGTCGACAAATCCGGCAGCTGCCATTTCGGCTTCGTTGCGGAGCAAGTCTTCCTCCGGTGTCTCGCGCGTGTCTTTGAATTCGAACGGCATACGGTCGTCATCGTCGCTGTCGGTGCCACTGCCGACCGGTACCAGATGAATGTCCATTATCGGTAAACGCGACATTACAAATGAGCGAAGCGATCGCACATCTACCGGCGAATCTATCGCCTTAAGTACGCGAATGATTAGCTTTTCGAGTTCCGGGTTGCTGATAACGATCTGGGCATCGCCGGTGCAGCCGACCATGCGAGTATCTCGACTCTGGAATGAAACCACCTTTACGCGCTCGTCCATTTCCTGTACGTCGCGGCGTGACTTTTCATACTTCCAGTCCGCGAGCCCGTAAAGCCGGTCGGCGAGACGCCGGTGAGCCTCGGGGTTATCAATATTATCGAAACGCTTAAATATGGAACTTGTCTGAATAAGCGTCGAGATACGGCGTGCTAATCGGTACGATTCCGGGTATCGTTTGCGCAGCTCGGCCGTCAACATGTTGGTCAGCTCGATTTGGCTTATCTCGGCCTCGATCTCGGCATCCGACATAGCCGTGTCGATGTAATGCTGAAATCGATCTTTGCTGAGCAAAGCAACAAAAAGCTCCTGCGTAAGATCGGTGTAAGCGTTATGTTTACCCTCTTCGACCAGAAAACCGGCACGTTTTGAGGCACGGACCAACGGATGGGACGAGACGATGCGATGGAGTTCGGTCCATATCTGATTTACGTCAGATGTTTTCAGACTGTCATTCCATTTGCCTACTTTAATGTGTCGGTGGGGAGCCGGTCTGGGCATGCGTTCCTTTGTTTTCACTTCATTCATAATTCAGCCTTTCCGAGTTGGTTTGTCGTTATCATCCGCCGCTAAACCTTTATAAATGTTCGTTTTGCCCGCGAGATACGCGGACAGTCCGGACATGACGCGCAAAACTCCAAGCGGGATGCGAATGCAATTTCGATCGTCGAAATGATGTTTTGGGGTAGACGAGATTCGGCGAGATCAACTGCTGAGCGTAGCGGCCGATCTGATTAGCGGTTGTGAGATAATTGCCTCTCACTACCTACATTTAAGATAGTAACAATTATTCGTCGTTTGGGCAACCATTTTTTGTAATGTTGTATATTGTTTATACGTTTTCTGTAAATAATGAGAATAAAGAGTTTACGCTCATATTTTGCGATGGTAACACTCGAAAAGCACATTTTTCGATAATTTTATGAACTAAGTTTTGGAAGCAATCGGCCATTATAGATTTACTTTTGTAGTAACAAAGATAAATCCGTGTCGTGAGAAGCGCCGCGAACCTGTCGAATTCTGTCCTATGGTTTCATCAAAGATGATAAGTTTCTGCAAAAACGAAGATTGTCCTTCGTCTAACGAACTCCTCGAATTTCAAACCGGCGACCTCGCCCGCATCCGCGGCACTGAGATCTGCCGTCATTTGGCAACTTGCGAATTTTGCGACGCCGAGGTCGAGTTTTACTCCAACTATCCTCAAGAACAAGACGAAACCCGCGTCGAAGCCACCCAAATACCCGCTCCCCTATTCGAGCTTGCCGAAGCCCTACTAAAAAACCGCCACTGCGACCCGTCATCTCTCAATGCTCTGCTAAAAGAGAAAGGCGGGATCGTGGTCGATAAAGTTTAGAAATGTTCGCTCTACTCGCTAGAAATATCCCGGCCCGCGATCGCCTCCGAATACTCACGTCTGCCGAAGTCCCAAAAAACCTCTCCGAAACCGAAAAGCGGATACAGGAACTTTGCGACGAATGGTCAACCGCCGCCGAACAGTTGAAGAGATGTTCTTTTCGGAACCGTGAGGAGTAGCGGGAGGTTTTACACGGAAACATGGCCGATCAGGAAATAATGGCGATTATTTTTTCGATGACCTCGTCAACTTTGGCTTTTGTAAGAGAACCGGCTTTCCGTTCGATAATATTCGTATCCACAGTGAATAGCCGATTGGGCCGGATATAGGAGGGGTCTATCGGCAGACGGCCATTTGAAAAATCTTTCGCCTTAAGCTCAATGCTGTAACCGTCAGGCACGTTTTGTTTCGTAATTTGACACACTATGGCGTCGTCCCGATTAAGTTGCGTGATCACCAATGCAGGTCGTTTCTTTGCATTCGTTAAGTTGGAAAAAGGAAACAGAACGATTACGACGTCGCCCTTTACAAATTTGCCCACGCCTCATCCTCTTCTGGTGTGCTCCATTCTCTCGCAAGTAACGATTCGGAGACCAACATAAGGTCAAAATCATCCGAGATGCTTATCAAACCTTCAGCGCTTCCGGCCTTGCGACGCTTTTTTGAATCGCCATTCTGCCCGTCGTCGTCATATAAAACAATTACCCGCACGCGGCTCGGCGCGTTACTTGGCAAATCTTCATCTAAGGTAATTTGATGATTCGCGTTATTCGTTCCGGTTGTCTCAATTGCTGTCAGCATCGCCAATTTCCTCCGCCTCGATTTTACTACAAATATTAGATAAATCCGATGTTGAATTTCACCCGCAAAGAAAAATTTCTTGTTTCCTCAAGTCCGGCCACTGCCACCTGCTACTGCCAACTGCCAACTGACCAAAACAGGGTGGTTGAAGAAGTAAGTTTGGCTCTTCGTAACCGCGTTGAGTGAAGCATGTGTGTCCAACGCTGATGCAGAAGCCTGCACATTAGTAAGGGCGTAATTGTCAGAACCGCGAGCGGTAGCGACCGGGGATTTTGATTTATGCTTTCCCCGGCTCGGCCACCCGATGTGCGGAAACGGCTCCGCCTTTCCGGGAGATCCACCCGACCACTCTGAGGCTGCGCCTCTGCTTTCTTGCGAACCAAAGCCGGTTAATGCTAAATTTGCCGTGCGAATGCCGAATATTCAGTAGAACCAAATGACCTTCGACATCTTACTCGACAAATACCGAAAGGAAGCCCGATCACAACGTGACAAAGGCGACAAGTTTGAGCGTTTGATGCAGGGCTATCTTCAGACCGATCCGAAATACACCAATTTGCTTAAAGACGTTTGGCTTTGGAAAGATTTCCCGGGCCGCAACGATCTCGGAGGCAGCGATACAGGAATCGACCTTGTTGGACTGACGCACGACGGCGATTATTGGGCGATCCAATGCAAATGTTTTCAGGACGGCACACATCTCGATAAAAAGGCGTTGGACTCATTTCTCTCAACATCAAGCAAGAGTTTCAAAGGGGAAGACCTGCGAACGACAAGATTCGCTTACCGTC
>JAYUDV010000085.1:0-5974 GCA_043739565.1 Chloracidobacterium sp.
CACAAGAATTGCGCCGTCAAGTTTAACCTTGCGGAGCACCCGATCTCGCTTGATGACGCGGCCAAAAAGTTCGGCCCGTTTGATAAAGACATCGACAAAGCGGTTTTTGAGGCCGTGAAAACCGCATTCGTTGACAAACCCGTGTCGCCGGTCGAGCTGCTTGAGGCTCACTCGTGCATATTTGCCGGACGGCGCTTTGTCCATATCGTGCTGCGGCGTCAGGGAAAAGTTATCTCCGTTCTCGTAACGGACACGGATCTTCCGGCAGAAGCGGACGGTCCAGTGACCGGCCACGTCGACGGAGCTTTGAACGCGGCCGGTTTTAGCATCGGCCGGCACGCGTTCTTTGTCGTGTCCGAAATGGATGCTGCCGACAACGCTCAGATCGCAGGTGCCATCTACCCCGCGATGCGTAGACATATCGAAACGGCGGGAGCATAATCTTGGTAAAGATTTTCGCCCGCGAAGCATGATGGAAAAGCAACTTGAAAAAAAGCATCCGCTAGCGATTCGGTGGTTGCATTGGGTCAATTTTCCGCTGCTCGCCATGATGATCTGGAGCGGAATACTGATCTATTGGGCCAATCAGGTTTACGGCATACGCGTCTTTGGTTATGAGCTGTTCAAGTTTTTCCCGCCGTGGTTTTACGAGATCTCGAAAATAGATTTTTGGGGTTTCAAGATACTCGACTATCTTCCACCGTGGACCTATGAATGGTCCAACATTCCTTTTCGCCTCGCCGAGGGCCTCCAACTTCATTTCTTTTTCATGTGGTTCTTCGCCGTAAATGGCGTGCTCTACATAATTTATACGATTATTTCAGGCGAATGGCGGGCATTGTTGCCGATTCCCGGATCATTTAAGCGGGCACCGCTAGTTGCTCTGCATGATGCCCACATCGTCAAAAAACTGCCGCCGCAGGGCAAATATAACGACGCCCAACGCATAGCCTACACGAGCATTATACTGATGGGCGCGGCATCGATCGTCACCGGCCTTGCGATCTATAAACCGACGCAACTTTCGTGGCTAACAGGCTTACTCGGCGGGTACGAATGGGCTAGGTTTGAGCATTTTTGGCTGATGGTGTTGTTCGTGCTGTTTTTCGTTGTGCATGTCGTGCAGGTCGCGTTGGCTGGTTGGGGTAATTTTCGTTCGATGATCACCGGCTACGATATTGTTGGAGCCGTCGAAACGAAACCAGAGCAATCCGCCGTCGAGGAGGTAACTGCGTGAGCGAAGATAAAGAAGTTTTGATGGAAAAAGTTCGTGAATTTGAGGCGAGGACGGGCCATACGGTCGATTCGTTTCCCGAAGACGCAAATAACACCGCATCTGTATTAAAGGAGCATCGATATCTTAGCGAACCTGTCTCCGCTGAGGAGGCAAAGCGGCAAATGTTCGCGCGTTCGCGACGAGGGTTTCTTGTCGGCGGTGCAGCGGCGTTATTAGGCGTTTTTGGTTGGCGCTGGATGCCGGACGAGACGAAAAGTGCACTGCTCAGGCGCACTTTTGAATTTAACGAGCGCGTCAGCCAGATTTTTTATCGCCCGTCGCGTCTCGCAAAGGAATTTCCACCGGAGGCAGTTATCACTTCGCGGACAAACGGTTTCGAAGGCCTTGAGGGTGAAATTGACGCGGCCGCCTGGAGACTAAATGTTGGCGGCCTCGCTGGTCGAACCGAAGATCTCGTTTTGACGCTCGACGACATTAAGCGTCTGCCCAGAACCGAAATGACGACCGAATTTAAATGCATCGAGGGCTGGAGCGTCATTGTCCATTGGGCCGGCGTCCGCTTTTCGGATTTTGCCGCAAAATACGCGCCGGCAAATCGCGATGGCAGCGTGGCGGATGTCGTTAATCACCCACAGGATCTGCCGCGATATGTCGCGTTACGCACGCCCGACGAAAAATACTTTGTCGGATGGGACATGCCATCCATTCTGCATCCGCAAACGCTGCTTGCCTACGAGATGAATGGGGCGCCGCTCACAAATGAACACGGTGCCCCGCTGCGGCTCGCATCGCCCACAAAGTACGGGATCAAGCAGATAAAACGCATCGGCCGCATCGAGTTTACCGACGAGCGGCCGCGCGATTTCTGGGCCGAGTTTGACTATGACTGGTACGCCGGGCACTGACCTTGTTTTTATAAACGAGGAATTTCAAGCTAATGCGGTGACGCCCGAGCAGATGGATTTGTTGCTGGCCGACGCCTGGCGTCACTTCGGCACTCATTTTTTCCGCTACAGCCTGGGCATTTACCGTGATGAGATTCGCCGGGTGATACCGTTGCGGATACGGCTCGCCGATTTCAAGCTTTCAAAAAGTCAACGCCGTATTTTACGCAAAAACGAGAGCTTGCTCGTCGAGATCCGCCCGATCGAGATTACCGCCGAGTCCGAATCTCTGTTTCACCGCCATAAAGAGCGTTTCGAAAACGGCGTCCCGGCTTCCATTTTCGATTTTGTTTCCCGCGAACCCGCGACCGTACCAAACGAAGGCCGCGAGATCGCCGTTTATCGGGAGGACAATCTGGTCGCCGTCAGCTATTTTGACGAGGGCAACTCAACGACCTCCGGCATCTACGCGATCTTTGACCCTGACGAATCAAGCCGCAGCCTCGGTATCTTTACAATGCTCAAGGAGATCGAATACTCGATCGAAACCGGCCGCGAATTCTACTACCATGGCTACGCCTACGAAGGCGAATCTTTCTACGACTACAAAAAGCGATTCTCGGCATTGGAGCAGTTTGATTGGAACGGCAACTGGACCCGCCCGACGTTTAAAAAATAGGCTCTCCTTGCAAAAATAAAGATCTCAATCGTTCTTCGGGAACAAAGCACGCATTCGCGTGTCTAATAAACCGGAGGCCCAATGAGAAAATTCACCAACCCGCTAGACAACATCCACGTAGCATCACCCTGTAGCGCAAATTGGGACGAGATGTTTGGCGACGATCGCAAACGCCATTGCGGTGACTGCAAGCTAAACGTCTATAACCTCTCCAATATGACCCGCCGCGAGGCCGAAGATCTGCTAGTAAACTCGGAGGGCCGTTTATGCGTCAGATTTTTTCGCCGGGCCGACGGGACGGTTTTGACCAAGAATTGTCCGGTCGGATGGCAGGCGGTAAAGCGGCGCATGTGCGTATCGCGACGGCAGCTTTTTCGATGGTGGCTGGAATATTCGGCGGAATTTTTGCTTTTAATTTATTCAAATCTCAGCCGTACAACGAAACGATCGGTGTGAAGCGTACCTTACCGCCCCCAGCGATGGGAGATGTAGCTCCGCCATCAGTAAATACGGTCGATGTCAATGGCAGGTGGGCAAACGGCGGAATGACGATGGGGAAAATGGCTGACCCGCAAATGGTGAAACCGAATCGCAAATAACGAGTCAGAACCGCTTGCGTAAGCGGGCGGCACCAACCTAACGGAAAACCGACTCGATCAATACTCGGCGCCAATGCCCCCCGCGTACGCGAGGGAGGGTTCTAACAATCTTTGTACACCTACCAAATATTACAGATTTCGGACCGTACCATCTGAGTTCCTTGTTTGCATGCAAACGCCGACGCAAACTCCGGCATATTCGATAGCGGTCCGTTGACGCGAAAGCGGGCGATTGAGTGAGGGTCGTTTTGAGCCTGAAATGCCTCGCCCTGCGGGGTCGAAACTTCGGCCCATGCCTGCGCCCAGCCTAAAAAGAAACGCTGTTCCGGAGTCAGATTATCGGTCTTTGCGGGTTTCGTTATGCCCTCCATCGACTTTTCAAAGGCCGAAAACGCCATTGTCAGGCCGCCAAGATCGGCAGTGTTTTCTCCGAGCGTCAACTTGCCGTTCATAAACACATCGCCGCCGACCTTGTAACCGCTAAACTGTTTGACGACGCACGAGGTTCGCTCGTCAAATGTTTTACGATCGGCATCCGTCCACCAGGTTTTCAGATTTCCCTGTGCGTCATATTTGCTGCCTTCGTCGTCAAATCCGTGTGTGATCTCGTGGCCGATCACCGCGCCGATACCGCCGTAATTGATGGCGTCGTCCGAAGCAGAATCGAAAAATGGCGGCTGCAAAATCCCGGCCGGAAAGACAATCTCATTAAATTGCGAATTGTTGTACGCATTCACGGTCGGCGGCGTCATTCCCCATTCCGATTTATCGACGGGTTTGCCCGATTTTTCCAAATTTCGTTTGATCAGGAATTCGCTCGCTTTCAGGTTATTCTGATAAAAAGAGTCGCGTGAGAGGTCTAAGCCCTTATATCCTTTTAGTTTATCGGGATAACCAATCTTGCGGGTGTAAGCCGCCAGCTTTTCGAGTGCCCGTTTTTTCGTGGCGTCGCTCATCCAGTCGAGTTTTTGAATGCGTTCTTTATAGGCGGCAAACAGATTGTCGATCAGCTCGTTCATCCGGGTTTTTGCCGCCGGCGTAAACGAGGTCTTTACGAATTCCTGGCCGAGCGATTCGCCGATCACGGCGTCGGCGTTGGCCGTGCATATCTTCCAGCGGGCCTGCTGCTGTTGGACGCCAAACAGATATTTGGCTGAAAAATTAAAGTACTCGTCACGAAACGCTTTCGTAAGATTGTTAGCTGAATTTATGATGACTACCCATTTCATGTACGTTTTCCAATCTGAAAGCGGCACGTCATTCAACATCTTGCTCATCTCTTCAAAATATTTCGGCTGGCCGACATTCACACCTTTAACGCTCGATATACCGCGAGATGAGAGGTAATCGGGCCACGAAAAATTAGGCGTCAATTGAGCCAGTTCGGCGAGCGATTTTTTGTTATAGTTCGCCTCGGAATCGCGAAGCTCGACCGGCGGTTTCGCGGGAGACGCAAATCGCTTTTGAATAGCGCTTACCGTCGCAGTTTCAGCCGCCGCCATTTCCGCCGAATCTCCGGCAAGCTTAAACATATTCGTCATAAATTCCGAATACTCTTGCCGCGTTTCCTGCGATTTTGCGTCGTCCTTAAACCAGTAATCGCGGTTGGGCAGGCCGACGCCGCCCTGCGAGGCGCTCGCGAGGTTTACGTTGCTGTCCTTATCATCGGCTCCTATGCTAAATCTAAAAAAACCACCCAATCCGCGATTGTGAAAAACCGCGATCTCATGCTGTAGGTCTTTAACGCTGTTGATACCATTGATCTGTGCAAAAAGCGGCTGGATAGGTGCGATGCCCGCTTTTTCCATCGCGTCTTCGTTCATACACGATGCGTAATAATCGCCAACGAGCTGCGTGTCGCTGCCTTTGGCGGCGTTTGTCGTTTTAGCGGCATTTTCGACTACTTTTTTCAAGACATTCTGATTATTCTCGTAAACGATCGTAAAACTTCCCCAACTGGGATACTCAGCCGGTATTTTGGTAGTCTTCAGCCAGTTACCGTTTGCATACTGATAAAAATCGTTACAAGCCTCGACGGACGTATCCATCCGGCTCGTATCAAAACCTTTGCTCTGGGCCAAGGTCACCATCGACATAGAAAACAATACGAGCAGTGCCGTTAAAAACTTTGAGAAAGAATGCATGTTTTGAAAAACTCCTGGGGAACAAATTTTTTTGAGGACAGAATATTTACGAGAATGGCGGCAAACAGTTTCAAAACGATTGTCAGTGCCGCTAGCGTAGGCAGTCCGGTGCAGAAGCCCGCACGTTAGTAAGGGCGTAACGCGACGTTTCCCGAATATCGAACTCGCTTCGAGCCTGCTTGAGTGTTACGCCCTTGTTTACACGCGGGCTTCTGCATTGTCCTACAGATCCTTCGTCCACTCGATATACTTTTTCGAATCAAACTTTTTGCCCGTACTGCCGCTGGTCATATACCGGATCGTGCCGAAAACGGGGCGTTCCATCCACGGCCGGTCGTGCTTGCCGAAACACCATAAGATGCCGGCGTACGAATTCGGGTTGCGGCCGTCGAGACAGTATTTGTTGTTTAGATGAACGAGCGCGGCAAAGG
>JAYUDV010000086.1:0-2229 GCA_043739565.1 Chloracidobacterium sp.
CCGGTGCCAACCTCGATCATCGACTGGATCATCTCGGGCTTGATTTTTTCGCCGAGGAGCAGTTTTCCCTCTTCGAGAATTTCCGAGACGTGCGATTTAAGCTCACGCGATGCGGGATCGACGATCTGAAACTCTTCCTCAATGCCGAGTGTAAACTGACTGAACATATATTTACGTCAACTCGAGCTCGTTCTTAAGAAACTCTTCGTCCGATGGGTCCAGGTTCTTAAAACGCACGCCAACGCCGTGGCCTGGATCCGAGTAAACAACGGTTCCGTTGAGATTCATCGTTCGATTTCCCATGTTTAACGTCATGACGATCGGCGTCCCCTGATCGAGGATCGCGGTCGTCGTCATATATAGCCCGCCCGAGCCGATATCACGCGTATTGGCTATGCCCGTACCGTCGCCGCCATCAAACCTAACGTCGACGATTAGCTTTTTGCGGTCGGTACCACGCCGTTCGGCGGGGGAAAGAGCCTCACTGCCATCTTTTTCAGTCATTATTTTTTGCCCGTTCAGTATGAATTAGGAATCTTGATCTCGTTTTGTCTAAATGAAACTGTCTCACATTCTAACCCAATTCCATCTCAATACATAGAGGGTTTTCCGCGCAAAGTAAACAAATTGACGTTTTAAATGGCATGTCGAAAGATTGACGACGGGTCTATTGATCGGACATTTTACCTAAATCTTTGGCCACATTGAGAAAAGCCTTTGCCGCATGTGACAGCTCGGAATTTCGCCGGTAAATGATGTTGAGCTTTCGTTCTAACTTCATTTCCTTAACGGTCAGCGAGCGAAGCTGCCCAGAGGCAATCTCCGCCTGCGCCGTCAGCTTAGGCACCAGGGCGACGCCGACGTCTCGTTCGACCAGTTTTTTGATCGCCTCAAGCGATGGCAGTTCGACCGAAATATTTAATCTTGTTTTATGCTTTTCGAAAGTTTCGATCACTTTCTGCCGGTACGGCGAAGGTGCGTTGTGGGCGACAAACGTCACATTTGATAGTTCCTTGATCGACACGCTGCCTCGGTCGGCTAATTCGTGCTTCGGCGAAACGACAAGCACAAGCTCATCATTCATCACGCTTACCGACCGAAGCGAATCGTCATTTGGGGTAAATGAAATAACGCCAAGCTCGACCTCACGGCCAGTAATCTGTTTCGGAATGCGGCTTGCCACGCCACGCTGGACTTCGATCTTGATCATCGGGTGAAGTTTTCGAAACTCCTCGATAACCGGCAGGAGATAGAAAACGGTATGTTCATTTGCACTGATCGTCACCTTGCCGTGATGCAGATTGCGCATCTCGACGAGCGCGGCCTGAGCTCTGTGTCGCAGATTCAGCATCTGCCGCGCGTAATCGAGCAAAACCTCGCCCGCGAATGTCAGCGTTCCGTCCTTGGACGAGCGGTCGAAAAGCTTTTCGCCGACCTCATGTTCGAGGCGCCTTACAGCCTGGCTGACCGCCGGCTGTGTGCGGTTCAAAACCTCCGCCGCTCTCGAAAAACTACGTTCGCGAGCAACCGTTACGAGCACCTCTAACTGGTTAATATCCATTACGCACCCAAATTTGTTTCTTCATCGCTGCTGCCGTGAAAATCCACGAGCCGGTAAAAAACACTAAACAACATTATAAATGTATAATTATGTCTTATGCAAATATGACTTACATAATGTTGACTTATTACAATTGGTTTATATAACATTCTCCTAATTCGACTTTCAGCGCGTGGCTCTCTTTTTCAACGGAGAACAAATGGACAGGAAAAAAATTGCGATCTTCGACACAACGCTTCGTGACGGCGAACAGTCGCCCGGTTGCTCGATGTACATCGAGGAAAAGATATCCATGGCGCGCCAACTAGAAAGGCTCGGCGTCGATGTGATCGAAGCGGGTTTCCCGTTTGCCTCGGAAGGTGATTTTCGCTCGGTCGTCGCGGTCGCCGATGAGTGTCGCAATACGACGATAGCGGCGTTATGTCGCACTGTCCCGTCGGACATCTATCGCGCGGCCGAGGCACTGAAGAGCGCGAAACGAGCACGTATCCATACATTTGTCGCGACATCAGACATTCATCTGCAATATAAATTGAAGAAAACACGCGACGAGATTTTGGAGATGACGGCGAAAGCGGTTGGCATTGCCAGCGATTGTGTCGACGACGTCGAGTTTTCGGCCGAGGACGCGACGCGCAGCGATATCGACTTTTTATGTGAGGTTTTTG
>JAYUDV010000087.1:0-2228 GCA_043739565.1 Chloracidobacterium sp.
ACAGGTCGAAGCGGCGCTCAAATTATTTGTCGGAGAGACGCCGCCTAACAAACCTTCGCGCGACCCAAAAAGGATGTATCTCGACGAACTCGACGCCGCATCACAGAAAGCCGTGATAGATTTTTTCACGCTAAACCGGACGAAGATCGTTCACGACCTTTTCTCGGGTGACGGCCCGCACGCGGCCGGTTGGGTGATGGTCGCGCTCAAATCGACCGACAAAACGCGTTGGATATTGAGAACCGACGCCGAAACGATCAAATTCTTTGGCGACGGAAAGATAGAGATTACTTCGCGAGGCAATCTAAAGATCGGCCGCATCACCGTCCAGCGAAAAGGCGGCGACGCCGGCCGCGATACGGCCAAAATGCTGCAATTTAAGATCAATCCGGTGCTGCTTTTCGATGCAAAATGAGATTTTCCCGCAATCAGGTCGTCGGTTCGCTGATCTTGCTAATGTTGATAATAGCAGTCGGATTTTTGCGTTTGTATTTAGTCACAGAGTAATGCGGAACACACAGATTTGAATAAGCGAAAGATCGGCGTTATCTGCTTCCGCTCACGGTTAATTTGTGTTACGTGTTCGGCTTGTCGTCCATGTAAAAGACGATTTTTCCGCCGCCTGTTATTTCTTTATAAGTTAGATAATTCCGCTTGAGCGTTTCGCCGTTGACCATCACTTTTTTCACGTAAATGTTTTTGTCGCTTTGATCTTTCGCTTCGATCGTCAGCGTCTTGCCGTTTTCGAAATGCAATAAGGCGGTTTTGATCGCCGGGCTTCCTATCTGGTATTGATCCGAACCCGGAGCGACAGGATAAAATCCCAGTGCCGAAAACAGATACCACGCCGACATTTGGCCGCAGTCGTCGTTGCCGCCGAGACCGTCTACGGTCGGTCGATATTGATTTTTTAGGATCATGCGGATGCGTTCCTGCGTTTTCCACGGCTGGTCGGTCCAGTTGTATAGATAGGCGACATGGTGCGACGGTTCGTTGCCGTGGACGTAACCGCCGATTATGCCTTCGCGTGTTATGTCCTCGGTCTCGGCAAAGAACGAATCGGGTAGATGCATCGTAAAAAGCTCATCCAGATGAGCCACAAACATCCGTTTCCCGCCCATCATTTTGATCATTTGATCGGGGTCGTGAGGCACGTAAAGGCTGTAGTTCCATGCATTTCCCTCGATAAATCCCTGGCCTTCGGTTTTTAGCGGATCGAAGGTCGCGGAAAATTTGCCGTCGCTCATCTTTGGCCGCATATAGCCGACCGACGGATCATATACATTCTTCCAGTTCTCGGAACGCTTGATAAATTCCTTGTAAATATCATTCCGGTTAAGCTTTTTCGCGGCTTGCGCAAGGGCCCAGTCGTCGTAGGCGTATTCGAGCGTTTTTGAGACGGATGAAGAATTTTTGTCCTCCGGTACGTAGCCCATTTTCATGTAATATTCGAGACCGTCGTAGTATTTTGTTTTTGCCGTTTGGACCGATGCGTCCAGAGCCTTATTCGCGTTGACGCCGGTGATATTGCCGGTCACGATCGTGTCAGCGACCACGGCGACGCTGTGGTAGCCGATCATGCACCAGTTTTCGTTGGCATAATGCGACCAGACCGGCAACATGTGATGAACGCTCTGGTCGTAATGGGCCATCATCGATTCGACCATGTCGCGATTGCGCTTTGGCTGGATGATGTTGAAAAAGGGGTGAAGCGCGCGATACGTATCCCAGAGCGAAAAGGTCGTGTAGTTGGTAAACCCGTTGGCCTGATGGACGTTTTGATCGAGGCCTTTGTACTGGCCGTCGGTGTCCATATAAACCGTCGGCGAGATAAAGGCGTGATACATCGCCGTATAAAAATTGGTCATTTCGCCTTTGTCGAGAGTGGTCACCGCAATTTTGCCGAGCTCGCGGTTCCACGCGGCCTCGCCCTCGCGTTTTGTGCGTTCGAAATCCCAATGTGGAATTTCTGTTTCGAGATTTTTCATCGCACCGGTCGTGGATACAGGCGAGAGAGCGAATTTGACCTGAATTTTCTCTTTATCGCGCGTATTAAAATCGAAATGCGCTCGTATCTGCTTTCCCGCCATTTCGGGGAAATTTTTCGTCTGGTCAAACTTTCGCCAAAATCCTTTGTAATCTTCCTTCGCAAAATTCTTGAAACCGTAACTCACAAACGGCTTTGAAAATTCCATCGCGAAATAAACGGTCCGCGTTCGTGCCCAGCC
>JAYUDV010000088.1:0-2224 GCA_043739565.1 Chloracidobacterium sp.
GGCTTTACGCTTTCGGGAATAAGACGCTCGTCAGCGACGCCTTTCGCTTCAGATTGGTGAAGAATATCGAGCAGCTCGCGTTTCATCGCTGATTTTAATGCACCGAGATCGTTGATCTCTTGCCGCGAAACGCCTCGCCGGATCGCGTCGAGCACCTGCATCGTCGTCGCCACGCCGATGTCGGTCGAGATGAGCATTTCTTCAAGTTCATCCAGAAGCTCATCATCAATCTGCTTGCGGCCCTCGAATATCGTATCGAGCCGATTGTTGATCGAATGCCGCGTCTTTTCGATGGCTTTGGTAAAACGCACGCCGATCTCGCGCTCGACCGCCTCTTCCTGTGCCTTTAATTCTTCGACAGACTTATCTAACCCCAGAACGGAGCTTGAAAATGTATCTTCCTTTTTCCTACGCCAAAAAAATGCCATAAATGCTTGTTGGTTGTTCGTCGTCCGTTGTTCGTGGTTAATTTGGTATGGTTCAAACAACGAACGACGAACCATCAGTCACGAACTAATGAGTATAGAAAAATATTGTAAGCCGGACAAATTGTTGGCCAAATCGCCTGCGGTACAAGCCGTATTTGTTTTTTTGAATCAATCCCAGGGATACGGGCCGATCATGAAGACCTTGTATTTTCCTTTCTCTTTGACAACTAATAACGCAATACCTATCGGGGTTCCTATATGGTAGGCTTTGGTTCCGGAAGGAAAACGTCGTAGCCACTCTTTCATTTCACCCTTGTCGCCCTCTCCGAAACCTCTATTCCACACATCGACGTTGACGGGATAGTTAAAATCCTCTACCGTTTCGAGCTTAGCTATCTCTCTTCTATAACGAACAGATTTTTCGTAGTTTTTCTTGGCCAGTTCAACGTGGGCTTCTGTCAAGGCACGCTCCAATTCAATAAGATTCTTCAAGAATCCTTCCCGCGTGATATTTTTCTTGGGAAAAGTTCCCCAATATTTGTCTTCCGTTAGCGTTTTGGCAACCGTTTTGGAAAGTATATCGAACTCAGCAGAAGAGGTGAGGATACGCGATAGAGTGCCAACGTACAACAGATTTGCCTCCGCAATGTAGGCGCGAAATCTCTCTTTTCGGCTTAATTGCGGACCAATCTTTTCTGGAACAATAAACATCGAGCTGCCATTGAATAGGGATTCAAAGTCGTTAAGAAAGAACTCCTTTGTCAAAGGTTTCAGATCTCTTGTCTGCTGATAACGTTTTACAAAAAGCTTTCCAAGTCGCTGAAGCACTCGTTTTTCTCTGGGCGTGACCTCGTCATCTTTAGGCTTTTGCGATTGAGAAAGACCTATCCCCGGAAATAGAATTAAGGAAAGAAGGACGGAGATTATGAACTTTGGAGTCATGGGTTACCGATAATATCATCAAAATCCAATAAACATGTCTAAACAGCCACGAATGTAGACGAACAGACACGAATAAGAAATCACTGCTTTTATTCGTGCCTGTTCGTGTTAATTCGTGGCTAAACTTCTTTGTATTAGCGAAAAAGTTTGAGCCTGTCGGAGGCTTTGTAGAGGGCGAAACCGATGACGCACGAGAATACTACGGAGAAATAGAAACCAAACAGGCTGCTGATCGCACGTGCGGGCACGTTTCCGACGCCCGGCATATCGAATGCGCTCAAGGCGGCGGCGATGACTCCGCTGATAAAGCCCGACATAAGAGCGATAGCCAATCCCATTAACAGGATCTTGACGTAATCTCCGCCTAAACGCTTGATCGTGTCGAGCCCGACAGTCGGGTTGAGTGTCGCTGTGAATGACCGCGTGTAACCCGCGACCGCACACGCCGCCGGGAAGTAAAACAGCCCCCAGAGTCCAGCGGCACCAAGCAGCAGCAGCAGCAGTATTCCCCGGTCGAGGAACTTCTGGATCATTTGCTGGCGTTCGGCGGCGACGGTCTCGGGCGTTTTGCCGACGGCGGCTTCGAGTTGGGCCTTTTGCTGCTGCTGGATCATCTCGTTGGCGCGTTGGACGTTCAATTCGCTCTCGTCAACGACGGGCGGCCGGTTGGCGATGGAGCTTTGCGGGACCTCGCCTTTTTCCATTTCAGCGATGCGTGTCTTTTGCGATTCCTGTTGTTTGTTCAATAACTCCCTTATCTGTTGGCTCTGCTTGGCGGCATTTGCTGCGTATGGCAGTTCGGGATTGATGGTGCGAGCGGCGTCGGACTGGATGCCGTTCATTTCGCCCTTGAC
>JAYUDV010000089.1:0-5934 GCA_043739565.1 Chloracidobacterium sp.
GCAATTCCGCCCATCTCGATTATCTGCGGAACGGCGGTCAGCGTTTCGACGTTATTTACGATTGTTGGGCTTGCATAAACACCCTCGACAGCCGGAAACGGCGGCTTCATCCGCGGGTGGCCGCGAAAGCCTTCGAGTGATGAAAGCAGTGCGGTCTCTTCACCGCAAATATACGCACCCGCACCGGTATGCGTGTAAATCTCGTGGTCAAAACCCGAACTGAGGATGTTTTTGCCGAGCAAACCTGCTTCGCGGGCCTCGGCGAGAGCGACATCCATAATGTCGATCAGGTATTTATATTCGCCGCGGGTGTAGATAAAACCGGTTCGTGATCCCAACGCATACGCCGCGATGATCATACCTTCGATCAAGGCGTGCGGATCGCGTTCCATCAGATAGCGATCCTTAAATGTTCCCGGCTCAGATTCGTCGGCGTTGCATACTACGTATTTAACCTTTGGCGAATCTTTTGGCACAAACGACCATTTCATTCCGGTCGGAAAACCCGCGCCGCCTCTTCCTCGCAAAGCGCTCTTTTTGACTTCCTCTATAATATCCGCCGGGGCCATCTTGAGGGCTTTTTCAAGCGACTTATAGCCGCCGTGATCGCGATACACCTTTAGAGTATGCCCGTCCTTCACGTGCATCAGCTTAAGTTGTAATGGCTCGCAGCCGATTGCTTTTATTTCCATAAAGTCGGAACGCAGGCACCCTTGCCTACTCTTAAAGTCCCAAATCCCTCGCGACAACCAAAGTGTCCGTGTATTGGACAAACTTAACGATCTTACCGTCAACAAACGTCCACGCATGAGCAAACGGCACGGTCACGCTCTTACCGGTTTTCAAGAATTTACCACTGTAATTTCCAAGTCCGACAACCATATCGCCGCCGTCGACGATCTGTTCCGGCACCGCGGAAAAACCCTCCCACTCGGTCGCAAGCTTCATAAAAACACCGCCGAGAATGGCGTTCGGCCCGACGTATGTTCCGGCGTACATAAACCCTTCGGCCTCGGTCCACGAGATATTCGCATCCATCACACCCAAAACTCCGGGCACGTTGCCGGTAGCGAATGCGTCGTATAAACCTTTAATAATGTCGCCGTTGCTCATATTTGTTGCTTACCTTTTAAGAACCTGCAAATATTCGCGGATCGCGTCGCGAATATTGTCGAGAGCCTCTTCCACGGTCTCTCCTTGAGACCAGCATCCCGGCAATGCAGGACACGAAACACTGTAACCCTCTTCAGAATGTTTTAGAACTACTTTGTAATGCATCGTTTCGCATTTCCTTAAATTCCTCAAAAGTTGGTTGATAGATGCTTGAATTTTCCGTTAATGCCAAAAATTCAGCATACTCTTTAGCATCTTCGCCATATTGAATGGTTTTTATCTGCTCCCAGTATCCATCAGCAAAGGCCGCAAACAAGAAATTACAAAATGAAACCAATCCAAAAAAAATTATATATTGACGTGGATTAAAGCCATTCCAAAACCCATAACCAATGCAAAGTAATAAGAAGTATAATGGCAATCTACTGCCAACAATCCCTAAAAAGCTCGAAACATAAGCAATCGGAATACCGAATAACAAATAATAATTGTCAAAATAATAAGCAAAAAAAGGAATAACAATTACGGGAACAATCAACGCCCATAATACAGAAGAGCAATACAACATCACTTTAAGACTGCCGAGAAACTCTTCTTGTTCAAAGTCATCCATTTTGCTTTTTTCTTAATTCAGAATCTAACGACGGATTAATCCATTTTCTATGCGAACCTGCCCGTTTTATTCCTGACGTGCAAACATCCCGGTTTGTTGAGTTTTCTCTCAACTTCTTTGTTTCACACAGCCGCCTCCGACGAAATCAGCGTTTCCAAAAGGAATGGTTCGCCATTTATCGGTACTGACACGCTACGGAAACGCGTCCAATATCTTATCCACCTTCTCAACCGTCAAATCTTCATGATAATCAAACCCGATCTGCATCATCGGCGCGGTGCCGCAGCTTCCGAGGCACTCGACCATGGTGACGGTGTATTTGCCGTCGTCGGTCGTTTCGCCGGGATGGATGCCTAGTTTTGAGCAAATATGATCGGTGATCTCAGGCTCGCCCATGATCTTGCATGAGAGCGTCTTGCAGATCTGTACGTGATGACGGCCAACGGGGTGCATGTTGAACATCGAGTAAAATGTCGCCGTTTCCCAAACGTCCGTCACCTCGAGATTCAAAAATTTTGCCAAAAAATTGACGCCCGGATTGTCGATCCAACCGCGCTCGCGCTGAACCAGCATCAGCAACGGTATCAACGCCGAACGGCTCCTTTCCGGTGGATACTTAGCGACGTGCGATCTCATCTCATCAACGATCGCCGGCGAAAACTCCGCCACCTCGTCCGAGACGATGACTTTATCTGTATAACTTGTGGGTGTTGCTGCTGCCATTCTTTTACACGTCTATCGTTTGTTCTATGTGAGCGACTCGCTGTTCAATTAGCTTAAGCTCTTCCAGCACATCTTCTCCAAGAAGAATAGAGTCTGTGAGCAGATGCCTGGACTCATTAATTCCTTTTATCTCAGAAATAACTCCATCAGATAGAAGATTGGCCCGTTTCAGCCTGATTTCCGCTACGGCTAGTCGGTTGGAAATCCTAATTGCTTCATACATCTGATTGGACTTATTGTCTTCGGCCAAAACCGCGAACTTAGTCGCACGCATCTCCATTACCCCTATCCTATTTTCCCTCAATCAAGCCAACTAAATCTCTAAAACCGCCCGTTATCTCATTTGTAAGTTCAAATTGCGTTGGTCCAACCTTAAGTCCAATTTTCTTCGCCTTAGCAAGCTTTTTAAAATCTTTCAGCGAAACCTCAAACTTGAGCGACGAATATATCTCTCGTCCGTTGGTACGACCATCACTCAATTGCGAGTTGCCTTTGTAGATATTTTTTCCATCGGCCGCTAACTCAAGACTTCTATCATCTACATAAATTCGATCCTTCGCTGCGATAAAAAGATTAATCGAAATCATCCTGGGCTTTATCAGGGTCTTGCCATTCGAAATGAATGATGCCGAGATATTTCCCCAACCGCTTTCATTCTTAAACAAGACTATCCTTTGATTTCGCGCTACTGAAATGTCTTTATTCTCTTGATAATAAATTCCCGCAGACCCTTGCGTTCTTAAAGCAACCTCCTTTGGGGCGACCGAGGGCGGATTCGTCGCGAGCACAGCTTTATCTTGCGCAGAGGCTCGAAAGACGGAACCAAGGAAAAGAGCAAGTGTTAGGATATGAAGCGTCAATTTCATTATCTATCAATCTCACCCAACACAATATCCAGCGACCCGATGATCGCGACAACATCCGCGATCATCTCGCCCTCGCACATTACGGGCAGGGCCGAGAGATTTACAAAGCTGGGGCCGCGGAAATGGACGCGTTCGGGTTTCGGGCCGCCGTTCGATTTCATATAAACGCCGAGCTCGCCCTTTGACGCTTCGATCGGCATATAAACCTCGCCGGGCGGGATATTGAATCCTTCCGCGACGATCAAAAAGTGATGGATCAGCGAATCCATATGCTTGCGCATATCGTCGCGATCGGGCAGAACGATCTTTGGTGCGTCGGCCTTGGTCGGCCCCGGTTTCAGACGCTCCAGAGCCTGACGAACGATCTTATGTGATTCGTAAAGCTCACGCATGCGAACCATGAAACGCGACCAAACGTCGCCGTCCGGCTCGGTCGGAATGTCAAAGTCGTAGTTGTCGTAACCGGTATATGGATTTGCCTTACGCAGATCGAGTTCGACGCCGCTGCCTCGGAGACTTGGCCCGGTCAGGCCCCAATCAATCGCGTCCTCGGCCGAAATAACGCCGACTCCTTTTGTGCGGCTTTGCCAGATAGTGTTTCCGGTCGCCAGCGTTTCAAAGGTGTTCAACGCCTCCGGAAAATCGTCCATGAACTGCTTTACACGCCGCTCAAACCCCGCCGGTAGATCCATCATCAGGCCGCCGATGCGAAAATAGCTTGGCGTCATTCGCCCGCCTGACGCCGCCTCGATCAAATTCAATATCTTCTCGCGCTGGCGAAAACAAAAGAAGAAAATGCTCATCGCGCCGAGATCCAGAGCGCTGGTGCCAAGCCAAACCATGTGCGACGCGATCCGCTGTAATTCGCACATTAGAACGCGTATTACCTGGGCCCGTTCCGGAATCTCAAGGTCAAGCAGCTTCTCCGCCGCCATTACATACGCCAGATTGTTGCCAAGCGGATTCAGATAATCCATCCGGTCGGTGATGACGATGCCTTGCTGATATTTCTTGTATTCAAAGAGCTTCTCCATTCCCGTATGGAGATATCCGATGTCGGGTATAACATTTACGACCAATTCGCCGTCAAGCTTGAGATCAAGCCGCAATACGCCATGCGTCGAAGGGTGCTGCGGCCCCATCGACAGCGTCATCTCGGACTCAAGCGATTGGTCGAGAACCTCAAATTGGCTGGGAATATTTTCAGCAACTACCGACATATTTTCGTAAATCGTAAATCGTAAATCGTAAATCGTAAATCGTATATCGTAAATCGTAATTTCTTTCTATTGACGATTCACAATTTACGATTTACTAATTCATGCTGTAAGGCTCGTAACCTCTTAACGGATAATCTTTTCTAAGTGCGTGGCCGTCAAAATCCGACGGCAGCAAAATTCGCCGCAGATCGGGATGGCCGTCAAATATGACGCCGACGAGATCGTATGTCTCGCGTTCGTGCCAGTCGGCTGTCCGCCATAGATGCGTGACGGTCGAAACGTGAGCGTCATCTTCGGAAAGCAGCACTTTCAGACGCAGGCGGCTATAATGTTTGGTCGAAAAGAGGTGATAGTTGACTTCAAATCGCGGATCGTCCTCGGGGCCGCGATCGGCTCCGCAAAGATCGGCGAGCATGTCAAAGCCCTGCTCGTCCTTAAGCAAACGGCAGACGTCAACGATAAATTCACGCGGAACAACGACGGTAACCTCGCCGTGTCCTTCGGTGACGTTCACGACCCACGCTTCGTTCTGCATTTTCAGTTTATCCACGTAACCGTGGAGCTTTTCAGTCATAACTACTGACAGTGACATCGTATCCTTACGACGAACGGCGTTTTTCGTGTCGCGACGGCACAGAATACGGCCGCGAAGTCTCACCCGCCGCTACTTCTGTTTCCATTTCGCGTTCGAGCGCCGTGCCTTCAGTTACCGGCATCGTGCCGGGAACAGTCGAAACGCGTGATTCCGGTTCATAAGTATCGCGCCGGTCCTTAACCGATTCCTTCATGATCTTGTCCTGAAGCATCATGATCGCGTGGACCAGCATTTCAGGCCTCGGCGGACAGCCAGGAACGTAAATGTCCACAGGTACGATCTTATCTACGCCTTGGACGATGGCGTAATTATCAAACACGCCGCCCGACGTCGCACACGCACCCATTGAGATAACCCATTTCGGCTCAGGCATTTGATCGTAAATTCGCCGCAGCACCGGGGCCATCTTTCGCGAAACGCGGCCAGATACAATCATCACGTCAGCTTGTCGAGGGCTTGCGCGGAATGTCTCGGCGCCAAATCTGGAAAGGTCATTGCGGGCCGAAACGGTATTCATCATCTCGATGGCGCAACAGGCGAGTCCAAATGTCGCCGGCCAAAGGCTCGATTTGCGTGCCCAGTTAACGATGGCATCGAGTTTGACGGTGACAACGTCCGGCAGCGATTCAAATAATGTATTTTCGAGACCCATATATCGATTTTGGATTTTGGATTTTGGATTTTGAATTCCAAATCAAAATCATCAGGCCGCTTTCTGTACCTCGTAAGCTTGATGCCGTTTCTTTTTCGCCATTTCTTTAGCTTCGACTCTGGCTTCGGCACGAGCCTGAATGCCCCAATCGA
>JAYUDV010000090.1:0-2214 GCA_043739565.1 Chloracidobacterium sp.
TGAAAAGCGATCGGTAGTCTTAAAGAAAGGCACCGAAAACGCAGAGGCCTACGATTTATATTTGCGGGGCCGTGCCTTATGGAGCCGACGCACTCATGAGGATTTTAGAAAAGCCATCGAGCATTTCGAGCGGGCGATCAAACTGGATCCAAATTATGCTTTGGCACACGCAGGTCTGGCAGATTGTTACACCTTCCTTGCCTATTTTGAGGCATATTCGCCGAGCGATATGGCTCCTCAAGTTAGATCCGCGGTCGAAAAAGCGATGGAACTCGATGCTGATCTTTCCGAATGTCATTCTTCGTTTGCGATATATAAGGCATTCTTCGAATTCGATATAAGTTTTGGTGAAAAGGAACTGCGGACCGCAATAGCGATAAACCCGAATTCATCATTGGCCCACTACTGGCTTTGCTCGGTGCTGGCAGCATTGGGACGTTCAGAAATGTCGCTAATTGAGGGGCGAACCGCTATGGAGTTAGACCCGCTTTCGCCCGTCGTAAATGCAACTTTAGCGCGCGCGTTGTGCTGCGCCGGGCAATACGAAGAGGCTATAGAACTTTCGAATAAAAACTTTTATATATTGCCTGATTTTTTCTTCTCGCACTGGGTACTCGGATGGGCATATGAACAGCTTGGGGATCTGAGCAACGCAATCGGCCATTATCGCAAGGCCACAAAAGACGCCGGACTGACATTGTACGGTTACCTCGGAAAAGCCCTCGTCAGATCGGGACATCCGGACGAGGCGCGTGAGTTGCTCGACGAACTGGAGCAACAGGCAAAGCTCAGGTACGTTTCGCCGGTAGCTTCTGCTGTGATCCTGGCTGAACTCGGTGAAATGCCCGCCGCACTCGAGAAGCTGGCCAAGGCGTGGGAGGTCAGGGCGATCCATTTGATGTGGACGCGTTGTGATCCGGTTTTTGACGCATTTCGATCTGAACTGCTGTTTAAGGAGATATGTAACAGTGCCCTGACGAAGTAAATGGCGAAGAATATATGAATCGCTGCCCCGAATGCCGACGCGATTATTACGACGATACATTGCTGTATTGTCTCGAGGACGGAGCTCAGCTGGTGCAAGATTCATTGCCGGTCAGTCAGACTGTGGCCGACGAACCGGCGACGGCGATCCTTCACACGACCGATGCGGCCGGCGAGGCTGCGACGCGGGCGCAGATACACACGAGCGAGCAAACTCCGGTCTTGCCGTCCGGTGTTGCCGAAGTTTTCCTGAGTAAATTCAGTTTATGAAACGATGCCCTGAATGCAGGCGAGACTATTACGACGACACGCTGAGTTTTTGTCTTGAGGATGGAACTCCATTGGTTTATGGAGCGCCGACGGATGAGCCAGCGACCGCGATCTTATCGGAATCGGGACGAGCAGCGTCCGGTTTTCCATCCGGCGAGGGAAAGACCGAGGTGTTTCAAAATTCCGGCGATACCGTGACGGAAAACTCCAATTCAATTGCCGTGCTGCCGTTTGCAAACCTGAGTGCCGACGTCGAGAACGAGTATTTCTGCGACGGACTGGCTGAGGAACTGCTGAATGCCCTGGCAAAGATTGACGATCTCAAGGTCGCAGCACGCACGTCGGCATTTGCTTTCAAGGGCAAGAATACGAACATAAGCGAGATCGCCAGAACGCTCGGGGTAAGGACGATCCTTGAGGGAAGTGTTAGAAAATCCGGCGACCGCATTCGCATAACCGTCCAGGTGATCAACGCCGCAGACGGCTATCATATCTGGTCGGAGCGCTACGACCGCGAGATGAAGGACATCTTCGAGGTGCAGGACGAGATCACGCTGGCGGTAGTGGACGCATTAAAACTGAAGCTGTTTGGTGGCGAGAAAGAAGCGGTGTTGAAGCGTTACACAACAAACGCTGAGGCGTATCAACTGTACCTTCGTGGCCGCTTCTTCTTTTATAAGCGAACGCCGGAAGGATTTGCTAAAGCTATCGAATGCTTTGAACGAGCGACTCAGATCGACGCTGAATACGCGCTTGCCATCTCAGGTAGTGCCGATTGCTACACGTTTCTTGGGTTTTATGAAATGCTCGCTCCCGCCGAAGCAAAGGACCGAGCCAAAAAAGCGGCTTTCAAGGCATTGGAGCTTGATAACACGCTGGCGGAAACACAAACGTCAGTTGCGTTCTACTATGTCACCTACGAGTGGAATTTCCCGGCGGCCGAAGAATATTTCAGGCAAG
>JAYUDV010000091.1:0-2210 GCA_043739565.1 Chloracidobacterium sp.
GACCGCAATCTTCGTTCGTACATTCGTGGCAAAATTATCCGTCTCACAGGTTCTCCTGTTCTGATGCTCTGTCTTTATTGGAACGCCGAAAAAGCCGAAATCCTGCAAACATTATCAAGCCAATCGCGGCAGCGACGATAACCGCTAATCCTTCTTTGGCATAATCTACGTTTGTAAGCAGCCACACTATCAATCCTATTGAGAGAATTGCGGCTACGATACCGAATGGAGCCCTAAACTGAGCCTTGGGCGCGTCAGTGCGGTTTCGAAAGATCGGCAGGGCCAGACAGGTTGTCGCATAAAACAGCAACCGCGCGATAGTCGCAATAGCGACGGCGGTGAGGAACGACGATTGGATCGCGAGTATCAGCATTACGATGGCGGTAACTATGATCGCTACGTAAGGCGTTTTGAATTTTGGATGAGTTTTATCAAAGACAGGCGGCAGGTCACGCTGTTCGGACATCGCAAACAGCACCCGCGTCGCGGTCAAAAGGCCGGTATTAATATTGCCGAAGATCGATATCAGTACCCCGATTGTAATAAACGCAGCTCCGAACGGACCGATAAACATTGACGCTGCGTCGGCGAGCGGCCGTTCGGATGTGGCGAGCCCCGGCAGCGTGCCGATGGAAACGATCTGAATAGCGATGTAAACAAGCGTAACCACACACAAGCCGACTATCAAACCGAATGGGATCATCTTTTCCGGCTTCCTGGTTTCGCCGGCTATGACGACCGGCCCTTCGAATCCGACAAAAGCGTATATCAGCAAAAGCACTGCGCTTGAGAACGCCGAATACTGCGGCACTGCGTCAAAGGTGAAATTGCCCCGCTGGACGAAGAAAATCCCCACGGCGACGAAGACGAATAGCGGAACTAATTTGCCGACCGTGAGAATATTCGTCATCGTCGCGGACTCGCGAACGCCCCACAGGTTGACCAACGTGATAATTAAAGCGACTAGGCTCACGAACGCGATCCGCATCGAGCCTTCGTTTGCACCGGGAATAAAAAAGCCGAGATACGTGACGAGGAGATTGGCGTTTGCCGCAAATGTCGCAACGCGAACGATCCAAAAGAGCCAGCCGACCTCAAACCCCACAGCCGGGCCAAATGCCTCTCTCGCATAGAGATACGAGCCGCCCGTGGCGGAAAACCTGCTCGCGACCTCGGCGTAACAAAGTACGACGAGGCCAATGATGACGGCACATGCGACAAATGCCAGTAAGCTGTACGAGCCGATCTGAGCAAAGACCTTTGACGGCAGGCCAAAGATACCGGCGCCGATGATCCCGTTGATCACCAGGGCCGTAAAATCCCACCGGCCGATGCCGCGTATCAGTTTTTCTTCTTTCATCTTGTAAGGAAACCGGCCCTTCGGTTTCGAGTCGCTTTTCGTTTATACTCTTAAAACCGTAGCACGTAAAGAATTGAGAGGAGAACGGATGATTGTATTTAAGCGTATCGTTTACAGTCTTGGCCTGATTTTTTTGCTGTCCGTCGCATTTCTCGCGCAAAAAACCGTCAAAAACGGCGAGATCGTTGCACCAAAGACCTACAAGCCGCCTGTGATCGAAAGCTCGCCAGAACTCCAAACAATTTTGAATACGGCGGTTAGCGATATGGTCGCGTCCTTTGCTTCAAAGGGATTTAAGTCTGACGAGATCGCGGCGACGCTGATCGACGTGTCGGATCCGAGCAAGTTTAAGATGGCCGAGGTTCGCGGCAGTCAACGAATTTATCCGGCGAGCGTCGTAAAACTGTTTTATTTAGCGGCTGTCGAGCGACAACTTGAGGATGGCAAGATCAAAATGACGCCGGAACTAGCGCGCGGGGTGCGCGATATGATTGTCGATTCATCGAATGAGGCGACACAGTACATTCTCGACGTGATTACGGACACATCGAGCGGTGCTGAATTGCCGCAAAAGCAATTTGATATCTGGCAGGCGAAACGAAATCGCGTCAATCGTTACTTTGCTTCGACGGGCTACACCAACATCAACGTTAACCAAAAGACATTTTGCGAGGACGCCTACGGCATCGAGCAGCAATCACGCAATTATAAGAGTGAGAACCGCAATATGCTCACGACAAACGCAACAGCCCGTCTGCTGGCCGAGATCGTCACCGGCCGAATCGCAACGCCGGATCGGACATCGCAAATGATGACCTTATTGAAACGAGATCCTTTTGTCGCATCAAAA
>JAYUDV010000092.1:0-35096 GCA_043739565.1 Chloracidobacterium sp.
GCGTAAAAATCAACCCTTCCGGCCGCCGGATTCGGCGCCGTCCATGTAAAGGTCCACGATTTTGACCCGAACTGCGTTGGAATTATACCGTCCACCGTATGCTCTACATACCGCCGGTTTTTTCCGCCCACGATGTTCGTCATAAACTGCATCTGAGCCGGGTTTTGCGAAGGCAGAGCAAAGGTACCCACGGTTTTACCCGCCTGATCGATCGCCGTGAGTTGAAATCCATAGACGACGGCGCCAGTCAGACTGGTCGTGACGGTGACCGCGATCTGCTGTCCGGGCAGGTAGTTTTGCGGAAGGCCGGCGATCTGGACGCTGCCGCCGCCGGTATTTACCGGGAAACTGGTATGACAGGCCGTACAGTTATCTTCGCCCGGTGCGTTTGTATGAGAGGGTGACGGCCCGGACGATGCTGCCGTAGCCCTCTGCCGGTCATTCGTAATAAAAACAGCAATGGCGAGCAGACCGAATAATCCTACTATCCCAAGTTTAATTAATGTCGTTCGGCGATTTATAGCCATCATAGATTAATACTCCAAATCTACACTGCCGTAATGTTATTTGACGACCTCATAGGCCGAAAAGTCTGCAAAAGGTCTATTTAAAGGATAGGTTTTGGGGTACGTAAAAGTCAACAAAATTGCGGGCCGTGAGCGCCCGGTGATCGAAGAGTATCAACCGTATTCAGAATTATTGCTGCCCAATAAAGTCCACATTCAATACGTTGCCCGTTACTTGAAGCATCTGCGGCCTAAAACGAAAGAGCCGCGAGAAAATGGTGACCTTATAAGTCGGACCCGGCAAAACATCCGTGAACTGGTAAAACCCGAACGAGCTTGTTGTCGCAACTCGGACAAAACCGTTCGGGCCCGTGATCTTAACAGTTGTATTTGTTAACCCGCGTCCGTCATCGGTCATGACACGGCCCGAAACTTCGACGTTGACTACCGGTGAACAGGCATAGCTGCCGGCAAAATTTATCGTATCAATATTCCATCCGCCGCCCGACGGGGCGTTATTACTGTCAGTCCCCATTCGCCAGCGAAGCTGAATGTTCTGGCCCGCCGCCGCAACCGGGAGACGCGCGAGCGTGGTAATATACCCGCCCGAATCACCTGTCCAGCCGCTTCGGCCGCCGAGCGGATTCGGAGTGCTGACGCCGAGTTGGCCATTGTATCCGTTTTGCAGGAATGTTCCGCCGGCCGCAACGATGTCCTGAAATGCTCCGCCGGCAATACTGATCTCAAGGACGCCGCCGTCCCAACCGCTCTCGGTTGTGAATTTGTGCCGGAAAGAGACAACTGCCGCCGCTGCCGTAACGGGTATGAGAGGAGAGGTTAGCTCGGTAGAGCCTCCGTCGGTAAGCGAGCAGTTCGTCGTGCAATTTGGCAGGTCCGCGGCAAACATCGAATTCGGGGCACTGTCCGGAGCCGCGGCAGTTGAAACAAACGTCATCGGCGCATAGCTCGACGTAACCGACCAGCCCGCCGGTATTGCAGGCGGCATGACGCCGTCAAATGTTTGGGTAAACGTGGTTGTCGGAGATCCGACGGGTAAGCTGCGGGTAAATGTCACTGGGCCGAGGCTGCTGGTCACATTTAGGGCCAATGTGATCACGTCGCCACAATTCGCAGCGGCCGGAATCGTAAAATTGATGTCCCTGCTGGCCGTAAAACCACTAAGAAGATTGCCGTAATCCGCCGAGCCGCTGCCGACAATCTGTAGCGTGACGCCGTTCGCGGTTTTTCCGGTCAAATTAGTCAAGGGAATCGTTAACGTAACCGTTTCGCCCGGATCGGGAAAGCCGTTGTTGTTGCCCGCCGCATCGGAGATCACTATTGCCGGTGCTTGTGCAAGGTTTGGCAGGTCAAATGCCTCGGTCACGCGGGTCGTTCCAGTTCCGCCGACAGAGGTTCCACCGGCGTTCTGAATGCTGGCACTCGCACCCAGGCCACGTGCAGCAAAGCCAGCCCAAACGTCGGCAACGTCGTCCGCCGTTCCGCCCGCGTTTGCGGCCGCGAGGATCGCATCTCTCTCGCTGATAAACGTCGGGGAAAGCGGTGCGAGTTTCATTCCGTCGGTAACAATCTGTAATGCTTTACGATTGCCGATGCTCCAACCAAGATGCGTCACCATTCTTGCCCGTATCTCCCACAACGCACTGCACCAGATCTCGCCTGAGTTATGAACCTCGTCGCCATTTGCGCTGCCAATCGGACCTCTCGGAAAGGCACCGTCCGAAAGATCCAGAGTCGTTTGATCCATGTCGGCGAATGTCAGCGGATTGAAGGGTTTATTTAATGCTCCACCGGTAAAAGTTTTAACGGCGTAGGGAAACCGGCGGATACCGTAGAAACTGTTATTTACATATCCGGTGCCCTGAAAATTGTAGCTATCATAAGCTCCGGTCGTGTAAATGCCGTTGACCGGATCGCCCGGCTGCGAGAGCAGCGACAGGCCGTAAAAGTCTGACCAGCCCTCGCCCATGCCGCGCGACATATCGTTTGTCAATCCCGAACCGTTGCCGTGAAGGCGATTGGATAGACCGTGTGTATGTTCGTGCACGACGACATCCGCATCGAGACTGCCGTCTATATTGGGATTCGGGCCGCTAAAAATATACATCTGCATGCGGCCGCGCACGCCGTCCGCCGCAGTTGAAAAGTTGGCGTTATTTGTGCCGGACGAGTCTTGTCCCTCGGCTCTAACGCGGTCGCCGCCGACGCCTTGTCCGGTAAAATTAGTATTCTGAAAATTGCGTGCCGCTTCGGTAAATCCTAACCGGTAAGTCTCGTCATGATACCAGTTGCAGATATAAAAAAGTTGCGTCACCGAACCTTGTTGATAAGGGCTGCCCGGATATGTCTGAGGGATCGCGACCGGATTATCGCCCGAATTTGTATTTGGATCGAAAGGATTGTAGGCAAATGTAAAATTGCGCCCCGCGCTCGAGGCTTCGCTGTTCGTATCAACGCCATCGATACCGTCACGGTCGAGGCCGGCCTGAACGGCGTTACCGTCCGTAACCGTTATCCCGTCGGTAATCCAGCCGAGGTTATTAAACGTGTACGGGGCCTCGTTACCGACACGCGTGAACGATGTCCGCGAGATCGACGCGCCCTGCAAACCGTTTGGCGAGATCGGGCCGGGCGATATCGGAAATGGGCTGTGCCCAACATTCATCATCGCATTGGGGTTCGCATAAACATTGTACGTCGCCGATTGCGTCTGGTCCTCGGTGATATTCTTACGCCAGAGCATCGTACCGGTTTGAGCGTCCACAATGACGTAGTACGCATTGACCGGCTGCCAGATCAAAACCCGCCACGCCGGAATGGCGACGCCCGGCTCCGTCGGGAAATACATCTTTTCGGCCGATGTAGCCGAATCGCCCGTTCCAAAAATGACCTTTATATCGGTCGAGGCCGCTTCATTATTTTTTAGATCGAGCGACGATGCGTTCGAATCGATAAATCCGGCCGCCGCCGTGACTGCCGCCAAAGAATCGCCAAAATCGTTGGAGAGCGAGCCGTAGTCCAGTCCGGGGGCGAAATTATTGATCACGCGGATCATTTCGCCCTTTTTTGTAAATCCCGCCTTCACCTCGCCTCGAAACACCGGGATTCCGTCGATCTCCTGATCAAGCTCGACAAACGACAGGTTGCCGTCCGGATTGGTGTAGTCGGCGGCAACCCTCATCTGATTGATCTGGTTGTCTCTCGACCCTATTAACCGGGCATTTTGCTCAAGGAAATTGGTTAGTACGCCGGCACGTTTCAATGCCGACGCCGGTGTAAGAAACGATTTCCTTTGCTTAATGTCGGGAGCGATAACCTCCGGAATGCGGATGTCGTCGTTGTATTCGACATTTATTGTCGGGGACTTACGTTTCAACGCATTTTCGCCCTGCGCGAAAGAATCTCGAATGTCGGCGACCTCGGCGGCGGTCTTACCGGTTTTCCCGCGAAAAGCGGCGAGGTTGTCGGACGCTGTTTTGTCACTGCGAATATCGTAATTTGGCAGATCTTTTATGTGGCTTTCAGTCCGCTGAAACAACCCGTTCGCGGCTTTTGAGCGCGTCTGAAAAGACAAGGCAAATATTGCCGTGATGATACCCAAAAGGCCAATCGTGTAAACGACTCTCCGGCGTGATCCCAGCTTAAAACGAAAGAAACGCATTAAAAATCCTCTGTATCTAAGTGGTGGTGCTGACTTAGAATCGCCTAAAAATACAAAAAATCGATCCAGTATCGAATTAGATGCACAAAAACATTAAGATAGAAGTACGGTAATCGAGATATATAGATTAGAAAAATCGTATCCGAACCGGGCTTTTTGCAAGTTTTGATTGTCACAAATGGGCGGTTCTAAGTCAATAAAAATGGGTGTGGAAAAACCACAAATAATGGACGAAGACCTGATCCAAAAGGTCTTTGGAGCCGACGGCCTCGTTGCTCAATTTCACGAGAATTACGAATATCGTGAGGGCCAGATCAAGATGGCCGAGGCGATCGGACGCACCTTTCAGGAAAAAAAGCACCTCATTGTTGAGGCTGGGACAGGAACGGGCAAGACGCTCGCCTACCTTATTCCCGCCATCGCCGAATCGATCAGGACAAAGAAACGGATCATCATTTCGACCGGCACCAAAAATTTGCAAGAGCAATTGATGGAAAAGGACATTCCTTTTCTGCAAAAGATTCTGCCAAAAAAGTTTTCGGCGTCGTACATGAAAGGCCGGTCAAATTACGCATGTATCTATCGGCTGCACAAGAGCGACGACCAGCCGATGCTTGATGGCGTCGGCGACATAGACAATTTTCGGGAGGTTGTCGAATGGTCGCGTGAGACAAAGACGGGCGACCGCGCGGAATTAACCTATCTGCCGGAAAATCTCTCGTTCTGGAACCGGATAAACGCCAAAAGCGAAACATGCATCGGCCAGAAATGCCCCGATTTTGAGCCTTGTTTTATCACGCGGATGCGTGCCGGAGCCGAATCGGCGGACATCGTGATCGTCAACCATCACCTGTTTTTTGCCGACCTGAATGTTCGCGGCAACCAGTTTGGCAAGGTCATACCCGATTACGGAGCGGTTATTTTTGACGAAGCACATCTCATCGAGGACATCGCGGCGGACTATTTCGGCTTTCAAATCTCAAATTTTCAGATCGACGAAATTGTCCGCGACGCCGGGTTGCTGCCGATCTCGGACGCGGTTGCGACGACCGGAATAATGAGGGCAGCCTCGCGAGTCAGCGGTTTGGCTGAGCAGTTTTGGGTACGATTTAAACAGGCCTGCGACGCCGAGGGCCGTTTTCCGTTACTCGCTGATGCTTTTTCATATCGAGGAACGGACGGCGATGACGATCTGACGCCGCTCGGTGAGGCATATCATGCACTCGATGAAGCTCTTTCGAGGCTCGAAACGGACATCGACGTGTTTAGCGAGAAATTGCCGGAGGCTGACAGCGTCGTCCGACGCATACGGCAAACACGTTTCGATCTCGGCTTTATCGTCAAACAAGCGGACCGCAACTTTGTCTATTGGCTCGAACGGCGCGGACGCGGCATTTTTCTACAGGCGTCGCCGGTCGATGTCTCGGCGCTGTTGCAGGAAAAGCTTTTTGACAAGGTTCAGACTTGTATTTTGACGTCGGCGACGCTTTCGACAAACGGCAGTTTTAATTTTATCCGCGACCGTCTCGGCCTGAAGTCGGGCCAGACAAACACGCTCGTTGCGCCATCTTCATTCGACTACGAGAAACAGTCGATCCTCTATCTGCCAAAGGCGATGCCCGACCCCCGAGCAGCGGAATTTTCGCAAATGGCCGCGACTGAGATCGTCAAGATTTTACAGGTCACTCGAGGCCACGCATTTGTGCTATGCACAAGCAACTCCTCGATGGCCGCGCTCTTCGATCTCGTCTCGTCACGAATCGGTTATCCGTGTTTTTTGCAGGGATCGATGTCGAAAACCGGCCTGCTTGATAAATTTCGCGAGACGCCTAACGCCGTGCTTTTTGCTACGTCGAGCTTTTGGCAGGGTGTTGACGTTCGCGGCGAACAACTCTCGTGCGTCATCATCGATAAATTGCCATTCGCCGTCCCGACCGACCCGATCGTCGCCGCCCGCAGTAAGTTTATCGACGAAAACGGCGGCAAATCATTTTTCGATTACAGCGTCCCGCAAGCCGTGATCTCGCTAAAACAAGGCGTCGGCCGCCTAATCCGAAGCACCACCGACCGCGGCGTAATCGCCATCCTCGACCCGCGTCTCCGGACAAAAGGCTACGGCCGCGATTTCCTCAACAGCTTGCCGAGAATGCGGATAACCGGGGAACTAAAAGATTTGGTTATTTTCTTTCCTAAGTCGGACGCTTGATTGATATGTTAAAATGCTAAGGTCTGGAGGAAGAAACTATGTCGACTGCCGTTGTAGATGAATTTGTTAATAGAGCGAGAAGCGTTTTGAGCGTAGATGAACAAAAGGATTTGTCCCGTCGGCTGAATGAACCGGAGCCACGGACTGAAACGCATCCGGAGGTTAAAAAGAACGGAAAAAATGGTTATGTAAGCCCGAACACGATTTGGATGCGTGAGAATTCGTATAAGTATCGAGGCATGTATGTCGCGATAAAAGACGGTGAATTCATTGCCACTGGTCGTACGATCAAGGAGGCAGATATCGCCGCAAAGGAGAAGGGCGTCGATCGCCCATTCCTTGCGTATTTTCCTGGTGAAGACGAAGAAATCTGGGGTGGTTGGTAACAAATATTGCACGATCTTAGTTTTGAGAAACTGATTTTCTACAACTCCGGCGAGCCCGGCATTTCGATACGTGTCGAAGTCCGAATTGGATCCGACTCTGTTGTCGTCGATGCCAAGGTAGATACTGGCGCGGCTCTCTGTATCTTTGAGCGCCGCTTGGGCGAACGTCTAGGGATAGAAATCGAATCGGGCGACCCGCAACGCGTAAATACCGTTACGGGGTCCTTTCTGGTATATCGGCACGAAGCAACCCTAATAACGGAAGACTTCGAATTCGATTCACCCGTCCATTTTGCTGCCGACGAAAGCTTCCGGAGAAACATTCTTGGCCGTCACGGCTGGCTCGACCGTGTTATCGTTGGCATCAACGATTACGACGGTAAGCTTTATCTGAGCGGATATGATGCATGAGCCGTTCGCCCGTACAAAGTTCTCACGTTCTGATCCACACCGTTTTCTCGACGAAAGAACAATCTCCGTTCATTGTTGGAAATGTCGAGCCTTTTCTATACGATCGCGTTTCTAAAATCTTATTCGATAAATGCTATTCCCCGGCTCTGGCTATCGGCGGCGGTTCGGAACATATTCATATTTTATTTGTACTCGCCCGCGACTGGTCGCCGGATGCGGTCATCAATACCGTGAAAGAGAGAAGCTCTGCCTTCATAAAAAAATGGTCGCCGGATTTCGAATGGCAGGAAACTTACGCGGCCGTCACGGTCAGCCGCTCGGTTGATGAGATTGAGAAGGACTATATTCACCGGCAGAAAGAGATTCACGAAAAACTGTCCTACAAAGACGAGTTTCGTCAATTTCTTCAAAAGAATGGGATTGAGTATGATGAGAAAGAACTTTGGGATTGATAAGAACCAAATATGTCGGCTTTTTACGAAGTAATGATCGAACGCAATTTTTCGTCAGCGCACCAATTGCGCGGGTATAAGGGGAAGTGTGAGAATCTGCACGGGCACAATTACAAGATCGAGATCTTTGCACGCGGCGAGGAACTGAACAATATTGGTCTGCTTATCGATTTTGGCGAACTGAAAAAGGCGGCAGACGAGATCGTTAAATACCTCGACCATCGCAATATCAACGAACTGCCGCCGTTTGATGAAGAGATTAATCCGTCAGCCGAAAATCTGGCCCGTTATTTTCTCGAATATCTCAACACGCGGGTCGCGGACGACCGTGTGAAAGTATATAAAGTCAGATGTTTTGAAACGCCGACCAGCGTCGCGACGTATCAAATCGAATAGATTAGCGATCACTAAGGCAAATTTCACGTGAATCAAGCAAAGATCGACAGACAAAACTTTTGGGGCCCAGCGTTTATTTTTATCGGGTGGACGCTCTACGGCATCTTTTTCGCGAGTCAGGCATATTTACGCCAGGCGTACCTTGGTAGAAACGCAAACTGGCAGAACAATCTGGCTCCGTGGTTGATATGCGCGTATACATGGGCATTGCTTACGCCGCTGATCTTGACGCTCGCATCGCGGTTTCCGTTCGAACGCAAGAAATGGCTACATGCCTTTGCCGTCCATCTACCGGCGGCGGCCGCTTTGTCGCTCTTTCAATTAGCGGCTTATACGATCATTTTTCAGCTTATTTTCGCTAACTCTTCCGGCAGCTTTATCGAGAGGTATCAAGCGCTCGTCTTACAGGAATTTCACGCGGGTGTCGTGATCTATTTTGCTATCCTGGCGATCAATTTTGCGCGTGCGTTTTTCTTCAAACCGCGTGACCTCGAAAACCACAGATCCCGTGTTTTGCGTTCGGGCGAATCATTAGACGGTTCTGAATATCCGGCAGATGAACAAACCATTTCACTACCGCATCTGAACAGGGAGCGGCAGGAACCGTCTGCGAAAAAAACGGCTTATGCCGCGCGAATGTCCGTCAAAGAAAACGGGCGGATCGTTTTTGTGGATGTGAATGACATTGACTGGATCAACTCCGAAGGTAATTACATCAAACTTCACACAAAAAACAAACGATACCTGATTCGCGACACTATGAATGCGACGGAGCAAAAGCTCGATCCGCATGCTTTTGTGCGTATTCGCCGTTCGACAATCGTCCGCGTCGAACAGATCGGGGAACTTCATCCTACGTTCAACGGCGAATTTGACGTCCTTTTGAAAAACGGAACAAAGCTTTCAACCTCGCGCCGTTACCGCAAAAATCTCGACGCGCTATTGAAAAGTTAGTTTTAGCGTTTCCGTTTTTTCTTCCCTACTGCCGCTTTTCACACGCATACAACCGCAAATCACAAAACTGTTGTGCTGTTTTTAAGAACGGCGATAATCTTGATTATGCAAATTAAAACTTTCCATAAATGGCGAGAAAAGGAATGAATGCCGAATATATTTGAAAGAGGATTTTTGTAATGAGAATGCTTGGGGGTTTTGTCACTATCACACTGTTTAGCCTTTTCGGAGCATCGTCGCCTGCTCCGGCGCAATCTTCAATCGAAGGTGATTGGATAGGAACGCTTACCTCGGGAAGCTATTGGACTTTTATAAAGGTTCGCTTTGAAACTAAAGTTATCGTGGTGGGCGGCGGCGGAGTTTCTCCGACTGAGCATGAGATCTATCGAAGAGAAAAAAATCTTCGCGAAGCCGGTTTTTCCGAGGCGGAAATCGAAAAAGCGTTGGAGCATCAGCGACTTAAATTTGACTTTGTGCGACGCCTTGAAGCAGCAAAACTCGATATGATAAATGAGGAAACGAAAAAGGAGAAATGATTTCCGTATGTAAGTAATCCGAAATCGGGTCAAAGCTGGACATATTGGCGCGGCATTATTGATTTTGACCCCAAACCGCTTTGGGAAACGCAGACGCTCGATGCTCATACGGATGAAGTCAACGACATTGCGTTTAGCTCTGACGGAAATTGGCTGGCTTCGGTCAGCGACGATAGAAACATTATTTTATGGAAGGTAAAAGGAGAATGAGAAATATACTTTCAATTTTATTTGTCGTTTTAGTATTTTGCGTTTTGGGAATTCAGGCGCAAACAAATGTTTCCGATGCCGATAAAGCGGCAATCAAACAAACCGCTTTGGATTATATTGAAGGTTGGTATGAGGGAAACGCCGAGCGAATGGAACGCGCTCTGCATCCCGATTTGGCGAAACGTGTGGTGCGCACAAACGACAAGGGGCAAAGTCGGCTCGACCAATTAAGCGCGATGGGTTTGGTGCAAGGCACCAGGCGCGGCGGCGGCAAACAAACGCCAAAGGAAAAACAATTAAAAGATGTAATAATTCTCGACGTTTTCGAGAACGCCGCCAGCGTCAAGATACTGGCGTCAGACTGGATCGATTACCTCCACGTGGCCAAATTTAACGGCCGCTGGGTGATCGTCAACGTACTTTGGGAGCTGAAGGCGCAGAGGTGACTGATATCCTGTAACCTCCCGACATCATCTGCCGTCATTAAAGAGTGAGGAACAGAAAGATGAGAATTGTGCATATTTTTTATGCGGTATCGTCGCGATGGGTTCGATGATAATCGGCCAACAACCGCTCTCCAGTCGTTCGCCGGGTACGGTTGACGAGATAGTCGGCCTGTGGTCGTCCCAGACGAGCTTCGACACTGGCCTGGCGGGTGAGCTCACCATCACGCGAGACGGCCCGCGCTGGCACGGGGTCCTCGCCGGTGCCAAGGCCGATGCGACCGCGAGCGGCAACAACGTCCACCTCGTCTTTCCGGGGGGCGGTGCCTTTCGCGGTACTTTCGATCATGGCGTCCTCCTCCGGGGCTTTTGGGTGCGTCCCGACCCGAAGGACAATCCGCAAGATATACAATCTTATGCCGGGCCGCTCACGCTCCGCGCCGCCGGTCGTGGCCGTTGGCGGGCGACGGTAAAGCCGTTGGAATATACCTTCACGCTCTACCTCAAGGTCTTTCGGGATGCGGACGGCACGCTGAAGGCGGCGTTCCGGAACCCCGAGCAGAACTCGGTGGGACCTGCGAGGCAGCTTTTCACCGTCACGCAGGCCGGCGACAGCCTGCGGTTCAGCGCCCGCCCCAACCCAGAGCAGCCGGAGGTCCATCTCGATGCGACGCTGCTGCGCAGCCCCGACCGCATCGCGATCTTCTGGAGCGACCTGAGCAGAAATCTCGAGCTTAGGCGCACTGCTTCCACGGATGCGGTGCGGTTCTTTCCGCGTCCATCCGGAACCGCACCCTATGTCTATCGCCCGCCACTCTCAACCAATGACGGATGGCGTATCGCCCGGGCCGGTGACGTCGGGCTGGACGAGGCGGCCCTCGCCCGTGCTGTCCAGAAGATAATCGACATCGATCCCGCCAGCAATCGTCCCTGGATGATCCATTCGATAGCTGTCGCCTATCGCGGCAAGCTGGTGCTCGACGAATATTTCTACGGCTACGGCCGCGACGAGCCGCATGACATGCGCTCGGCCGGCAAGATGTTCTCCTCGGCCATCCTCGGGGGGCTGATGATGGACGGCATGAATATCTCACCGGCGACGAAGGTCTATGAGGTCATGGCCCCGCTCGGCCCGTTCGCCAACCCGGACCCGCTAAAGAAGGAAATCACGCTCGGGCACCTTCTAACCCACAGCGCGGGACTCGCCTGCGATGACAATGCCGGTTCCTCGCCCGGCGACGAAGTCACGGTCCAGAACGACAAGATCCATCCCGACTGGGCCAGGGTTACGCTAGATTTGCCGATGCAGTTCAATCCCGGTGTGCACTACGCTTATTGCTCGATGAACATCAATCTCGCAGACGCTGTGCTGAGCCAGGCGACCGGCGAATGGCTGCCCGCCCTGTTCGACCGCACGATAGCGCGGCCGCTGCAATTCGGGCACTATTACTGGAACCTGATGCGCAACCGCGAAGGCTATCTCGGCGGCGGCGCCATGGTGCGCACGCGGGATTTCCTGAAAGTCGGCCAGGCCTATCTCGATGGCGGTGTTTGGAACGGCCGGCGGATCGTGACCGCCGACTGGGTCAAGGATTCATGGGCGCCACATGCCCACATCTCACCCGCCACCACCGGAGTCTCGGGCGATGCGTTCCGCAACAATTATTACGAAGTCGACGAGCGGTGGGCGTGGCACATGATAAACGTCAAATCGGGCGACCGCGTGTATCCGGCCTATCACACCAATGGAAATGGCGGCCAGCTTCTGCTCGTCATGCCTCAGTTCGACATGGCGGTCATATTCACCGGCGGCAATTACGGGCAGGGCCTCTGGAATTACGAGCGTGACAAGATCGTCGGCGACATGATCATTCCCGCCATTCGCTAAGTAGAAAACTCGCGAAAGCCTGTAGATAAAAAGAAGGCGATGACAAAATCTGAATACAACACCCCTTATGGTCCTCCAAGGAAATATTTCAGGCAATAAGTCGGTAACGAGTCTGGCAAGCGCTTCTGCAAGCCTCAAAGGCGTACCTCCGGACGAACCTATTGCGCAAGGAAAAACGGCTTCAGTTACAAAGCCGTTTCTGTTAATAATGGTCGGGGCGAGAGGATTCGAACCTCCGACCTCTCGGCCCCGAACCGAGCGCTCTACCAGACTGAGCCACGCCCCGTGAACTCAAGAGTCTGAGTGTATGTTACCGCCTCTCCGGTGTCAAACTTCCTTTCCGTCTTCTGCGGCGGTCTTTTTCCCGGATCGGTGTTTCAAAAATTCGATTATTGGCGGCAGCAGCGATAAAAAAACGACGACAATCACGACTTTTTCGATGTGATCCTCGAGCTTAATGTTAAACGCACGTTCGATCAGGCCGCCGAGGAAATAACCCGCCAGCACCATGCTCGGAATCCATAGAAGAGCGCCGATAATGCTGAACGGCAAAAACCGCGAATACGGCATTTCGGCTGCACCGACAACAAGTGGTGCAAATGTTCGCACGATTGGGATAAATCTCGCCAGGATCACAGTTTTTACGCCGTATTTTTCAAAAAATGTCTTGGCCTTGTTGACCCGGCTTGGTTTGAAAAGCCACGAAGATTCGCGATTAAAAAGCGTCTTGCCCATCACGCGGCCCGTCCAATAACCGGTGCTGTCGCCCAAAACCGAGCCAAGGAAAAAGGCAAGCATCACGAGGGCGACATTCAACTTTCCCGCCGCCGCAAAAAGCCCCGAAACCACAAGCAGGGAATCGCCGGGCAGAAAAAATCCGACGGCGAGGCCCGTCTCGGCGAAGATAACAAACCAGAGGCCGAAATAAACATACACGCCCAGAAACGCGAGCATATAGTCGATCAAAAACTTTGGATTAAGAAAATCCTTAGCCTGAGTTAAAAAATCAATGATTGATTCCATAGAACTATGTCAGAACCTGGAGTGGTAGCGACGGGGTTCTTATCTTCAACAGTAGAAATCCGGTCGCTACCGCTCCAGGTTCTGACCATCTATTTCCAGCCGTGTTCGCCGATCAGCGGTACAAAGGCACACGGCCCAAAATCTTCGGTTTTGTAGCTGTCCGCGGTTCGCGTCACGCAAACAAGGTTCTGTTTCCGCTGATCTTCGCCTATCGGGATCACAAGCTTTCCGCCGACTTTGAGTTGCGTGACAAGCGGCTCGGGAATTTCCGGGCCGCCGGCTGCAACGAGTATCGCATCATAGGGCATATACGTATCCCATCCGACCGTGCCGTCCGAAGACTTAAGCGTAAAGTTTCTGAATCCAAGCATTTGCAGCCGCTTGTTTGCCTCTTCGGCGAGACCCGGCAGGCGTTCGATAGCGAAAACCTTTTTTGCGAGCGATGCCAAAACAGATGTTTGATAGCCGGAACCGGCACCGATCTCCAAAACCTTTTCCTGACCGGTTAATTCCAAAAGCTCGCTCATCCGGGCGACGATAAATGGCTGCGAGATCGTCTGCCCGCCGGAGATTGGCAGGGCATTGTCGTTGTAGGCCTGCGATTTGATCGCCTCGGGAACAAATAAATGGCGCGGCAGCCGGGCCATGACTTCTAACACCCGCTCATCGGCTATCTTGTAATGGTCGCGAAGCCGCTCGGCCATCCTGAGCCGCTGCATCGTCATCTCGTCCGTGATGGCCATCGCGTTAATCAATTCGTATTCCAGCTTTTCAATTTCTCGACTCCGCTATGGCTGGTCAGATCGCTCCGCATCGGCGTGACCGAGACATAGCCCGCGTCGATGGCCTCAAAATCCGTTCCGCCTTCGGCGCGAAAACCTTCGCGAAGTTCGCCGATCCAATAATAAAGCTTTCCGCGCGGATCGATATGTTCCGTGATAATAGGCCGAGCATTTTTGAAACCCTGTTTGGTTATACGGATGCCTTTAGGCACGCCTTTCGGAACATTGACATTTAATAAGGTCCATACAGGCAAGCCGTCGGCGAGCGCCTTGCCGGTGATCTCGGCGGCGACCCTGGCCGATTCGGAAAAATCGTGTTCGCGGTATGCGGCAAGGCTGAATGCAAGCCCCGGGACGCCAAGGATCGTCGCCTCAAGCGCTCCCGCGACGGTTCCCGAGTATGTCGCGTCGTCCCCCAGATTTGCTCCGTGATTGATGCCCGAACAGCAAATGTGAGGCCTCTGTTCCTCCGAAAAAATTTGATTTATGGCGAGCGTTACACAATCGGTCGGCGTACCGTCAACCGTCCAATGCCGCTCGCTCCGCTGCCTGATCCGCAATGGACGAGACAGCGTGAGACTGTGCGACGCTCCGCTCATCTCCGTTTCAGGAGCGACCACGTACACATCGCCGATCTCACTCAGGCTCTGTTCCAAAGCGAGAATGCCTTCGGCGTGATAACCGTCGTCGTTTGTAAGCAAAATGCGGGGTCGTTCAGATTTCATTTGCGATCAAGATCGAAAAAATAAAAAAGTGAAAAGGCTAATGATCTGCTCATTATCTCACCTTTTCACTTTTAACTTTTAGTTTTTAACTATCGGTTTTGTCCCATCGGCGGACGCGAAGGCCCGGTGCCGCTGCCGCCGCCCATCGGACGCTGCTGGCGAAAACGTCTGCGGTTTCGCTTTCGGGCGTTAACCGATTTGAGCTTTGCCTTTTGGCCGGGCGGAATGAAATGAGCGTGTTTTTTTAGATCCTTTATGATCTCCTCACTGATTACTTTTCGTTTGAATCTACGTAATGCGGATTCGATCGATTCGTTATTGTTAACGTTAATATATGCCATTTTATTTGCTCACCTCCTCTCGGCTAAAATTTTGCTCACTAGAGCAAACAACTATTAGACACATTTTGGTTGGTAAAAGCAAGGCTGCCGGGCGGCCAAATGTCGACAACGGAGGAGGTTGGTTGCATAAACCACGGCATTCATTATACTGACTCTTTACCGGACAAACCGCTTTTCAAATGGGCATTTCGAGCAAGATCAAGACGATTTTTCGGGGCGATGTCCCATTCACCGATTTGCCTCGCGAGGCTCTCCGGCGCAAAAAAGCCTCAGACCACAAAAAAAATGAGCGCGGGCAGATCGATAAAATAAATCGCACACCCGCCCAATTCACACCGCACTTCGCTTCGCTAAAAGCTGTCGAGTTATTAACCCATTTTCGCGAAAGAACACGGCCGAATCTATGGATCGCCGCCGATGAACGCGAATGCGTCGCAAAGCTTCAAAGAGAGATGCTCCCCCGCGAAACGGCCAAACTTATCGAGTCTGCATCGCGCATCGTCCGCGAATCAAGTTGGGAGCTCGCCGGTTTTGGAATACTTGAATTCAAGGCTGAAAACGTCTGGCGTCGCGACCCTTTGAATGGCAAGGTTTGGGGATTGGAATATCATGCCGATGTCGTTCTCGACAACGACGACGGCTCTGACATTCGCGTTTTGTGGGAACTGAATCGTTTTGGCCACGCTATCGATCTCGCACGGGCATTTGCGATAACAAATGACGAGATCTACGCCGAAACTTTTTTTTCGCATATCGAAAGCTGGATGCGTCAAAATCCCTACGGGCGGGGAGCTAATTGGTCATGCGCGATGGAGGTTGCGTTGCGAGCGGTCAATCTGCTTGCGGCTTTCGATATATTTCGCGGTTCAAAAGCTTTTACCGAAGAAAGGCTGGAGCAAATCCTGCGACTGATTGATCAGCACGGCCGTTTTATTCTCAATAATAACGAGTTTTCATATATCTCGACGAGCAACCATTATATGTCGAATGTTGTAGGCCTGTTTTGGATCGGCACGCTTTTGCCGGAATTGGAGCATGCGTCGGAATGGAAAGATTTTGGCGTCGGCGAAATGCTTCGCGAGATGGACAAGCAGATACTGCCGGACGGCTCGGATTTTGAATCATCGACCGGGTATCATAAATTCGTCGCCGAATTGCTGCTGCTGTCATTTCTGCTTGCGGAAAAAAATGGAGTTGAGATTCCCGCGACTCACCGGGGCAAACTACGCCCGATGTTCGAATATATTCAGGCGATCAGGCGACCCGACGGCCGCATGCCGCTTATCGGAGACGCCGACGGATCGCAAATTATTCCCGTTGTGAAACGCAACGCCGACGATCAGGCATACCTTCTCAATCTCGCGGCGGTTGTTTTTAATGAACCGAGGTTCAAAACGTCTGACGCCGTTTCGCCCGAAGTTATCTGGTTTTTGGGGAGCGAAGGAGCGGCCAAATTCGACTCGTTCGAAACTAATGTTTATTCGCCGGCCTCATGCGAATCCCGCGACGCCGGGGCTTACATACTTCGCGATGGCGATCTGTATCTGCATTTTAACTGCAACGACTGTGGCATAAACGGGCGCGGTTCGCATGGGCACAACGATGCGTTGAGCATCGAACTTTCGGCATACGGGCGGGCGTTTATAATCGATCCGGGGAGTTATGTTTACAATTTGGACCGACGAGCGCGTCAGGTATTTCGTTCGACCGCTTATCACTCGACGGTGATGATCGACGCTCTGGAGCAAAATACAACTGAGATTGATCAACCGTTCGTGATGGGAAACGAGGCTCATCCTAACGTGCTGGAGTGGGAAACAAATCAAAATAGCGACCGTGTTGCGGCAGAACATTTTGGGTATAAACGATTACCGCATCCGGTTGTTCACCGCCGAACTGTCGAATTTAACAAGGTCGAAAAATATTGGATCGTCGAGGACAGATTTGCGGGAAAGGGACAACATGATCTCAGCTTTTGCTTTCACGTCGCACCCGGCTTGAGTGTGAAGCAGATCGACGGGGCAACGGTTTTGCTTGCCGATGACTCAGGCCGCAAACTGTTGATCCAGGCGATAGGTATCCACGAAAAATCGGAGATTGCTGAGGCCCACGTTTCCCGCAATTACGGCCATCGCGAGGATTCGTTGCTGCTACGCTGGAACGTGGCCGCCTCGGCTCCGTTTTCCGCCCGGTTTTTGCTTATTCCATCCGGGCCGAATGATAACGTCCAAAGCAGGTTGGAGATCGCGGATAGATTGATCGACAATATCTAAATATGTGCGGCATCGTCGGAATCTGGGAGTACGGGGCTAGCGCGGGTCGCGTCGAACTGCAACTTATAGAAAAGATGCGGGATACGATGGCGCATCGCGGCCCAAATGCTGTCGGCGAGCATATCTTTGATGACGGTCGCGGCGGATTCGGTTTTCGGCGGCTGTCTATTATCGATCTTTCGTCCGCCGGAAACCAGCCGATGACCGGCTGCGAATCGCAAAATGTGTGGCTCGTATTTAACGGCGAAATATACAACCATGCGGCGTTGCGGCCCGACCTGGAAAAGCGGGGCCACATTTACTCTTCGCAAACGGATTCCGAAACGATAATCCATCTGTATGAGGAACGCGGTGCCGAATTTGTGAATGAGATCGAAGGCGATTTTGCGATTGCCTTATGGGACGCCCGAAAGCACGAACTCTCGCTCTATCGCGATCGGCTCGGCGTCAAACCGTTATATTTTCTGATCAAAAACGGCCGCATTATTTTCGCGTCTGAAATAAAGGCAATACTTGCACACCCGGAGGTCGAGCGTGATGTTGACGAAACGGCGTTGTCTGACTACCTGACATTCCTGACAACGCCCGCTCCGCAAACTCTCTTTAAGGACATTCAAAAATTGCCCGCCGGACACCGCCTGATAGTCAACCGTAAAGGCGATGTAAAGATCGAACAGTATTGGGACGCCTTACCGCCAAAAGATATTGAGATTCGCAGCGAGGCCGAGCATTGCGACGAAATTCTCCGCCTTTTGCGCGAGTCAATAAAGAAACGGATGATGTCCGACGTTCCATTTGGCGTATTTCTGTCGGGCGGCGTCGATTCGAGCGCGAATGTCGCCTTGATGTCGGAACTGATGGATCGCCCGGTCGACACTTTCACTGTCGGCTTTCGAGATCACGAATATCTCAACGAACCCGAATCGGCCCGCCGAATTGCCGATATTTACAAAACAAACCATCACGAAGTTATTATCGGCGATAAAGAATTCAACGATTTTCTGCCCGAGATGGTTTTTCATCAAGACGAGCCGATTGCGGACCCTGTCTGTGTGCCGCTCTATTATGTTTCGAAACTCGCACGTGATTCGGGCACGACGGTCGTTCAGGTCGGCGAGGGAGCTGACGAGATCTTTGGCGGCTACGATAAATATGTGACCAATGTGCGTTTATATGAAAAATTATGGCGTCATGCTGAGCGATCGCCCGCGTTCTTGCGACGAGTGGCGGGCGCCGCCGCCGAAAGAATCTTTGAAGCAACACGCCAAAAATCCGTCCTCGTTGAACTCGCCCGCCGGCTGAAAAACGGCGAACCGATGTTTTGGGGCGGTGCCGTCGTATTTGACGAATCGATAAAGCCCAGCGTTCTCTCACCTAGATTGCGCACGGCGGAAAACGGCCGGACATCGCTCGCGGCAATCAAACCATTTCTGGATCATATTGAACGTGAAAGGCCCAATTCCGACTATCTTTCGCGAATGACTTATCTCGAATTAAAACTTCGCCTGCCGGAGTTACTGTTGATGCGGGTCGACAAAATAACCATGGCGGCCTCGGTCGAGGCCCGTGTGCCTTTTCTCGATCATCACCTCGTTGCGTACGCAATGGGCATACCGCAGGAGCTGAAAATAAACGGCAAAACCGGCAAATACATTCTCAAACACGCACTCGAATCGATTCTGCCGAATGATCTGCTTTATTCGAAAAAACGAGGTTTCGGAGCGCCGATCCGTGAATGGTTTCGGACCGACCTCGGCAAAGCTCAAGGAGATTGTCTGCTGGATTCGACGATGACGAAACGCGATTATTTAGACTATGATTTTGTCGCAAAAATGCTCGCCGAACACCGAAGCCGGAAGCGCGATTGGAGCTTTCATCTTTGGGCTTTGCTCAATCTTAGTCTATGGTATGAACGTTGGATCGATCCGCGTTGATATTTTCTGATGGCTAATACTTCAAAACTCGCATTACAACTCGACCGGGCGCTAAAGGCGTCACTTTTTCTGTTCGCCTTCGCGGCTCCGATATCGATTGCCGCTACCCAGACGGCGTGGTCACTCGCGCTGCTTTTTTGGATCATTAGGGCGTTCGTAGTTAAACCCAGGCTGAAAACGAACGGCCTCGACCTCGCCGTGATCGCGTTTGTCGGTCTAACTGCTCTGTCTTCCGCATTTTCCTACGAGCCGCAGGTTTCGCTGCGAAAACTGGTTTCGGTCTCACTCGTGACGATCGTCTATCTGTTTGCGGGCGCCGTTCGCGATGCAAAAATGCTCAAGCGGATCGTCACGGTTATTCTGATCTCGGGCGTTTTTACCGTCGCGTACACACTTGGCACACTTGCTGTTGGAAAAAACCTAAAGGTCAGGCACCTGACGTCTGAGAGCCCGCTTCGTTCCGCCGGCGTGCAGGAAAATGACACCATCCTTACGGCAAACGGAAAATCCGTCAATTCGCCTGATGAGCTCGCCGATGCGGTAAACGCCGCTTCAGTTGATGGCGTGGCGAAACTGAAAATATACAGGTACGAGTTCCTACTCGATTACGATCTGCCGGTTTCGTCTTTATCCTCGTCGGCCGAAACCTCCACAAAATTTGGCATTACCGATTGGTCCCGCGGACGCGATACGCGAGCCGCAGGGTTTTATGGCCATTATACGACGTACGCCGAGGCCCTTCAGTTGATTCTCTCGCTATCGTTTGGCCTGTTGATCATTGCTCCGGGCGGTTTTTTTTCGCGAAATCGACTATTGCTTGCCGTTGCGTCTGCGTCGTTCTGCATCGCTCTTTTTCTGACTGTTACCCGCGCTTCGTGGGCGGGTTTTCTTGTTTCGGCTGCGGCTATGATCTTGATCGGAACCACAAAAAGGACGGTGCTTATTTGCCTCGCCTGTGCCATCCCGATCGCCCTAGCCGGTATTTTTTACTTACAGCAAAAACGTAACGTTTCCTTTATCGATACTAATGACGGCTCGACAACATGGCGAATGACCGTTTGGCGCGAAGGATTTGGTGTGCTGATCTCGAACCCTCGGCATCTAGCGGTCGGGATCGGCATGGACTCGTTAAAAACGCATTGGCAAGATTGGCATATGTTCGACAATGGCAATCTGCCGATGGGCCATATGCACTCGACGCCGTTACAATTGGCGTTCGAGCGCGGCGTTCCCGTGCTTATCGTGTGGATCGTCTGGATGTTTCTCTACATTAGAATGCTTTGGCGCGGATTTCGGCGAAAGACTCTGGGATGGTTCGAGCGCGGCGTTCTGCTCGGTGCTCTGGGCGGAACACTCGGATTTCTCGCGGGCGGCCTGGTACATTACAACTGGGGCGACTCCGAGGTTGCAATGATCTTTTACCTTTTAATGGGGCTGAGCCTGGCGGTTTTGCGCGATATGGGCGGAGAGCAAAATGCAAACGACAGCCCTGTCTAACCCACAAACATTCTGGCGTCATGTTGTACTAATGTCTGGCGCGCGAATCTGGATGGCGGCCGCGCAGCTTGCGGCGAGCGTGCTGATCGCGAGGTTTTGGGGGGTTGAAAGCTGGGGCATGCTCGCATCGTTGAATGCAGTTGTCCTTATTTTTGTGCAATTGGGTGCGTTTGGGTTGAGCTCGTCGAGCACGTATTTCGTAGCGCAAGAGTCGCGGCGGTTCGGCGCGGTCGCGTGCAACGCTATGATCTTTGGGTTGACCACCGGCGCTTTGCTGGCTGCGATCCTGATATTTGCCGCTCCCGATATTTTGCTCGCGATGGCGGCGGTTGCGATACCATTTCAGCTCGTGACGCTGCTGGCGCAAGGCGTTTTGTTGGGTGCCGGACGAGCCGAACGCCTGACTATGCTCGATGTCGGGAACCAAACGCTTTTGCTCGTTAACGCAGCCGCTGCCGTTTGGCTCTGGCATCGTGGACTTTTCGGGCTGGTCGTTCTAAATACGATCGCCAGCATTCTGATCAGCCTGTTGGCGGCGTGGTTGACCGGGCGCTCTAGCGGCGATGGCGATCCGTGGCGGCCCGATGCCCAGATACTAAGGCAAATGATCGGGTTCGGGTGGAAATTTTATCTCGCTCAACTCATCCCGACGCTGATAATTCGTGCCGATTTGCTTCTGGTTACACATTATAGGGGAGCGGCTGAGGCCGGAATCTACGCCGTTGCCGGCCAGATCGGAGCTTTGCTTTTGCTGCTGCCCGGCGTGATCGGATCTCGTCTCATGCCGCAGGTTGCGGCGACCAACGACGAAAAAGCGGAGGTCACCCGACACGTGATGCGGCGAATCACATGGATAATGCTTGTCGCGCATCTCGCTGTCGTGCCGTTGTGCTGGGTGTTGCCGTTAATCTATGGCCCAGCATTTGCCGACGTGCCATATCTGATTTTGCTGCTCATACCTGGTATTTATCTGCTCGGATTACAATCCGTGCTTGTACAATATTTCAGCGGAACGGGTTTTCCGGTTATAGTCCCGCTTTTTTGGTTTGCGACGCTCGTCGTGAGCTTGACGCTCAATTTGCTTTTCATACCGGTTTATGGGGCGTTTGCCGCAGCTGCGGTTTCGAGTATTTGTTATACTCTCATTTTTATTTTGGTCGCATTTTATTTCCTGCGTCGAACGGGGTGTACGTTTCGTGAAACCTTTATCTTTTCCAGAGTTTAGCCAAATCTACGGTGACGCTGTCCGAGTCGTGCTCGAACATTGGACGCCCGCCATGCAGGCTGAGATCGCTCGTCATAATGTCGGTTGGAAAACCGGGGCCTTCGACTTTCGCAATTATCTGGAGGCATCCGCGATCCGGTTCTATTTGCCGTATCTGGCGTTAGCGGATCGGGGAATGGATCAGAAGATATGCGATATCGGCAGCCACTGGGGCGTCTGGCCAATGACGTTGCGGAGCTTAGGTTACGATGTGGCGATGACGGAAGCGCTGCAATTTTACGGTGATTCGTTTCGACGCCTGTTCGACCGGATCGCCGAGACCGGCGTTATAATTTACGATTTCGACCCGTTTGCCAAAGGTGCGACACTTCCGGAAACCTTCGATTTTATAACGGTTTTGGCGGTTTTGGAACATTATCCCCATTCGCTCAAAACCTTTATGAGAAATGCGAAAATGTCGCTAAATATGGGCGGCAGGTTATATTTAGAGGTGCCGAACATAGCATACTGGCCCAAACGCCTACGCCTTTTGATGGGCCGGACGCCGCTCGCTTCGATTCGGGATATTTTCGAGTCGGAAACGCCGTTTATCGGACATCATCACGAGTTTACGATCGCCGAACTTCGCGATCTGGCGAGTCTAAGCGATTTATCGATCCTCCAAGAATATTTTTACAACTATTCGCCCGGACCGAAAAATATTCTCAAACGGCTTGTTCGCGGCATATTTTCTGTGCAGAATAAGGGTCGCGAAGTGATGGCCGTGCTTTGCGAGGATCTTAAAAAATGAATTTAAAAACGCTAGCCAAAGAAAAATTGCTCTCCCGCGATCAATGGGGCCAGGATCCGTGCGGCGCCATAACCGGCAAGGAACATGAGTTTGGCACCCGCGCATTTTTCGACGAGGTCGAGCGGTTTCGTTATGAAGAATACAGTCCGTGGATGCCGGGAGTCATGGGTTTCAAAGAGTATGCGGGAAAGGAGCGGTTGGAGGTCGGATGCGGAATGGGCACCGATCTGCTCCAATTCGTACGCGGCGGCGCCCGCGTCACCGGCCTCGACCTTACGCCGCGTCACATCGAGATCTCGCGAAAGCGGTTTGCCGAGTACGGCGAAAATGTAATTTTTCTATTGAGCGACGCCGAAAATTCGCCGATCGCGGACGAGAGTTTTGACGTCGTCTATTCGAACGGCGTCCTGCATCACACGCCGGATACGGCGGGTGCTATCAAAGAGATCCATCGTGTGTTGAGGTCCGGCGGCACGGCGATTGTTATGCTTTACAACCGTAATTCCCTATATTTTTGGGCGGGGCTTATGATAAAGCGAGGTTTACTAAAAGGCGAGCTTTTACGGTTTTCCCCGGACGCTATCATGAGCCGTTACGTCGAGTATACCGAGCACGGCGTGCTACCGCTCGTAAAAGCATACACACGAAGACAGGCGTTCGAGCTGTTTGCGCCGTTCGCGGAAGTCAACATCGAGGTCGAGCAGATCACACGCGGCGAACTCATGTTTATGTCACGGTTTATCTCCGACAAAACGTTCGGGCGCCTGCGCCGGAGCGTCGGTTGGAATCTCATAATCAAAGCTAAAAAATGATGCTCCACGACCGGTCGATCATATGTTTTGGAGGCGAGGATTGGTGGTATCACCATCCGCACTCTAAAAATCACCTGATGCGGCGTTTCGCGCGAGCCGGTAATAAGGTGATTTTTGTTAACTCGATCTCAATGGGACTGCCCTCACTTAAGAACAAGGACCTTTTGCCGAAGATCAGTCGCAAACTAAGGAGCTACGCAAAGCTCGCTCAAGATACACCCGAAGGAATAACAGTTGTTTCGCCGGCGACGATTCCTTTTTACGGAAACGCCGCCGCCCGTAAAATAAATCAAAAGCTGCTCGAAGCCCAGATCGGGCGTCTCGCCCACCGTAAAGGAATGACGGCCCCGATACTATGGATCGCGATCCCGACCGCAGCTGGGCTTATCGGCAGGATGAACGAATCGTGCGTTGTCTATCAGGTTTCAGACAAGTACGATGCCAATTCGGAGGATCACTCCGTTGATCCGGCAACGATCAGACGTCTTCACGAATACGCGATCAAGAACGCGGACATCGTGCTATATTCCGGACGCAAGCTTTTAGATGAGGCTTCGGTCGGACTCGAAAAATCGTATCTGCTGGAACAGGCAGTCGACTTCGACCATTGGTCCGGCGTCGCCGATCTCGCACCGGACGACGCGGTCTTGGCCATTCCACGGCCGCGTCTCGGCTATTTCGGCGCCATCGAGCCGTGGTTGATTGATCAGGAATTGATCCGACGCGCGTCCGTCGAGCGGCCCGCATGGAATTGGATATTCATCGGTAATCTCGCCCGTGGGACCGCTCTGGCCGATCTGCCAAACGTCCATTTCATACCTTCCGTGCCGTATGCCGAACTGCCGCGTTACGCCGCCGGATTCGATATTTGCGTACTGCCGTGGGAAACGGAGCATGCTTTCACCAGTTACGGTTCGGCAATAAAGGTCCGCGAATATCTCGCGACCGGCAAACCCGTTGTCATCTCACCGCTCCCCGAGTACGAGCCGATGGCAAATGTTTTGCGCATAGCCCGCAGCCGCGACGAATTTATCTCGTTGATCGAAGACGCGCTAGCCGAAACCAATCCCGCGCTTGCACTAGATCGGCAAGCCTCTGTCCGGTCCGGCACATGGGACACCCGTGCAGAATGGGTCAGTAACTTGATCGAGACCAGATTGAAGCTTTGATAAGCGGGCGAGCATCTCGGCTTTAACGCTAGGGCGTCGAATGACAGCCCTCAATTGTCTCGAATGCGCACCTCCCAGGCACTTGCCGCATTATCATATTCGTATTAGCATATATGTTTGTCAGGAATAGTTAACCTGTTGGCCTTGCCGCTTTGCGTTCCCGATAATTTTGAACGCAAATAGAAGTGCGGCCCCAAGTTTCGGGAAACTTGGGGCCGCCAATAATCAGATAGGTTTTGCTGTAGGACACGCGGAGATGGAGGCAAAAGGCAGATTGTCAATGGGTAGGGCAATGTGTCGACGAACAAACTACTCCGCGTTCGTTCAGTTCGCCGGCACCGGAACTTTTTCTTGTCGAAGGCCGATGCCGATCCGCCTAGCTTCGCGCTGTATGGCGTTCGGATCGCTCTTCAACGTATGTATCTCTTCCTGAAGAGCCAAATTCTCGTCCATTAGATTTTGTATCTGGGCGGCCAAATGCGTGTTCTGGTTTGACTCTTCTTTCATTTCTGAAAACGCACGAAAATTGATCGAAACGCCGAGCATTACAAATATCGATATCACGATCATGAATGACAGCCACCACGGAGCCGTTCGACGGCTTTTAACGGCGGATTTTGTGCGGGTTGCCCTCGTGCTCGCCGATCTTTTCGCGGCGGGCCAACTGCATCGCGAATCATCCCAGTAAATATTTGCGGCCTTGTTCAAGTATGTTCTCCAGATCGTCTAGGTTTTCGCTCTCTGCGTATATCCTCACCATCGGCTCGGTGCCAGAGGGCCTCATCAGCATCCATGCGTTGTTTTTAAATAAAAACTTAACGCCGTCCATCCGATTTATTTTTTCAACTCGCCGCCCGCCGATTGTTGCTGGCGATCGGGCAAGCTTTTCTTTTAACTTAGCGGCCACATCCGGCGTTAACTTTAGCCCTATCTTTCCCGATTCGAGCTTGCCGACTCGGTTGTAAAGTTCGTTTAGCTGCTCTGTCAAACTTGCCCCGCGTGCCGCGACCGCCTCGGCGGCCAGGAGACAGGCCAAAATACCGTCTTTTTCCGGGTAATGCCCGCGTATCGAGAGACCGGCGGATTCCTCGCCGCCCAGAATGATCTCGTCCTTATTTATCAATTCGCCAATGTATTTGAACCCGACCGGCGTCTCATAGAGCTGTAAATTCCACTCTTTTGCGACCCTGTCAACTAGATGCGATGTCGCAACGCTGCGTGCCACGCCGTTTGTCCAACCACGACTCTCGGCCAAATAATCTGTCAATAGTGCGACAAGCTGATTCGGCGTAATAAATTTGCCGCCCGCGTCGATTACTCCGAACCGGTCGCCGTCACCATCCGTCGCGAGCCCGAGCGTCAGGCCATTTTCGCGAACTTTTTGGCGAAGGTCGTCAAGATGTTCCTCCCCAGGCTCGGGGGGCTGGCCGCCAAATGTCACATCTCGCCAATCATGGATCGTCTCGACCTCTAAACCATGGTCCCGCAGACATTTATCGAGATAGCCGCGTCCGGTTCCATAAATTGCGTCGTATGCGTACCGCCCTTTTGCCGCGGCGATCACATCGAAACGAATCTTAGTTTTCAAATCGTCCATATAGTCGGGACGAGCATCAAAATCTACTACTTCACCGTCCGCCGCATCGGCCGCCGCCGCCTTGTTAACGATGCCCTGTTCAATCTGCATTGTAACTTCCGGCAAAGCCGGTGCACCGTCCGCCGTCGAAAACTTAATGCCTTGATACTCAGGCGGATTATGCGAAGCCGTGAAATTCAATCCACCTGCCGCCTTATTGCTAATGATCGCATGTGAAATGGTCGGCGTCGGCGTCGGGCTCGTGCATCTCAGAACCCGAAACCCCTTTTTTGCCGCGATCTCAGACGCAACCGTCGCAAATGTTTCGCCCATGAACCGCGAATCATTTCCGACTATTAGCTGCTGGCCTGGGGATTCATCCTTAGTTTTCAAATAGCTGCATACGGCTTCGGTCACCAGACGAACATTATCAAAAGTGAAATCATCGGCGATGATTGCCCTCCAACCCGATGTCCCGAAGCGAATGGGCATAATTTCACATAAAAGTATCCTTACTTACCACGTGAATCCTAACTATTTCCAAACCGCCGGGAATCTTCAAATGTACTACTTAATGGCCGAACTCCTTGAAGTGCTTGAAAATTTACCATAACCTATTACACATAGTAAAGTCTTTTCTGTACACCCATAATCCCTTTATGTACAAAAGATAACGAGATAAGTCTAATGTAGCAAATCAATATAATGCTTAATATGAACGTTTTATAGACGTTGTTAATCACTTGCCTATTATACCATTGAATCTAAAGGCCTTATGATTCATCACGGCATAGTCTCTGACTTTTGCACCTACCATCTTAAGCGATTATGTTAAGCACGGCAAAGTTCCAAATTACGGTTTTGCTCCGGGCGTCGGCCGCGTTGCAAAACGGCGACAACAAGGCATTTTGGGATGTATCAATATGGCACCTCACGACGCATTGGCTCTAAGCTGTATCAGAATGGCGCTATGTTTGATACGATATATTATGTGGCTAACGACCGATAACTTATTGTAAATAAACGTGTTATGTTGCGAAACACATTGGGCGGGGAGATGGCACGCTGATTGCCACTGCTTTAGTGGTATTTAGCCGACTGTGTCTATTGCCTCTTTAGCGCAGATCGGCCTACAAAAGCAGCATTTGATTGGAGAAAACCCCCTTATGAGACCCGTAAAGCACTTTGAGAAAGGATTGACGTATGTCGCCGCTGGCGTTTTCAACGCCGTGAAGTCAGTCAACCAATTCAAGCCCAACGCATCATTCATCCCCAAGTGGTCGGACAAGCCGATCTTGAAATCTTGGCAGAAGACCAAGCCGACGCTTGGATTTCCGCGTACGACCGATTCGCTTTGTCCGCAGTGTGTGATCGAAGCGCGTGAGCAGATTTTGAGTGGTGAGCGCGATGTTTCGACGCTGGTGAATGACAACATCGGCGAGATCAAGGCGCAGATCATCGAACGCGACGGTGAAGTTTGGATGATCAAGGAATGCCCGCAGCACGGCAAGATCGAGGACATGATGGCGATCGACGCCAAATTCCTCCAGCATATCGAAACGCTTTTTCCCGGCCGCGACATCGAGTCGCACAATGACGAAAAGCTGCACAATCACGGCACATCGACGATCAAGTACGGTCGCGGAGCGGTGTTGACGGTTGATCTGACCAATCGCTGCAACATGATGTGCGATCCGTGTTTTATGGACGCCAACCAGGTGGGTTTTGTGCATGAATTAAGCATGGAAGATGTCAGCGAGATCCTTGACAACGCGATCCAGATCAAGCCGCGTCGTCAGATGTCGGTTCAGTATTCGGGCGGAGAGCCGACGCTGTCGCCTTACTTCCTAGATGCGGTGCGTTATGCACGTAAGGTCGGGTACAACTCGGTTCAGGCCGCGACCAACGGAATAGAATTTGCGAAGAGCAAGGAATTCTGTAGAGAAGCAGCCGAAGCGGGCCTTCGTTTTGTCTATCTACAGTTTGACGGTATCGGCAACGATGCCAACTCGCACCGCCAGATCGGAAATCTTTTCGATGTTAAATTAAGGGCGATCAACAACCTGCACGAAGCTGGCGTCGACATCATCTTGGTCACAACGCTTGTAAATGGCGTCAATAACGATCAGGTTGGCACGATCATCCGCTTTGCACTTGAGAATCCTAAGAAAATTTCGTTCATCGCGTTTCAGCCGGTGTCGTTCACGGGCCGCGACGAGCATATTACCGAGGCACGCCGTCTACAGCAGCGATATACGCTGTCGCATCTCGCACTCGACGTGCAAAAACAGGTTGGAATTACTGAGCCGACGCGCGATTGGTTCCCGCTTTCCTTAATGGGAGCGTTTGCGGATTTCGCGGACGTGGTTCACGGGCCTGAGAATGATTGGGGCCAGGTAAGCTGCGGCTGCCACCCAAATTGCGGCGTCGGCACGGCTGTGATGGTCAATAAAGAAACGAAGGAAATGGCACCCGTGCCGCAATTCCTCTATATTCAGGGCCTCGTCAAAGACATGCAGCACATCACCGATACAAACCGCGGCAAGTGGTTTTCAAATATCATGATGGGCCTCGCACTGCTCAAAAATTACAACCCGTACGGCGCGCCAAACAGCCTGACGCTCGGCGGCATCCTCAAAAAGTTTGATAAATCCTTTGGTTTGTCGGGCAAAGACTACGGCAAGGTCGGCGCCGACCGCACCGCCGAGGACATCGAGAAACGCCGTCAGGACCCTTGGAACTTCCTCTTTATTGCGGGTATGTGGTTCCAAGATCTCTTCAACTACGATTTCCGCCGCACCGAGATGTGCATCATCCCTTACGGCACGCAGGAAGGCGAAATAAGCTTTTGTGCCTACAACACCGGCATCGGATGGCGTAACATCATCGAGCACATGCACCAAAACGCGACCGTCGCCCAGTGGTACAAAGACCACGGCCGTCACGAGGTCTTTGCCCGCGGCAAAGAGGTCGAGCTTAGCGATCCGACGCACAACCTCAACCTAAACGAAGTCGATCTTTCGCGTCCAAACAAACCGGAAATGGAAGGCCCCAAAACCGCCGCCGAAGAAATGCAGATGATGCGCAAGCTCTATCAGCAGATGGTCATGGACAAAAACCAGATCACCTCCGAGCCTTTGGTTCAAATTGGCGGCATTAAACGCGAGAAGAAACAGGATAAAGAAATGGCGATCGCTGAATAAGTAGTCAGAAGCCAGTAGTTAGAAGGCAGTAGAAAAAGCCTCGCCGGGTGATCGGCGGGGCTTTTTTCTATGAAAAGTGTGACACTTGTGCTATTTTCTAGGTGTTATGGCGAACGTCGAAACGATCTATCGTGAAACTGTGAGGCCGCTTCCTGTCGATGACCAAAAGCGTCTGGCCGATATAATTATGGAGAACGTGGGACACGATTCGCGCTCTTCAAAAAAGCGACGTTCGGCTCTCGACGTTCTAAACTCGATTCGTGTCAACGGTATATTTAGAACCACTGACGAGATCGATGAATACATTCGGACGGAGCGTGACTCTTGGGACGACTAGCCTTTCCATAAGACTAGCTAAAAAGACTGTGAGGCTACGCCTCGGACTTGATGCCATACCGCTCTCGCAAAATGTCATCGACCGCGTTCATCGTTTCAAGATAATTTTCCGGGTACGTGACCGCCTTAATGACTAACACGGCAAATTGTCTGTCGAAATCTAAGACTGCCCAAATCTCCTTTTCGAAATAACTTGTCCAAACATCCCGTGCGAATTGATTGAAATACGATTTATGGGAGAAAGGTATACCATCAAGTTCGACAACGTTAAAATGGCGCTCGAATTCGTCGGCGATTCGCCGATAGAGGTCCCAGAAAATATCGGATTCATATTCCAGACAAGGTTCTTCCCGTTCTTCTAAATCACCAAGGAGCGGGGTTTCTTTCCATTTAACATCCCAAAACGATTTCGCATCCTTTTCGACAGTCCACGCAAGTTGCGCGTCTCTTAGCATGTCAAGATCAATACCGCTAAGGTCCTTTCGCCAACGCAGATGTTGGCCGCAGATTGCAATAAGCCTCCTGACGTTAGTCTCGAAAACCCCGCCATCGTGGGTGACTTTTTGAAATGTATCTAGTTGCATCAGTAAGCCTTTGTTAGCCGATTAGTTGTTCGACCAGTGCGTCGATTTCGCGCATTTCGCTGGTTAAGTGTTTTTTGATGTCGAGGCGGAGTCTGCCGAGACGCATTGGCGTTAGGTCGTGTTGCGGCGGGTTTGACGCGAGGAATGCGGAGGTTTTTGTGTGAGCGGCCTTGCTTAGTTCCGCAAGCTGTAAATGTGTCGCATCACTTTTGTCGAAGCGGGGATAATAGATGTCGAGGATTTTCTTGTGAACGTGTCTCGCACCGTATAAACCGCGAGCCTGATAATCCTTCATCATTTTGTTCGGTGCGGCGGAGTTGAGAATTGCCGTCAAATAGTACGCCTCTTTAAGATTAGAAGTGGAAAAAACGTAGGTCACGCTTTCAACAATAAACTCGAAATCCATTTCATCGCGCTTAACGATGGTGGCATTGGCGTCTTTGGCGGACGAATTGTAAAGGACTAGATATTTGTCGTTAAGATTTTGTTCTACAATGCCGTATTGAAAATTCAATCGGTTATTAGCCGACATGTCTTTCGATTTTTCGGTTTTGTGTTTATTCCAAAGCGATTCCGTTTTTCCAAACCAACGCGAAGCGTTCAAAAACCCTTCATCCCGCAACTCCTCCGAAGAATTGAGTTTTAATGCCTTTAGTCCGAAGCTGTCCGTTTTTACTGATAGGGGCAAAACTATAAAATTCGGTTCATAGAGAACGAACGGCAAAATACTTTTCGAAAGGGCCGTGCGGAAGAGAAATCGGCTTTCGATGCGATCCGAAAACGTGAAGTTTTTCCATGGTGGTTTTGCGTCAACCAATACAACTTCGTCAGTCTTAATATTGATTATCCTGTCTTTATAGTCCGGCGGTTCTTCCTGATTTAATTCCACAAAATAGAAGGTGCGCGGAACGATTGTTGCTCCCTGTTTAAAAAGTTTCTTATAAGGGTTATCTCCTTGCGCGACTGTTTTTCGTTTACTGAAAGCTGACGAATTACCCTGCCGCGAATAGAAATATGTTTCGCTTTGTTCGGTTAAAAGGTCTTCTGCATAACCCCAGTTGCAATTATGCGCCGACAGATGACCGGAGAATTCGATTCCCGGAATGCCATTGCTTGTGTAGCTGTCGAAATTGTCCTGTTTCTGTTTTGCGCGTTTATCCCCGGTCACTTTCTCCGCTTTTTCGGCAAATAAAACACAGGTCGGCACACGGAAAAGGGGCGAAACTCTGTCCAAATCCCAAATCTTCGAGAGCCGAAAGCCTTCGGCTTCGCCCTTTCGCGTATTGTCGTGATGATCGGCACTAAAGAAAGATCGTGGCAACACAAAGCCAATCCTGCCGCCATCCTTCAAAAAGTAACTGCTGCAATATGCCAGAAATATCGCGGCGATCTCAAGGTGCGGATAATTTGCCGCTTTAGCGGGCTTAACCTCATAATCCTTTGCCAATGCGTCCAGCGTATCCTGGTATGCTTCGTTTCGGATCGAACTGTATGCAAACCACGGCGGATTACCAAAGATAAAATCAAATTTTTCGGCGAGGAAATAAGGTTTATAAAGATTTTGGACGATAAACTTCCAAATGCTATCACGACCGGCTTCTTTTACAGTTTTTAGACCCTGATAAATGCGATAAAAGTCTTCCGCGACCTCTGGTCTTACATCTCCATCCTTGTAATGATTTTTGAGACTATTGGTGAAGGCCTCGAGTTTGACCGCAGTTTGGTTTTCCGTCTGTTCAGCGAGTTCCTCGCTTAGGTCAAGGGCCACGTCAAACAGTTTTCCATCCTCAAAAATCGCCGTGTCCAGAGACAACTGCTCTTTATCAATTTCCATGTTGAATTGATTAGAGAACAACGTCGCAACACCCTTTGGCGTAAGCAATGTATTGGCCAAAATGACATTCAAGTGGATCGGCCTATTTGCATATCGCACTTTGTTACCCAACGCTAAAAGTATGGTAGTTTTTGCGATCTGCACGGAAAGCGGGTGAATGTCTATGCCGTGAACCTGTTCGTTGATGTCTTCGATCTTTGCCTTTGGCAGATCGCGTTTTAGCTTATCGATAACGGCACGGAGAAAGGAACCGCTGCCGCAGGCCGGGTCGAGAATTTTGTCTGTCGGGGTGAATTCAAATTCGGAAACAATACGCTCGCATAACCAATCTGGCGTGTAGTACTCACCAAGTTTCTGCCGTGTATCGAGATCGATCAATTCCTGGTAAACGCCCTTTAGAATATCTTCGTCAACCTCGCGGAAATCGAATGTTGATAATTCCTGTGCGATCCGGCGAAAGATATTCTTTAACGCCCGATAGCTTTCGTCGGTCCTGATCCATGAAAAGAAATCATTCTCGACAAAATTGCTGATATTCAGTTTATGGAATATCGAACCGTCTATGATCGCCTGCATCTCGGCGTCGTCGATATAGTCGTCATTTGCAACGACCGCGTAGGCCAGCATCTTTGAGAAAACACTCAAGTAGGTGTGGATCAGGAAATTATTCGACGAGTCGTTAAAGCTGTCATAAGCAATGCTTAGAGTCTTTTTCCATTGCTCAAACGCAACCTGAACCTCGCCCGAATCTTTGACCTTTTCGAAATGCTCCTGCATTTCGAGATACGATTCGCGAAAAACAAGACTCTGATTTCCAAAGTCTTCTTCGATTCCTCGCAACGTCGGTTTTAACTTTTCTTCTTTAAAAAGAAAGCGGTCGATCCAGTAATAAAACTCATCGGCATTGTCGTCTTTGACGGTGAAGGATGAAGTTTTGATTTCTTTCAGTTCGACCTCGTCTTCACGAAGTTCACTAAGCCTTTCTAGGGAAGAGATTTCTACCGAAAAGACTTTCCACTCGATCAAATCAGAAGCAATCAATGTGTAGTTTGAGCCGTGACCCGACCTATACTGGCCCAGGAGGTACCCTGCAAGCTGCTCCTTCGCGTGTTCAAGCCATTTTCCTTTCAGGCTGTTTTCAAACTCAATGATTATCTTATTATAGAGTTGGTCAGCCGCTCCTCGATGAATCTTATCCTTACGCGGAATATTTAAGATCTTCTTTTCCGCACCGCTTGTTATGACATCAATTATTGTTTTAGTTTCCGGATTATTAGCAAAGAGCCGGTTGAGAAGATCTTTGAAAGCCTCGCGTTTCGTCGCCTCAACACTGGCTTTGGACACCTTCTCGCGGTAATTTTTTATTTCTTCGATGCGGTCAATCATTTGGGAAATCAGATTGCATCATTTATACATTATTGACACTGAACATGAAAGCGGAGGCATAGCCTCGGTGGGGTAGGTGGCGGGCCGGAAAGGCGTAGCCGTTTCCGCACAGCGGGGGGCGAAGCCCGAAAACATTTCAATCGTCGCTAACGCGACGCGGATAATTCTACACCAGACGACCGTGGGTTGAAACCGCACGGCTACCTTCAGTTGCCGCTAACGCGGCAAAGAGCGGAGGCGGAGCCTCGGTTTGGGTGGGTGGGCTGGACGGAAAGGCGGAGATGCGAAGACCCCCCCCGGGGTTTTTTATTCTTTATCCGGGTCCGGTTGCGGGCGATATGCAGGATCGAGAGTGCGCGTTGTGTGGTCGGTGACGCTGCCCACGGGCATCGGTTCGTATGTCGGGCTGCCAAGGGCCCGCGCTGCGGCGCCGGACAGGTCGCGGGCGTCATTCCCGGCGACGGATTTTACGGCCTTTGGCCCTTTTGAGCGGGTGAGCAGCATGACGAAGCACCCGATCTCCGCGATCGCCAGCAAAATAAACGTGAGAAAGATCATCCCGAAGATGAAATCGTCGCGAAATCCCATTCCGTTCTTTAACGCGGTTATCAGCACGAAGATCATGGCCAGACCGACAAAAGGAATCCCGATCACGGCGCCGACTAACAGGTTAAAGCTTGACGCGGGAATCACTCTCCTGTCCTCAGCCGCCGTGAGCCTCGCGCCGCACTGGTTGCAGTAGCTCAAACCCGGGCTGACTTTGTTACCGCATGATGGGCAATACATAGAGTTACCGTGCCATACGTTTTCGACTGGGAGAAAGTTCTTGTCGCTGAAGCCGATTGCTCACGCATTGACTATTTATTAACGTCTACTGACTGCTGACTGCTTCTCAAAACGCCCCGTTCGGCACACCGTCGGGGAATTCCGGCGGCGGCTCGTCAACTGGTACGGGCTCCGTATCGGGGTCCGAACCGGGTATCGGATCTTCCACCGGATACGGGTTCGGCTCATCGGGCGATGCGGGCGGCGGATCGGGTGCTCCCTCAGGCTCGGCCGGGTGCGGCGTGTCCGGCACATCCGGATGGGTCACCGGATCCTTTGGCGCACTGGTCTGCGGATCGTGTTCGTTGTTCATATTTATCTCCTGCCCCGATACTACGCCCGCGACCTTCGCCAGTCTGTACGTTTTCATACAGAAAGGCCGCACGGAAGTTGGGAGGACGCGGAGACGGCGGGATGAGCCGAAGCAGAAAGAGCCACCCCTCTGCCCCGAATAGCAAGGGCATCCACCCCGCCTTCGTAAGGTGGGGCGCTTGGGAAATTGACTTTGGCGGGTGGAAAGGACATAATCTGCCACTTGATCTTTTACAATTAAGACAAGCGAGGTGCCGTCTTTTCACGAGGCGGCCGAACAGGGAAAGCAGGTGAAAATCCTGCGCGATCGCGTCACTGTGAGCGCGATTTTGGATTTTAGATTTTAGATTTTGGATTGTTTGCATCCAAATTCCAAAATCCCGGATACAAAATCGAGCAAGT
>JAYUDV010000093.1:0-5865 GCA_043739565.1 Chloracidobacterium sp.
TGAAGAGAGGGCAACCTGCGTAGCCGACCAATTCAGCGGCTACGAAGTGCAGCCCAATCTATTCATCAACGGCCGTTTGACGCTGGGCGAAAATATCGGTGATTTTGCCGGGTTGACCGTCTCGTACGATGCGTTTATGAAATCTCTTGAAGGAAAAACACGTCCGGCGAACATCGATGGATTTACGCCTGAACAGCGTTTCTTTCTCGGTTGGGCACAGGTCTGGGCCGCTAAATCCACGCCGGAGGCTGAACGCGGCCAAGTACTCGGCGATCCTCACTCTACAGCCAAATGGCGTGTCAACGGACCTCTGTCAAACATGCCGACATTTGCCAAAGCCTGGGGTTGCAAAACCGGAGCCAAAATGATCCGCCAGAAGGTATGCGAGATCTGGTAGTCGATCATTTTCATCTCGTTCCGTGCTTTTCCGGGGTTATCGATAAAAAACAACCACGGAAATCACAGAAAGAAAAAAGGCCGGGAGTTTGATCTTCCGGCCTTTTTTCGCCCTTACTTATGCTACTAGAGTGTTACGCCCTTACTTACGTGCGGGCTTCTGCATTGTTCGACTAGAGTTCATCGTCCTCGACGTCGATCTTCATTGCCTCGTCGATGTCGAATACCTCAACGCTCTCGTCTCCGGCGAGCTCGTCCACGTCATCGATATCATCGTCAAAATCAACGTCTTCAACCTCGGGCATCGGCGCCTGCACCGGCAGATCGATGCCGCCGCGGATGTAGTCGCCCATCTCGTCGAATTCGTCCTCCTGTTTCCGGTTTTCGGTGGGGTCGTAGGCGACACGCACATTGCGGTAATATTTCATACCGGTTCCCGCCGGAATGAGACGTCCCATAATGACGTTTTCTTTTAAGCCGCGAAGATAGTCGATGCGTCCCGAAATTGCGGCCTCGGTCAGCACGCGAGTTGTCTCCTGGAAGCTGGCCGCCGAGATAAACGAATCCGTCGAGAGCGACGCCTTCGTGATTCCCAACAAGAGCGGTTCACCGACGGACGTTTTGCCGTCTTCATCTGCGACACGCCGGTTTTCATCTTCGTAGCGAAAACGGTCGACTTGTTCCTCAAGCAGGAATTCGGTATCGCCGACTTCCTTGATCTTGACCCAACGCAGCATCTGGCGAACGATCACCTCAATGTGTTTATCGTTGATGTTAACGCCCTGCAGACGATAGACCTCCTGGATCTCATTGACCAGATAATTCTGGAGCGCCTGCATACCGAGGACACGCAGAATGTCGTGCGGGTTAAGCGGCCCGTCCATGAGCGGCTCGCCGGAGCGGACGCGGTCGTCTTCCTGCACGTTAATATGCGTACCACGCGGAATGTCGTATTCGCGTTCGCTGCCATCGTCGCCGGTGACGATGATTTTGCGTTTACCCTTTGAGATCGGGCCGAATTTGACCGTACCGTTGATCTCGGACATCATCGCGGTCTCGCCCGGACGGCGGGCTTCGAAAAGCTCGACGACACGCGGCAGACCACCGACGATATCCTTTGTCTTGGTGGTTTCACGCGGGATCTTGGCGATCACGTCGCCCGGCTCAACCTCTTGTCCGTCTTCGACAAGGAGGTTAGCGCGGATTGGCATTTGATAGGTTTTCTGGATCTTGTTTCCGCTGCGGATCTCGAGACGCGGCTGATTTTTCTCATCCGAATCCTTGACCACCAGCCGCTTTTGACCGGTAACCTTATCGATCTCTTCTTCGACTGTTTTACCTTCCTTCAGGTCCTGGTATTTAACCGCACCCTTGACCTCGGTAAGGATCGCGTTTGTAAACGGGTCCCATGTGACAAGCACATCGTCCTCTTTTACCTTTTGGCCATCCTTAACGTGGACATCGGCGCCGTAAACCACCTTGTAATGAGCCACCTCACGACCGCGTTCGTCAACCAGAGCGAGCTCCGATTGGCGACGCATTGAGACCATTTCGCCGTTACGGTTTTTGATGACCTTAAGATCACCGAGATAGCGAACGGTACCGTCCATCGCCGCAACGTGTTTGGTTTCCTGCTCGAAACGGGCTGTGCCGCCGACGTGGAATGTTCGCATCGTCAACTGCGTGCCCGGCTCGCCGATCGACTGTGCCGCGATAACGCCTACCGCCTCGCCGATCTCGACCGTGTTGCCGGTAGCAAGATTACGGCCGTAACACTTAACGCAAATGCCGCGTCGCGACTCGCAGGTCAGAGCTGAGCGAATTCGCACGGTTTGCAGTCCCGATAACTGAACATTGGACCCGAGATCTTCATCAATCTCTGTATTTGCCGTTACCATCACCGTTCCGTCAACCGGATCGACAATGTCGTCAAGCGATGTACAGCCAACGATGCGGTCACGCAAAGATTCGACCTCTTCACCATTACGAATGATTGCTTCGGCCCAGATGCCGCGCATCGTTCCGCAATCTTCTTCCGAGACGATCACATCCTGAGCAACATCGACGAGACGCCGCGTTAAATAACCCGAATCGGCCGTTTTTAGCGCCGTATCGGCCAAACCCTTACGCGCACCGTGCGTCGAAATAAAGTACTGCAAAACGTCAAGGCCTTCGCGGAAATTCGCGAGGATCGGATTTTCGATGATCTCGCCCGACGGCTTGGCCATCAGGCCTCGCATACCGGCAAGCTGGCGAATCTGGGCGTCCGAACCACGAGCACCGGAATCGGCCATCACCAAGATCGGATTCAATTCCTTGCGTTCCTTTTCACGGGTGTGCATCGCCTTGAACATTTCTTTCGCCACGTGATCCGTTACGTCCGACCAGATGGCGGTAACCTTGTTGGTCCGCTCGAGGTCGGTCATCGTCGCATCTTCATACTGTTTGCGGAGTTTTTCGACTTCCTTTAACGCCTTTTCGATAATTCCCTTTTTACTCGGCGGCGTAACCATATCGTCGATACCGATCGACACCCCAGCGAGCGTCGCATAGAGAAAGCCCATCGCCTTTATATCGTCGAGCATCACTACCGTTTGATCGTGTCCGAGCTTAAGATGACAAAATGTAACGAGCGACTGCAAGCCTTTCTTTTTCAGAACGCCGTTTACATATGGTAATCCGTCACGCGTTAAGCGCTCATTAAAGATTGCACGCCCGACGGTGGTGTCTATCACCTGATCGATGCCCTCACGGATCGTCCCGCGCATCACATCCTGATTGTTATGCTCCATCGTCAGGTCGATCAGATCGCCTTTCCACCGCAGCCGGATCTTTGTCTGCGTTTCGACAAATCCCGCATCGAGGGCGAGTATGACATCGTCGATACTAGCAAACGCCTTGTTGTCACCTTTCATTTCGTCGCGCGCCAGAGTCAGGTAATAACATCCGAGAACGATGTCCTGCGACGGAACCGCGATCGGCTGGCCGCTCGCCGGGCTGAGCAGATTGTTCGAGGCGAGCATTAAAACGCTTGCCTCGATCTGAGCTTCGGGCGAAAGCGGAATATGCACCGCCATTTGGTCACCATCGAAATCGGCATTGAAGGCCGAGCAAACGAGCGGATGGATCTTAATGGCCTTGCCCTCAACCAGAACAGGCTCAAAAGCCTGAATTCCAAGCCGGTGAAGCGTGGGCGCACGGTTTAGCAAAACGGGGTGCTCGCGGATCACGTCTTCGAGAATGTCCCAGACGATCGGCTCCTGACGCTCGACCATTTCACGGGCCTGTTTGATCGTGGCCGCGTGAGCATCTTTTTCTAATTTGTTGTAGATAAACGGCTTAAAGAGTTCCAAAGCCATTTTCTTCGGCAGACCGCACTGATGAAGTTTCAATTCCGGACCGACGACGATAACCGAACGTCCGGAATAATCGACACGTTTTCCAAGCAGATTTTGACGAAAACGCCCCTGTTTGCCCTTGAGCGTTCCCGAGAGCGATTTGAGCGGACGGTTATTAGCACCCCGAAGTACGCGACCGCGTCGGCCGTTATCAAAGAGAGCATCGACCGCCTCCTGCAACATGCGCTTTTCGTTTCGAACGATTACCTCAGGAGCGTGCAGCTCGATAAGCTTTTTCAAACGATTGTTACGATTTATCACGCGGCGATAGAGATCATTAAGATCCGAGGTCGCAAAGCGACCGCCATCGAGCGGCACGAGCGGGCGAAGCTCCGGCGGAATGACCGGGATGACGTCGAGGATCATCCACATCGGGTTATTGCCCGAACGCAGAAACGAGTTCGAGACCTTTAACCGCTTGGAATATTTGAGTTTTTTCTGCTGCGAAGTTTCCTCACGCATCTTGCCACGCAGTTCCTCTACAAGCTCGGCAATATTGATCTGCTGGAGCAGGTCCTTGATCGCCTCGGCACCCATTTTAGCGACGAACTGATTCGGATAATCGCGGGTCAGCTCGCGAAATCGCTCGTCCGTAAGCAGATCTTTTTGCTTTAGATCGGGCACGTCGCCCTCGTCGATGACGATGTAGGTTTCGAAATAGAGAATCTTCTCCAAATCGCGCAATGTAATGTCGAGCAGATGGCCGATACGCGACGGCAATCCTTTAAAGAACCACACATGCGAACAGGGCGAGGCAAGCTCGATATGACCGAGCCGTTCACGGCGAACCTTACTTTGCGTGACCTCGACGCCGCATTTGTCGCAGATGACGCCGCGGTGTTTCATCCGCTTATACTTTCCGCACAGGCATTCCCAATCCGAAACGGGACCAAAAATACGGGCACAAAACAGGCCGTCGCGCTCCGGTTTGAATGTCCGGTAATTGATCGTCTCGGGCTTGGTGACCTCGCCGTGCGACCACGAACGTATCTTTTCGGGCGACGCCAGCGAAATGCGGATCGCTTCGTAATTTGTGGTCAATTGTGTCTTGTTGTCGTTATTAAATCGAAACATATTTCTCCAAAAGAGTTTGTAGAGTTCGTTGAGTTTGTTGAGTCTATTGAGAAGTTTTTCTCAACGAACTCAATGAACTCAATGAACTCGCGACTACTTAGTCCGTTCCTACAATTGCATCGACGCCGGCCAGCACTTCCTCGGGGTCGATCTCATCTTCCTGGATGAGCTCGACATCGAGGCAAAGCGATTGCAGCTCGCGCACCAGCACGTTGAACGATTCCGGAATTCCCGGCTCGAAATTCGAAACGCCCTTGACGATCGTCTCGTAGATCTTCGACCGGCCGGCCACATCATCCGATTTGCATGTAAGCAATTCCTGTAGGATGTGGGCCGCACCGTAGGCCTCAAGTGCCCAAACTTCCATTTCGCCGAAACGCTGTCCGCCAAACTGAGCCTTGCCACCCAACGGCTGCTGCGTGATAAGCGAGTACGGGCCGATTGAGCGGGCGTGGATCTTATCGTCCACAAGGTGCGACAGCTTGAGCATATAGATGTACCCAACGCACACCTTTTGCTCGAACTGTTCGCCCGTCATGCCGTCATAGAGCCTGGTTTTACCTGACGGGCCGACTGACGCCGGAATGCCGAGTTCGTCGTACTTCTGATTAGCCTGGGTAATGTAGCCCTTGATCTCCTCTTCGCTCGCACCGTCAAAAACCGGCGTCGCAAAGTGAAGTCCCAAAACGCGTGCGGCCCAGCCGAGGTGCGTCTCCAGAATTTGGCCTACGTTCATTCGCGAAGGAACACCGAGCGGATTGAGCACGATCTCGACCGGCGTTCCGTCCGGCAAATACGGCATATCCTCTTCCGGCAGGATGCGGGCGATGACGCCCTTATTACCATGGCGTCCGGCCATTTTGTCGCCGACGCTCAGTTTGCGCTTCATCGCGACAAAAACCTTGACCATCTTGATCACGCCCGGCGGCAATTCGTCGCCCTGCTTGAGCTTGGTGATCTTTTCGTCGTAGATGTCACGCAAGATGTTGATCTGGCG
>JAYUDV010000094.1:0-5861 GCA_043739565.1 Chloracidobacterium sp.
GTCGAGATGCTCGGCAAGCTCAAATTGGCGGACGGCGACGCCGTTAAATTTATAACGGTTGTAGACATGGCTCTGCCGCTTGCGCTCGATATCTATGGCGGGTATCTACCTGACACGACGGCGCTCGAAAATGCCGCCCGCGAAAACGCCTCTAAGGTTATTGAGAGTACAAGCGACCGCATTCGCGGTTCGTTTGGCGGTGCAAACGTCTCATTAAGCAGTGATATCCTTTTCGGCTCGCCCGACAGCCGCATTGTAGAAACTGCTGAGGAGATGCACGCCGACCTGATAATTATCGGCTCGCACGGTTACAAACGCTGGGAACGGCTGCTGCTTGGGTCCGTTTCGGACTCGGTCGTACACCACGCCCACTGCTCGGTATTGGTTGTTCGGACGGACGCGGAATAGAACGGATAACTAATGTCAGGCCAACCGGTTACGATCAATTCTCTCAAGTATGACCAGACTATCCGGCGAACCTGGCAAGTTGATTTGGTCGATCAGGATGGCTCGCTGCTAATTTTTGCGGGCGAATTTGACAGTGACGTCGATCACCCCGATCTCGGATTTATCCCGCGTGGCACCATCTCGCACGAGTATTATTGGCTCGACCGCTGGTATAACATTTTTCGATTTCTTGAATCTGACGGGTCGCTGCGAAACTACTACTGCAACGTCAGTATGCCGTCGAGATTTCAAAACGGCGTTTTGGAATATATCGATTTAGATATCGACGTGGTTGTATGGCCCGACGGTCGTCACGTGGTCCTCGATATGAATGAATTTGCGGAAAACGTCGACCAACTCAGTTACCCGGCGAATGTTTGCAGCAATGCGTTAGAGGGTTTGACAGAATTGATCGATCTCGTTGCAAGCAGAAAATTTCCGTTTGACGCTGATCTGGGTTTACCAAAACTCGCGGTCAGCTAACCTGGCTGGATCCGAAGCATGTAACTGCAAATATTTAGCGGAACGCCGGGCGTCAACGCGACACGCTGGCCGGCGGGCAGCTCATAATTATTTACGGCGGCGGCGTTTTTGCCTTCGTTCACCGCCCAAAAATGACCTATTCCGTCCGTAACCAGCGTTAAATGCCGACGGCTGATCTCGACATCGCCCGCGAGGGATATGTCCACCGGTTTGGATTTTGACCCGCGCCCGATCACGATTTCGTTTTGGTAGATGGGAACGACATTTTGCCGAACGCCGCCGCGCCAGACCTCGAGCTTGTATAGCTCGGTCATTCGCGATTTAACGCGAGTCATCTCTTCTGTTTCTTCAGCCCGTATTGGCACTGCTTGCTGAATATTAGCGTTAGTAAAAGCAGGCGGCGTCTGAACCGGATGCTTAAATTCGTCAGACCGCCCCGTTCGGGCTTTTAGATTCGGATCGGTCAGCGGCAATGAGGCCTTTTGGGCCGCCGGAATAGCAGGCAGCGATTTTGGCCGTGCAAGGACACCCGTCTTATTACTTCCGGATTCCTCCCAGCTATGTTGGACGCGTACGTCACCTTTTGCCAGCGTGCCGTCGATCCTGAGCTCGATAATAAATGATTTGGTTTCGAGTTTTCTCTTTCCGGCAAGCTCTTTCGCTCGCTCGGCCAGTATATGATACAAGCCCTGCTCCAGACCCTTGCGTTTAACGCCCTGCCACTCTTTGTCGTCATCACCGCTTAAGAATATCGTGTATTCGCTGGGGATGATCGTAGTTCCCTGTGGCAGCGGGACCATTTCATTCTGCATCACGGTCTCGACTTCGCGGGCGATCTTGACAATAAATCCTTCGGCTTTGCTGCGCGGTTTGATCTGGGCGTCGCGCGCCGCTTCCTCCAGTACGCCCTCGCTTGCGTCACCATCTATCCAACGTCTGACTTTTTCCAGAATGCTCAAGCTGTGGTCACCTCACCAGTTTTAGTTTTCATTGACATCGACATATTTTCCATTTAGCCAGCCGCGGGTCGCATTCGCGTTCGCGGCGACCGGACGTACGCGGCCTTGTTCAATAACATCAACTTGATACCAGTTATTTTTAGAATTTACAATTCGCAGTTTCGAGTTTTTTGTGACCAGGCCGATCGAGTCGTTGTCTGTATTTGGCGATGGTCGTAGATATATGTCGGTGTTCGCGACGCCGGTTTGGTCCCTGAACGGGTTTCTGATCTCCGGCAAGATACCCAATCCACGCATGTAGTGGGCCGTCCCGTAAAGAATGCCGGTAAAAATTACCAAGACCACCAGAAAGGCGGCCATGCGGCGAAATCTCTTTCGTTTTTTTTGCGGACTCACGACTATGACCTCGGTCACGGGCGGCGAAACATTATTTACCGCTCTGGCCGCGTCCAACTTCCCCGCTTCCACATTTGCCAAAACCGCTCGTTCCGGCGCGGGAAATTTTAAGGCCGGCGCAACAAACGCTGTCGGCAATTTCGATAAATTTTCGGGTGTTTCGGCTATTATTTCGAAATTCGGCAGCTCGGGAGCGATCGGCGAGTAACCCCTGGAAATGTGCGGCTGTGGAACATCATCGCTCGATTTTAGAACAGTGCTAAACTCACCGTCCGAATCCATCTGGCGAACCCCAGCGAGATCCGCCCAGAATTCCTCGACATTCTGATGGCGTTCTCGCGAATCGGCATTTGTAGCCTTCTGGAGAACTCGCAGAAGATCGACTGCCCATTCCTCATGCACAACCGAATCGGGCATCGCGGTTATCGCCTCGTGTGCGTAGGCTCGCGGCGATTCGCCCGTAATAAGCGTGTACACCGATTTCGCAAGCGAATAAATATCAGCCGCCGGCGTGAGTTTGGAAAATGCCAGCGTGCCCGTCTGCCCTGCATACATCGGGCTGTGCTCGGGCGGCGCATAGATATTGGTACCGACGCGCGTGATCGGTGAATCGGACAAATTTATGCGCGCGACGCCAAAATCCGCGATCTTTATGGTTGAGCGATCAGCAGTCAACAATAGGTTTTGCGGCTTAATATCGCGATGGATTATGCCGCGCTCATGGGCATGGCCCAGACCGGCACATATTTGCTCGACGTAGCCGAGGGCCTGTTTTAATAGGACCTTCTGTTTTCGGAGCAGGCTCTGCAAATCGCCGCCGGCTAGGTATTCGAGAACAAGGTAGTGAAACACCGTGCCGCGAAGGTCGCGGGCCGTTCCGTGGCCGATGCGGCTGATGATATTTGGATGCCGGACCCGGTCGAGAGCCACCGCTTCGTTTTGAAAATTTTCAACCAGCGTTCGCTCGAGGTCCGCATCGAGATCATCCTGCAAAAATACATTCAGGGCTTTGATCACGACGCTGCTGTGAGGTGACTGAGGCGACGCCAGCGAATCGCGTCCCAGATATATCTCGGCATAGCTGCCGCGCCCAAGCTGTCTGGACAGGTCGTATCGCCGGTCGAGGCGGCAGTTAATAAGCGATAGCTCTTTCATCGTTAAAGGCCGCGCTGTTCGGCACAATTATCCTTAGTTGGAAATACGATAATACAATCAGTAAGTTCGGAAAACGAATCAATCGGAACAATATGTTTTAGAAACATTTGAATTATCACCTGTCCCAGTTTGGCGTTTAATATCGAACACGAAGACAGTCCGCACACCCAAAGCATAGGAAGCTGCCGACCCATATTTATATTTGCATCAGTGTTGCATTTATGATACATTTTTAGGTTCATGGCTTGCATCAAACGCAAAAAAGCCTCGATATTTGAAAATTTTCATGCCTGCCTAGTCTTGAAAAAAAATGAAGGCAAAAGGCATTATTTTATTTAGCGGGACGCGGGGCAAAAGCGTTTAAGCCACATAGGGACAATGTTTAGCCGGTCCCACCTTTTGTCCCACTTTAAGTAAATATGGGAAATGCTGAAACATTTAGATGACGAGCCTTACCGCAGGCGATTTCCGGATCGACACAGAGATAAAGGCCGCGTCCGTTAGAACGCGGCCAGCATCAAATAGGAGAACGTGAGATTACGCATTAGTCGTTCGTTCGTTGAAATCCGGTGGTCTGCACGTACTGGAAATACGGCGTTCCCGGTGGCAGACGGTTGACATCGAGGAACGTCGCATCGAAGACCCAATTGCGATTTGGCGGGCTGTAAACATGGTTACAGCATTTGAACGGCGCATTGTTGTTATGCGAGTTAAAGAGATTGATCAGCGATCCACTGTAGTTGAGGCGAGTGCCGCCCCAATTTTCGAGAAACCTTTTGAAATTGTGAACACCGCCGTTCATTTTCAGATCTCCGCCGCCTTGATTTGGTGTCGTGTTTAGACTCGTTAATGTATCACCCGAGAGCATCCCGAAACGCACAAAAGTTTCGGTTGCTGGTCGGCCGCCGAGATTGAAGGGCGAACTGAAACTGACCGAATCTTGCCAAGCGTTAGAGAGAACGATCACGGCGTCAGACGCGATCGACGCGGGAATGTCGCCTGAACTGGTACTTAGCGGTATGTAATCCGTCGAAGGCGTCGGCGTTCCGACCGATGCGATACCGGTTGCGTTGTAGTCTCCCTTTACATATACGCCGTTTTCGGACGCAACAGTAAAACCTATTGTGTTTGTGGGTGTAGTAGTGTCGTATATTCCTGGAATGATCTGGCCGTTTATAACACGTACACCGCGACGGTAATATTTATGCTCAAAGAGTGCGGCAATATCGGGCGATACATTGCTGCCCGCACCGGTATACCTTGGTGCTTCGTTGGTAAAATCACTTTGGAGGGTGCCGTTCTTGTTGATGTCTTCGCCGACCTGTAATATGCCGTCGTTGTTGCCGTAAACGTCCTCCATATCGTATTCGCCGTCAAAATCGAAATCGCCGCGGCGGTCTGAAACATAGAAAACCCAACCGCCAGATTTGGGCGCGACGTTGGTCGGTTGGGGAATATCGTTTCCGCGAAGTACGTGCCCCGTCGCTGTGTAGTATGGCGTTCCCGTCGGCATACTCGTATCCCATGTGCCGTTGAGAAACGACCGTAGATTGTTAACATCAATGTCGACCATACTCATTACACCGGCCCACGGCACATTGGCCCCGTATCCCGTCGGAGACACGGCCAACGGGTCAAAAACTGACGTAGTATCGTTATAAAGACCTTCGCGGGTGTCGAACATGTTGATCGGAAACGGTGCTAAACACTGCTTAGTTGCCCCGTTGATCGTGGCCATTCTTAGAGCGGCTCGATTGTCACCGGTGAACGAAAAGCTATTATTTGTATAGGATCCACCATTAACCACTCCGCCACCAGTGCCTGTTGAGCAGTTTCCACTCGACACGGTGCGGGCAACGACATAGTTATACGGTATGTTATTTACGCCGTCGGTAAAATTCGAGATGTAGGTCCCCGTTCCTGTCGCTCCAGTCGTATTCGGAATCGATGCCCCCGGCATCAAAAATCTCTGAAGTTTTATTACGGAGCGGGCATCATTGCCGATGTAGGCAGGGTCGTTCCACGTAAAGACCGACACAGGGAGAATAGTACTAGGCGGGGTCGCATCGGTCACGCCGAGGGACAAGATATCTTGCGTAACGTCGCTGGTGTCGTAAACCTCGGTAGTTGGGTTGTATATAACGGTTTCGACCTTAATCCAAAGTTCACGGTTCGCGATTCCAAGGTAAAATCGGGCGCCGTTTACGGGACTCGCCTGATACGCGGGACTTCCTGCCATCGCTCGCGGAACGTAGCCGCGGACTCCCGAAATAGTTCCGATAGTCTGACCACCGCTGTCGCCGTCGAGCCTTACGCCACAAGCCGTTGAAGCGGTGGCGGCGGCACAGCCGGGTAGTTTTGCCTTTGAATCAGCCAGCGAAACACGCATGCCCGTCTTGTTGTAATACCGTTCCGCAGCGG
>JAYUDV010000095.1:0-2185 GCA_043739565.1 Chloracidobacterium sp.
TTGGGCCAAAAAGAAGAGGCGTTGGCCAATGCCCGGAAAGCGGCTAAATCTCTAGATGATTCAGCCGTCACGCTCAAGGTCCTCGGGTTTGTTCAGGGCTCAATTGGCAACCGCAGCGAGGCATTTGCCATTGCACGAGAGATCGAGGGTAAATATTCAAAAGGCGAAGCAGACGGCCGTGATGTCGCCGTCGTTTATGCGGGGCTTGGCGAGAACGATAAGGTCTTCGAGTGGCTTGAAAAGGACTTTCAGAGCCGCAATACATCGACGCAGGAACTGCGAATGGAATTTCCGTTCGTGTCGCTTCGCAGCGACCCTCGATTTAAGGACTTGATAAAAAGAATGGGATTGCCCGAATAGCTTATGAAACGATGCCCTGACTGCGGTAGAAATTATAACGACGATTCGATGAGCTTTTGTCTCGATGACGGCTCCGAGTTGCTCTTTGGCCCGGCCTCGATGGATGAACCAGCGACAGCGATCCTTGATATCACGCCGCCGCCCGGCGAGGCTCCGACTCGCGCGCAAATCCATACGACCGACCAGACCGCAATATTTCCTAGCGGAATAGAGGCGGAGCCTCAAAATTCTGGTGGCCTTTCGGAAAGGCAAAGCCTTTCCGAAAATAGAGCGGCAAAGCCGCAGGGGAAAGTTGGCGGTAGGCAGCGCGCGAAGCGTTTGGCAGTTGTCGGTATTGCCGTATTGCTTTTAGTCGGCGGATTTTTCGGCTACCGTTATTTCGCACCGGCAAATTCAAAGCAGATCGAGTCTATCGCCGTGATGCCGTTCGTCAACGACAGCGGCAACCCGGATGTTGAATATCTCTCGGACGGAATGACCGAGACGCTGATGAGCAGTCTGACTCAAGTGCCGAATTTACAGGTCAAGCCGCGTTCGTCGGTCTTTCGTTACAAAGGCAAAGAGACCGATCCGAAGACCATCGGCAAAGAACTCAACGTGCAGGCGATCCTGAATGGACGCCTCGTCCAGCGTGGAAACGATATAACTCTGTACGTCGAATTGATCGATGTTCAAAAAGACACCCTGATCTGGAAGGGCGATTACAGCCGTTCGATGGCGAACCTTGTTTCGCTGCAATCCGAAGTCGCCCGCGATGTCTCAAATAAACTCAAAACCAAGCTTTCAGGTGCGGACGTTGCGAAGGTCGAAAAGGGTTATACCGCCAACCCAGAGGCTTACAGGTTGTATTTGCAGGGCCGTTTCTATTGGAACAAGCGCACCGCGGAGGACCTTAAGAAAAGCATAGGGTATTTCGATCAGGCGATCGCCCGCGATCCTGGTTACGCATTGGCTTATTCCGGGCTCGGGGCCGTATACCAGGTCATCCCCGGTTACACATTGGACCCGCCTCCCAATGTTGCCTATCCGAAAGCTCAAACGGCTTCCTTAAAGGCGTTGGAGATAGATCCGACACTCGCGGAACCGCACGCAACGCTTGCCGTCGCACTGCACGAATACGAATGGAAACATCAGGAAGCAGAAAGTGAGTTTAAGCGAGCTATTGAACTCGATCCCAATTACCCCTCCGCTCATCAGTGGTACGGCAATTTCCTGCTGAATATGGGGCGATTTCAGGAGGCGATCGCGGAACTGGAACGGGCGATCGAACTGGACCCGCTTTCACCCGTCATGAATGCAAACCTTGGCAGAGCCTTCAGAGCGGATCACCGTTACGATGACGCAATCTCCCAGTACAAGAAAACGCTTGAGCTCGTGCCTAATTTCCAGATCGCCCAGTTCAATCTCAACAAGACTTATCTTTTGAAAGGGATGTATGAAGAGGTGATCGAACAATTTCGGCAAAATATGCTGGCGTCAGGTTTGCAACAGGCTCAAGTCGACAAAGAGATGGCGGAACTCAAAGATGCGTACCGCACTTCGGGTGCAAAAGGTTTTTGGGAAAAGGTGCTTGAACGCAGGATGATAGACGCTCGAGCAAGCGGTCGCGAACCTGACCCATACGAACTCGCGGGTTACCAGCTCGGAGCGGGCAACAAAGAGCAGGCGCTGGATTCGCTGGAGAAGGCAGTTGTCCGAGGCCCAGGGATCTTGTCGCTTAAAGCCGAGCCCACCTGGGATCCGCTGCGAGCGGAGCCGCGATTTAAGGAATTGCTGCGAAAGATCGGCCTGCCGGAATAGAATTTGAATGAAGATAAATTGAGAA
>JAYUDV010000096.1:0-2162 GCA_043739565.1 Chloracidobacterium sp.
TTACCTCTGGCGGCCCAAGCTTTGATAATAGCCCTGGGCGATGGGAACGATTCAGCTTTCGCCGATTTTTTGCGGCGGTTTTTGCATCATGAATTTGAACAAACGGTAATCAATTTATCGCTTGGGATCGTCATCGCGTCAATACTGGTCGCGGTTGGGTTATCACTGATCTTTCCCCACAAACACACAGCCGCCGACGGCCACGATGAATAAAGCCGCTTCGCATGGAAGATAACAAATACCGCAAATTTTACGTCGACTGGTGGAATATCCGTAAGAGCACGATCTACTCGGTGATCGCGATTGTGGTTATTGGAACGGCCGCCGCCGGCGGAATTTGGGTGGCATCGCGAAACAATTGGTTTATCCCGACTGAGGACGTGACGATCCCCAAAGACGCGGCGCGAATAATCTCCTTCGAGGGCGAGGTGCGAATCACGCGTGCGGCGACACGCGAGACAATTCTCGTGACCAGGGCAACCTACGTCACCGCCGGTGACACGATCCAAACGCTGTCCGATGGCCGAGCGACAGTCTTGATGATCGACGGCACCGAATATAGGGTAAAGCCAAACAGTACGATGGTGGTAAAAGGCTCGACCTCGTTATTCGGCGGTAAGGATGTGCGGGTCGTGGTCGGCGACGGACAAGTAAATGTCAAAACCGACGAGCAGCCACAGGACACGAAAAATATTGTCGAGGTTGCGGATTCGGAAAACAGAGTGCTTTCGAACACAGACGCGAGTTTTAATGCGGATTCGCAGACAAATGGCGGCGAGATCCGCATTAGCCGCGGCGGCGTCGAAACGACAATGGGCGGCGAAAAAACGACGATCGGCGAGAATGAGTTTGCCTCGATCAATAACGGAAAGCTCTCCGCCCGTGAGAAATTGCTCGCACCGCCGAGACCTGTTTCGCCCGGGAATTCGGCACAGATCGTGGATTCGAGCGGCGGCGGTGTGAGCGTTGCGTTTGGTTGGTTAGCTCCGGAAGAGAACCCGATTTCGAGCTATTATCTGCAAATTTCGAGGTCGCCAATTTTCGCCGCCGATGCGATAATGGTCGACCGAAACGGATTGACCGCTCGCGAGTTTCGCCTGGCGGGCGTTTCACCGGGAACGTATTACTGGCGGGTTAGGGCCACTTCCGTTTCGGGCCAGACTACCAACTGGAACGAGGCGTGGAAGTTTTTAGTTGTTCGCGCCGGGGACAGCGTAGCGATCGACGCGACCGAATGGAAGGCCGAACGGGTCGGCGGCAATATATACCTCATCAGCGGTAAAACATCGCCGGGCATGGCCGTCCGGGCGGCCGGCCGCGAGACATTCGCCCGGCCCGACGGTGCGTTCAAACTTCAGATATCTTCGCCGTCGATCGAGATCGCGGTCGAGATCGGCGATGATCGAGGCAATCGCACGGGCTTTATCCTTTCTCTCCGAAACAGCAGCATCCTGCGGCGTTATTAAAATAGTAGGCTGCCGGTATTGACTCACCACAAGTCTTTGATATAGCCGTCAAGCCCAAAATAATGGCAAAAATTGATCTAAAATACGGGCGTTCTTTCATCCCATTTGAATATGACGAAGACCGGTTTGAGGTGCTGGGTTCCGCCTTGGGAAAGCCGCTGCTTTCGGATGCCGGGATCGGTGAAAAGCTTGATCATCCCATCGATTCGCCGTCGCTCGAAGAGATCGTAAATCCTGGCGAATCCGTTCTGATCGTTGTACCGGACGCGACGCGCCAAACCGCCGCCGGGCAGATCGTAAATCTTGTCGTCCGCCGTCTGATCGCAAACGGCACAACGCCATTTGAGATCAGCATCATCTTCGCGACCGGTATTCACCGGAAGGTAACGGATGCGGAAAAAACCGCGATATTAACTCCATTTATTGCGCAGCGGATCAAGACACTGGATCACGGACCGCGTGATCTGATGCAGATCGTCCGTCTGGGCGAAACCGTGGGAGGAATACCGATCGAACTGAACCGGGCCCTTTTGGAGCACAATAAAGTGATCCTGGTCGGCGGCGTCTCGTTTCATTATTTCGCCGGATTCACGGGCGGACGAAAACTTGTCTGCCCGGGCCTCGCCTCGTCAAAAACGATCGCGGCCACGCACAAACTTGCTTTCGACTGTGAGAAACGATTTCGTCGCGACGGCG
>JAYUDV010000097.1:0-5791 GCA_043739565.1 Chloracidobacterium sp.
GTCGGAGGAATGAGATCTTTGTCGGTGGCAGACGGCATTACGATATGAGAGTACACTGCCATCCTTGGCTTTACTTTTGAAAAAATTTCACCTGCCTGCTCAGGTGTGGTGTGGTGGCCGATGATAGCCCTTACCCATTCTTCGTTTCGTCCCGTCTGCTTTAATAATTCAGGTGAGGCTACTTCATGAATCAACAAGTCTACCCCCTGTGCATATTTAATTAGGTTTGACGAAGGGCGAGTGTCACCCGAAAGAACAACGGAGCGGCCGCCGTAGTCGATCCGGTATCCGAAAGCGGGTTTAACGGGTTGATGGTCAACTTCAAATGCCGTTACTTTGACGCCGTTTCTTTCGTAAACAATGCCTTCGGAAATATCCTTAGCGTCAATTACGACTCCTTCCGGGAAAGCCCGATCATCGAATAGACGAATCTTGATGTCATAATCAAACGCCTGTTCGAGATGCTCCATCATTTTCTCGGTGCCTTTCGGTCCCCAAACCCGAAGCGGTATATCCCGTCTTCCGACAACCCAACCGGTAAGCCATAAATCGGGGAATCCGACGACGTGGTCAGAATGCAGGTGCGTCAAAAATACGCCTTCGATATCTTTGTATTTTACGTTGACCTGTGCGAGGCGTTGTATTGCACCGCGGCCTACGTCAAAAATGAATTTCTGGTCACCAACTTCAATCAATATGCTGGGACCGAAACGAATCATTGATGGTTCCGGAGTCCCCGTCCCCAAAAGCGTAACTTTGATCATTTGCCCGTTGGCACAAACAAGACTGAGCAGAATCACGTAAATTGAAATCACGACCATTTTGTAAAAAGTATTAGAAATCATATTGTCCTCAGTTTTGGATACGTCGTTTTTCCTTGTTAAATCAAACGATCCCTCAAAATTTCAGCGAAACGATACACATCTGTAAATGAGTTATACAGCGGCACCGGGGCAACGCGGATCACGTCGGGTTCGCGCCAATCGGCGAAAACTCCCTGTGAAACTATTCGATCATGCAGCGACTTGTCGCCGTCCTTTACGCGGATCGAAAGCTGGCAGCCGCGTTGTGCCGGATCGCGTGGCGTGACTATCGAAATGCGTTCGTCCGCGATCTCATCAATCAGAGATTCGAGATAGCCGGTCAGCTTTCGCGATTTTTCGGTCAGAGCCGTCATTCCGGCTTCCTCAAAAATTTCCAACGACGCTCGTAATGCCGCCATCTGTAAGATCGGCGGATTTGAAATCTGCCATCCCTCGGCACCCGCGATCGGGTGAAATTCCGGGCCCATCAGAAACCGCGTTTCCTTGTCGTGCCCCCACCAGCCGGCAAATCTTGGCAAATCAAACGATTTGGCATGACGCTCGTGGACAAACGCGCCACCGACCGCTCCCGGGCCGCCATTTAGGTACTTGTACGAACACCACGCCGCAAAATCGACATCCCAATCGTGCATTTTCACTTCGATATTTCCGACTGCATGTGCCAGATCAAACCCTACGACCGCACCCACTTTGTGTCCCGCCTCGGTGATCGCGCGCATATCGAATGCTTGCCCCGTTAAGTAATTAACACCGCCGAGCAATACAAGAGCAACAGAGTCGCCTTCGCGTTCTACGGTTTCGATTATGTCCTCGGTTCGCAACGTCGATTCGCCCTCGCTCGGAGCGATCTCGATCAACGAGTCAGAACCACCTACTGTAGCGGGTGGTTGAATGCTAAGGTCCTGATTCGCTGGCGGAAACCCGGTCGCTACCACTCCCGGTTCTGACCCGTATCCGTGAACCCGCAAATGCGACTTGATCGCATATTGATCCGATGGAAACGCGCCTTTTTCGATTACGATCTTGTACCTTGTTGCCGTCGGACGGTAAAACGACACGAGCAGAAAATGAAGATTGACGGTCAGCGAATTCATCACGACCGTCTCGATCGGTTTCGCCCCGATGATCGCCGCCATTTTTTCCGTCAAAAATTCGTGGTACGGCAGCCACGGATTTTTTGCATGCATGTGAGCATTGACGCCGAGCGTTTCCCAATCGCTTAGCTCTTGCTCAACATAACCGCGCGCCGTTTTAGGCATGAGCCCAAGCGAATTCCCGGTGAAATAGAGTACCTCTTTCCCGTTTGGCTGTTTGGGAAAGTAAAATCTTTCCCTAAAATGCTTGAGATCATCATCCGCATCCATCCGGGCGGCAAGGGACGCGGAGGTTTCAAATTGCGCCGGTTTAATTTGCATTGACATAACGATTTACCCTCCGCATTATATCAATTCAAATCCGTGAATGGCTGTTGGGAAATAGTTTTGGGGGTCGTGTGGGAGCGAAAGCATTTGCGGGGGTTTGCAATTTAGTCGCGAATATAGGTTTTCGCGGCGCTGCGGCGCTTCTTTTTCCTCTGTTCCCATGTCTTTTTCCATGTGCTCCGTGGCTGGTTCCTAAAACCTTTTACCACGGAATACACGGAGCGAATACCGAACATGAAGAAAAAGAAAGAGTTTGTTTTGCCGCCTATTTAGTCATCGCACGGCGGAAACGTCCCGGTCGCACAGTCTAATTCACTGCCGCATCGGCAAATGTCACATTCTTCAATTTTAGTGCCGCCGCGATCGTTGCGTCGTCGTCTTCCCCGGTTACCGCATCTTCCGAAACCACGCCGTTGTGATCGACCCATGCAAGCAGTGTTCCCATGCTGGTGCGGATAAATGATAGGTTTCGTCCATCCGGGTCTTGAGGAATCTTTGCCAGAATTTCTTTGATTGCACGGGTCGCCTCAATCAAATTGCGGTCATGAAAGCTAGACTCATCGGCTTCCAAAATCGATACCGGCGAGCAGTCACCACCGCCCGGTACGCAGGCTAAAGCACCGTCATTCGCCTGGAATGAGCACCCACCAGTTCTGCCGCCGCACGCACTAAAAAATTCGTTATTTTCGTTGTCCATCATAATCTCCTTTACTAAATTAATCTTCGACTCAAGTCTGCGCAAAACAAATCGTCGAGTTATTTGTTTTCGGGGAAATTAAATTTTCACGCGGAAAATTCATAAATTTATCTAAAATTGCTGACCATCACCACGTCCGAGCTTTCATTACCGCGCGACAACGCAAAACCCTTGCCGTCACGATCCAGGCTAAACCGCGCTATCTGTCCCGATTCAAAGAATGTCAGCTGTTTCGGCGCTTTGCTGTCCAGCGTTTGCCCCCACAAGTTGTACGTGCGTTTTAGGCTATCGACATAGATCAGCGCCTTGCCATCGGCGGTCCAGCGAAACGTATTGGATTTAACAACCAACGGCAGATCGAGAATTTGCAGAGGGTCTCCGCCCTCGATCGGGTAAATCGCCAGTTTTAAACGGTCGCCGGGCTTCTCTACTCCGTAATCGCAGGCAAATACTTTGCCGTCCGGCGACACTGTCGGACGGCTTGTCGCGGTTCCGGTCAGTTGAACGGGATTTCTCCCATCAATACTCACTTTCCAGATTGTATCCAGGTTATTGGCATCAGTGCGACGGTAAACTATCCATTTGCCGTCAGGCGTAAAACTTGGCGTGCCTTCGTCCTCCGGCGTATCTGTCAGTGCTACCGGATTACCGCCGTCAATATCCATTCGCCACAGATTCTGATTGCCTGTCCGCTCCGAGACGAACACAATAAATTTCACGTCAGGGGATACTATCGGAACAAAATTCGATCCCTGGTCAAAGGTCAGCTTCCGGTTGCCGCTTCCGTCCGCGTTGACGATCCAGATGTCGACCGTACTGGTTGTTCTCACCGTATAAACGATCCTACCGTCCGGCGTCCAGATAATACCGGATGTTCCCTCGTCGCTGGCTTCCGCAGACGTAGTCTTCTTCGCTGATTCGGCATTACCGTCCGGCAAAGTCCAGATGTTGAAAAGACGATCCTGTTTGACGGCGACCAGTGATTTACTATCGGCGGTTAAACTTAGCCCAACGTACGTGCTGAAATCGTTGGTTATTCGGCGAGGTTCACCGCGCGGATATGAAACATCCCAGATCTGCGAAAATTTTGTTTCGGGATCGCGGCCGCTGAGTATTATTCCGCTTCCGTCTGAGAGCCACGCCAAACCGTTTATATTCTGCCAGCTCGAAGTGGAAATTTGTTTTTCCGAGCCATCCTTCACCGACACTTCAGCGAGATGGTATTCGCTTGTAGCCGACGAAAAAACAGAGCAAATGATAGTCTGACCGTCCGGGCTCCACTCTGAAAGCACCCAAATTCCCCCCGGCGCTGAAGTTGCGAGTAATCGCTGCGAACCGCCTTTTGAATCCGCCAGCATCAAGGACGTTCTCGATCGGACAAATGCTAACGTGTCACCCGTAGGCGAAAATGTGATTTTACCGTCAACTCCGTCGGCTATTTTTCGCGGATTGCCGCCGAGGACCGGTATTTCATAGAGCGTTCCTCCGTCGTTTCCATGCGAAACGGTGTAGTAAACATAGTTCCCGTCTGGCGTAAATGTCAATCCGACATACATGACCTCAGCCGGAGGCACTAGTTGTACTACCGACGAAGTCGCAACCTGCCGGACCATCAGGGCTTGTTTCCCCTCATCTCGTAGGGCATAGACAATATATTTTCCATCGGGCGAAACCGAAACGATGTTTGTTGCGGTTCCGTCATACGTCAGCTTTGTGAGCCGCATCGTCTGAAAGGCATTCGACGTGTTGACCGATGACATCAATTTTGACAACCCCAAAATGCCACCCGCAAACAACACGGCGAGGGTTGCGATACTCAGCAACATGAAATTCGGACGCGCCCTGACCCCGCTCACGGCTTCGCTGATAAATGAGCTGATGCTCCCCGAATACAAGCCCGACCGTCCGGCGGTGACGGCCGCAAACTTGGCGTCAGTGTCTCTTTCCTGTTTGAAATCGTCGCTTATTCGAGGACTGAGCGATTCGGTCCTTTCGCCAAACTCGAGATCGCGCCGAAAGTGTTTTAGATCGTCCAGCAGTTCGCTCGCGGTTTGGTATCGCGCGTTTCGACTTTTTCTCAAAGTCTTACGGACGATCCGTTCCAATTCCGGCGGAAGGTCGGAAACAAACTCTGCCAGACGTGGCGTTTCCGTTGTCAAAATAGCGGCGATGATGTCGCTGGTCGTTTCACCCGGGAAGGGCTGTTGTCCCGTAAGCATTTGAAAAAGCACGACGCCGAAACTCCAGATGTCGGTTCGCGCATCGACGGCTTTTCCGCGCGTTTGTTCGGGAGACATATACGCCACCGTGCCCATTATCATCCCCGCCTTCGTGTTCAAAAGCTCACGGGTTTGAGCTTCAAAGTCAGCTTCCACCCGGGTTTTTTCGGTCAGCTTTGCGAGGCCGAAATCGAGCACCTTCACGATGCCGTCGTCGCGCAGCATGATGTTGTCGGGCTTAATGTCACGGTGAATAATGCCCACCGCGTGCGCCGCTCCCAGCGCGTTCACGATTTGTATCGAGGAATCAACAATCTGTTCCAAAGAAAGATTCTTACTTTTTACAGCGTCGCTCAATGTACAGCCTTTGACGAATTCGATAACAATGTAATGAATTCCGTCGATTTCACCGATTTCATAAACGACGATGATATTGGGATGATTGAGGGCCGAAGCTGCCTTTGCTTCCTGAAAAAAACGTTTTAAGTTCGATTCGTCTGCATCAAATGCGGCGTTCAGTACTTTAATCGCGACCCGGCGTTCCAGTTTTCTGTCCTCGGCGAGATAAACCTCGCCCATTCCGCCCGTCCCTAGCTTGCGAATGATCTGGTAATGATTGAGATAGTCGCC
>JAYUDV010000098.1:0-33873 GCA_043739565.1 Chloracidobacterium sp.
CGGCAACGAAGAAAAAATTTAGCTGATTTGACAAAAACATGTGAGTCTTTAAATTCTAACATATCGAAATTGATGGACAACAACGACAATAATTTACGCATCTGGCAGCGGCGTTTCATCACCGCCGGAGTTGTAATATTACCCGTTGCCCCGATCTTGTGGGTGCTGGGCCAGATAACGCGGCGGAAGGTTGGTGTTTTACCGGATGCGGCGGGCGCTAAATTTGGAGTAACGGGGACAGGCGATAATCCGGCAAAGCTCTTCGTCATCGGCGAATCAACCGTCGCCGGTCTCGGTGCGCGTGATCACAAACGTGCTTTTGCGGGCCAATTTGCCAAATATTTGAGCATGCAAATAGACCGGCCGGTTGCATGGAAAGTATTGGGCAAAAACGGCGTTACGGCCCGTCGGGCGATAGACGAACTGGTACCGCAAATGCCGAACGAGCGGTATGATTACATCCTGGTCGGGCTCGGCGGCAATGATGTGATGAAGCTCAGCAGTCCGAAAAAATGGCGGAGCGACATGATCGAGCTGCTCGGCATTCTGCGGGCCAGAAATCCGGACGCCGCGATCTTTCTCTCCAACTGCCCGATGATCAAATTGTCGCCGGCGATCCCGCATCCGATCAAATTTATGCTATGGGAACTCTCGAAAATGCACGACGCGAATATTAAGGAATTTACGACGGACATGGATCGTGTTTTTTACTATCCGCAGCCGGCCGATGTCCATCTCGAGGGCTTTTTCGCCGACGGTATTCACCCCTCCGAACAAGGCTACGCCGAGTGGGCCGAGGCGATGGTAAAATACTTTGCGGGAAAATATAAATGGTGAATGCAAACGAGTTGCGCGAGCATATTGAGAACGGACACGAATGGCTGCTCATCCGCGAACTCGGCTCTACTTTCCCGCTCGATAAACGAGAGATCGAAGTCATCAACGACGGCGAAAAAGTGTTTTTTGGATTTCTCGACAACCTCGGATTTCATTCGTGGCGGCTAAACTCGTTCTCGTTTAACGGCAGCGAGATCGCCATCGATACGGCCGGTGCCTTTGCCCAAAAACGGGAGACAATGCGGCTCGTACCGCGAGCGTCGGCGGCCTTGCTTACGGCGGAGATAGAACTCGCCCGGCTCGAAAAGGCGAACGAGATCGCCCATCTGATCGCCGAAACCTTTCCCGGAGCAAAGATCGGACGTGTTGCCCTAAACGCCGAAAATGGACGTCTCGCGCAGATCAACTTTGATGCGGCCGACAAAACGCCGATGGCGGCGATCGCCGATGTCACCGGTACGCTGGTCGCCGAGGCCGTTTTCACCGCCGCAATCCTATGGCTCGAAAAACTTGGGCTCCGAAAAAATAAGCCGGTAAACGACATATTAGTCGTCTGCGAAAAACGTCACGCAAAAAATGCTCAAAAGCTACATGCGTTGTTGACGCATCGCTGGAAAGAGAAGATCACCGTCTTCGAAATAGACCGTAAAAACGATCCGGCGCGGCTCGTCGCTTTGCCCAAACGAAAAATACGCGATCTCTGGCGTGAAAAATCGAAACGCCTTACGCTTCCAGCGTCTTCAAAGTTGAGCAAAACAGCCGCCCGGATCATTCAATCGGCTCCTGAAACGATCGACGTCATCTACTCAAAACAAGGCGAAACGTTGCGATTTATGGGTCTGCCGTTTGCCCGCGTCAGGGCGATGCTCGGCACCGAAAAAGCGTGGTTCGGCGTCGGCCGCGACCGGCGAATTCTCACAAACGAAAATTGGAAAGAAATAACAGAATTGATCGGACTGCTGGACGTTAACCGCGCCGCCGACTCACCCAACAAACGCCACGAATACTATCGCACCGCTCCCGAGGCCTGGCTCGAATCTATCCTCCGGCGAAACATTCAGTTGCTTGACTCCAATCTGATCCTGTCGCCGATCTATAACCAATTTCGCTCGTCTAACGACAAAATCGACCTGCTCGCGCTTCGCCGCGACGGTCGCCTCGTCATCATCGAGTTGAAGACGCAGCCCGACCGTGAAATGATTTTTCAAGCGGCCGATTATTGGCGAAAAATCGAGATCCAGCGGCGGCGTGGCGACTTGCGAGAGGCCGATCTATTTGACGGTCGTGAGATACTGGACGAGCCAGCCCTCATCTATCTCGCCGCTCCGGCGTGGAGCTTTCATCGTGATTTTGAGTTTTTTGCACGCACGATCGCGCCGGAAATCGATCTCTGGCGGTTTGAGCTACACGAAAACTGGCGCGGGCGGGTGAGAGTTTTGGCCAGGCAAAATTACGCGGGCGGTGAATCCGGTTTTACATACCGATAGCCCACGCCGCGTACTGTCTGGACGATCTTCGGATTGTCGGGTTCGTCTTCGAGCATCCGCCGAAGGCGAACAATAAAATTGTCGATCGCGCGTGTGTCGGTGTCTTCCTGCAAATGCCAAACTTCTTCGAGAATTACCTTTCGCGAGACTGCGCGGCCCTCGTTTTCCATCAGGTATCGTAGTAATTTCGCCTCCATGAGCGTGAGGCGGACATGCCCGGTGCCGGTGACAAGCTCCAGATTCTCAAGGTCAATGACCCTGCCGTTGACAGACACGGTGTCCGAAAGTTTTGCTTCAGTTTCGAGCCATCGACGACGACGCAGGAGACCGTTAAGGCGGGCGAGGAATATCTCGAGTTCGAACGGTTTGGGTAGATAATCGTCGGCCCCGGCTTCAAAACCGCTGAGCACGTCCGCAGGCCGGCCGCGGGCCGTAAGCATCAGGATCGGCGTATAATCGCCCCGCTCCCGCATTGTCCGTGCCACCTCAAAACCATCGGCGCCCGGCAGCATAACATCGAGAACGACGGCGTCAAAGCTGCCCGTGCTAAGCACGTTGAGCGCGGCATTACCGTCACCGGCAATCACCGCCTCAAAACCGTCGGCCTCGAGATTAAATCGTAGGCCGTCGGCCAGATGCTGTTCGTCTTCGACAATAAGAATTCGCATAGTGAATAGTGAATCGTAAATCGTGAATCGTAAATCGTGAATAGAAGCGTCTTTCTATTTACGATTCACGATTTACGATTCACGATTTATGATCTCGGCAATTGGATAAAGAACGTCGTCCCTTTCCCCTCGCCTTTGCTCTCGGCTTTGACGCGGCCGCCATGTTTTTCGATGACAGAGCGGACTATAGCGAGCCCAAGACCCGTACCTTTGGCGGCGTCGATCGATTTATTTGGCACGCGGTAAAAACTTTTGAACACGCGTTTCAGATCGCCGCGGGCGATGCCTATGCCGTTGTCTCGAATGTATATCTCGGCCTTAGCCGCATTAGACGATTTGAGTTTGACCGATATCTTGGGCTCACCGTTTGAGTATTTGATCGCATTATCAATCAGATTTGCGACCGCACCCTGGAGTTCGTCGCGATCGCCTAGCACCTTGACACTTTCCGCCGGACCCGAAAATCTTATCGCCGCTTCGTCCAGGTGTTTGCGTTCCCTCACGATCCTGATCGTGTCGCTCAGCAGATCGCCTAAGTCGATCTCGGCAAGATTCATTAATCGCTGTTTTTCGCGGGTGCGGCCCGCCTGTAAAATTTGTTCGACCGTGCTGAGCAGACGCTCGTTATCGGCGAGCATAATGTCGTAAAACTCTCTACGTTTTGCTTCGTCGAGATCCCGAGATTTTAGCGTTTCGAGATACAGCTTAATCGACGCGATCGGCGTCTTAAGCTCATGGGTAACGGCGTTTAAAAACGTGTCGTGCTGCTCGTTGCGACGAATTTCCCGGACGAGAAATATCGTATTCAATATCAGCCCGGTAATGATCAATGCAAAAAAGATAATGCCAAAAACCATCAACGCGACCTCGCGAAGATTTAGCAGTATCCAGCCAATATTGAGCGCGACCGCCAGAACCGACAGGCTAATGCCGAGGATCAGGAAAAAAACCGCTGTTTTACGCCGACGCATTGCTTAAGTTAAAAGTAAAAAGTAAAAAGGCAAAAGTAAAAGCGAGTTCTACGTTTTGCCCTTTTACTTTTTACTTTTTACTTTCGTCAGGCAGCCTGACGCAGTTCTTTCGGCGTCTCCGACTCGGTGGCGAGATCGTAGGCGTAAACATTATTTATTAGGCCCAGCTTTTCCAGAAGCCGTAACTGATACCAGTTGATGTCAAATTCCTTCCACGTAAAGCCGTGCTTGGCCGAACGCGGGTATGTGTGGTGATTATTATGCCAGCCTTCGCCAAATGTAACGGCGGCGACAAGGACGTTGTTTCGCGAATCGTCACGGGTATCAAACCGCCGATAGCCCCACAAATGGGTTACCGAATTAACCATCCATGTAAAATGCCAGCTCAATGTAATCCGAAAAACTATCGCCCACAAAACCATCGTCCAACCGCCGATAGCGAAAAGACCAGCGGCGACAACGAGCGTCGTAACGTAATAATAATTATCGAGCCATCTGAGATACGGGTCTTTCATTAAATCAGGCGAATAACGCTGTTTGGTCGCCTGTGATTGATTTTGCGCAGTTCCGCGAAAGATCCAGCCGATGTGCGACCACCAGACGCCATTGCGCGGGCTGTGTGGATCTTTGTCCGTGTCGGTATGGGCGTGGTGCAGACGATGTGTCGTGACCCATGCGACCGGTCCCGATTGCAGGCCGAACGTACCGCAGGTCGCCAGAAACCGCGTCATCCATTTCGACGTTGTAAATCCGCGATGCGTGAGCAGACGGTGATAGCCGATGCCAACACCCCAACTAGCGGCTACCCACCAGCATATAAACGCGGCCAATGCATTCTGCCAGCTAAACGTGAACAGCGCCGCTACGGCCGCCAAATGAAATGCGGCAACAAAAATGATCGTATTCCAATTTAACTTCCCGGCCCTCGACGGCTTAAATTCAATTATGTTTTCCAAGATATAAACCCCATTAAATAAAATTGCGACTCAGGCGTTTTCAACGCCCACAAATAACCTTAGCAGTTTGATACGACCGTAATTGTAAGAGTTTTGTAAAACTGTAAAATCCAATTAATTTAATCGCCAGTAAATACGGGCGGTCTGCGTGTACGCATTATTACAATTCGGAAATTTTGTCTTTTCTTAGTCCTAAGTGTTCCTCGAAGCCGTCAAAGTTTCCCCGGAATGTAGCTATTGATTGATGTGTGTAGTCGGCGGTCTGCGATAGCTTCGCGTGACCTAGAGCAGATCGTTGAGCAAAAGGATCGACGTGGAAACGATTGCAGCGAGTGCTGTATGTATGACGAAGAGAGTGGGCAGTTACCCCGGCGATCTTTAGCTTATTGCAGGCTTCCTTTAAGTGCGATGAGAAAGCTCCTGCGCGGTTCGCGGTTCCGTCGAAAATCAGCGATTCAGGATCGCCTTTGCCAGCCTTTGGCCGTAAGGATTCAAGAATAGCCCTTACGTTCGAAAAGATTACGATCCTTCGCGGCTTTGCGGTCTTAGTTGTCTCCGAACGCAGCGCAATAAGGTTGTTCTCAAAATCAATATCTCTCCATTGAAGTTTGAACATTTCACTTCGCCGAAGGCCGGTATAGAGTAGAAATTCCACCTTTCGAAAAAGGTCAACGTCTGACTTGATACCATTTAGCAAGACCACTTCTTCTTCGTCGGATAAGATCCGCGTTCGCTTAGGTAGATTGGTGTAATAGTCAACCCTGCTAACTGGGTTTTCTCTAACTTCGGCCCGGCGAAGTGCCAGCCTAAAGATCGCGGATAGAACGGCAACGTCACGGTTCACCGTTGCTCTTGATCGGATTGCTTTTCGGGTGGTCACTTCGGACGCTCTTTGGGTCTGGAAGCTCGCGACCATTTCAGGCGTGATCTCCCCCAACCGCAGATTGCCGAATAATTTCAGTAGAGCGTTTACGACAGAAATTTCAGGTCGAACGTCCTTTTTATGTGCCTTCGCGTAGGGAATGTAAACATTCTCTACGAAGTCGGCGAAATTACGACGGCCGATTTCTCCCCACTTCTTTTCAAAAACTTCGTTTCGGGATTTTTGTTCCGCCTGTTCTGCTTGTCGCTTTGTGCGAGCTTCCGGGATTGCCTTACGATACCGAACGCCTCGGATCGTGAATCGGTAGTGCCAATGGCCTCTGATTTGATAAACTGACATTTGCGCCTCACTCTGTCCAAATTGCCGTTGCTAAGCGTGTGCGCGAGATTATGCTACCATACGCAGTTTCGATTTTCCACGCCGGCGATCCGGTCGCTTCGCCGCCCACTCTAAGATTTTTTCGTAGTCAAATTTGACGCACCGGCCAAATCGAAGGCAGGGCATCCCGTCGTTTTGAAGATCGCTGATTGACCTCTCGGATATTCCGAGAAGAGCGGCAAGCTGCTTTCGATCTAGCAGAGCAGCCGGGCCTCGCGACGAGCAACCCGTTTCCCGGACCACCGCCCGCACCTCTTCAATGAGAGCAGTCAAAGCGGCCTCAAGGAAATCGTAAAGACCGCTTCGCCCGAGCCGATCGGCTTGTCGAGCGTTACGAAATATTTCCTTCAATTTGTCGGTTCGATCTGCCATTTTTCCCTTAAAACCCTGCGGTGTTTTTATTTACCCTGACTATAAAAGTGACTTGGACACTTGGACAACTTGGACACACAGCGTTTAACACACATGTTTTCAGTTATTTAAAGTGTCCAAGTTCCTAAAAACTACTTGGACACAGCTTGGACAATCGCAAAAGTGTCCAAGTTAAACATTGTTAGAAAAACTTGGACACCTAACTTGGACACTTTTTGATGCCGATGTTTATTGACTGAAAAGAGTAAGTGTCCAAGTTGTCCAAGTGTCCAAGTCACTTTTTCATTTCCAGCTCAGAAAAGAAAAGTGTTAAACAGTTACGTTTCTTGCTCGCGTTCGCCGTCAAGTCCTTCACTAACAATCACATAGACACGTTTGCGGCCTAATTCCGGCAACTGAATCTTGCTTTGCAGGCTGTCTTTTTCGGTTCCGCGTCGTAAATAGCCTCGCTGGTCAAGTTCTTTCGCAATCGCTCCGGATGAGAACCCGTTGCAAATTTCACGGTCGAAAATTTCCCGCAAGATCAAATATTCCACTTGACCGTTAGGGCAATCACGCTTGAACCCGGCGCGGTTTTGAATCCGCTCGGATAACTCATTTCCGTAGCAGTCCCGCTTCTTTTCAAACGACTGAAAACGGCTCGATCCGTGTTGAGCGATAAACGACAAAACTTGCTTTACGCCCTGCTCCGTGTCATAGCTTCCCGTTGTTCCCCGCGTGTCCAGCCATTCAGAAAAGAGACGTTCCCCGCAAGCGATAACGTCGGCGGTGTTCCATTTCGTGATTCCAAACTCGGTTGCTAATATCCCGGCAACTGTGACGAGTGAAAAACGAGCAGCCACCCGGAAAACCTCACCGCTGGCGTCCTGTAGTCGGAGTTTGGATTGAAACATCTGGCGTGACTCTTTAATTCGGGCCTCGACCAACTTACGGTTTGAGCAGACCGCTTTTAGGAATTCTCGGATCGCTGTGCCGTAAAACTTCCGGCTCATTGCCGAAAGATGATCTGCCAGGGCATTCGCGGATTCGAAGCCGTGTAGATATTCGTAAAGGCCGAACCCCTTTCCCGCGTCCGCTTCAATGTTTACGAAGCGGGCCTGCTGCCCTCCACGTGTCCGTTGTCCGACTGACTGCATTTTTTGCTCAAGCGTTTCCTCACCGCTCGAAAAGAACATTAAGTTCCATTCTGCCTTTCGCCGGGCCGTCGTGTTTTTATTCATTCGGGATTTACCAAAGCCGTTAGAGAGCGCGTATACGATCTCGCCGACTTCGTGGGCGTTGACCTCATTGATCTCATCGAGCAAAAGCAAAGAGTGGTTATGCAGCTCGGCTACGGCCTCAAGTCCGTTCCCCGTCGATTTCCACGTATCAAGAAAGCCTTTGTTCGATCTGCCGCCCCAAACGCTCCCGGCAACGAAGAGAGCGGTTGTCTTTCCCGTCGATGATGTTCCTATCAGGTGAAAGCCACCGCCCGTTTCTTCGGCTATAGGCAAGAGAGCAGCGGCAAAGGCGGTACTAACCGCGAACATCAGCCGCGAATTGCCGACGCAGTAACGGGCTATATTTTCTTGCCAATCGGCAAGCGTTCCGCTCGTTTTGAATTTATTAGCGGCCCGGTCGATGTTCTGTAAAAGTAGGGAATCGCGGTTTCCGTTGGATGAAATGACCTCATCCGGCAAAACAAAGGCCCCGTCGTGCCAGCCCGTTTGATTGACACAGCGAATATGTTTCTTTGGCTCCGCTCTCAAGATGAACTGCAAGAATTTTTGTCTGGGATCCGATCCTGAGTCTATTATCAGTCCGCAATCCATTAACCGAGAGCGGAGCTCGGAGCCGTCGCCGCTCAAAAGAGACATTGGAATAACAAGATCGTGCTTGACGTGTCGGGCATCCTCGAATTGCAATCGACGGCCCCAGCTCTCATTGTCCGCGTCGCAAGTTTTTGCGGTTACTCGCAACGGCGAACAAACGAAGGTTTTTGTCGGTTCCCCGTTTTTATTTACGCCGCTATAAAATATTCCGCGCTCATTTTGAAAGTAATTTTTTGGTAATTCCGAATCTGAATCGAGTTCATCCTTTCCAGTAAGAAGCACGTCGAATTCCTTTGTCGAATTTCCCAATGCAATCCAGTCTGATATATCAGGTCCATGATCTTTCGGCATTGGCTGGCCATCAAACGGATCAATAACCGTAACCGATTTCACATTGCCCTTAATGAGGTGTGCCGCCCTTTCAGCAAGCTTAACGCCGGCTGAATCGTGATCCCGAATAATGCGGACATGACAGTTTTGTAGAAAGCCGGTGAACTCGTTACGCCAATCCTTAAGGTTAGTCGCAATATATCCAAGTTGACTCACAGTAATCGCGTCCTTTTCACCTTCACACAGACAAACGATCGGCGATCCCTCGCGGAGACCTTCCAAGAGCTCCGGCAGACGAAAAGGCACGCGCCGAACGTCGCCCAACTTCCATATCCAGCCGCCGTCACCGTCTGGCTTTCGGTGTTCAAATTTCTTCGGATCATATCGCACCTTCTGATATAAAACGTCGCGGTTTTCGTTTCGGTAATCGTAAGTTGCAACGATCCGGCTTTTTGTGATTGGTTTAGATTTCGTCGGAAACAGTTCCCCCACCTTCACTTCGATTGCGGCCGAGATCTCATCGATCTTGCAACCGGCGTGACAAAACAAAAGAACGTTTCCGGCATCGCCCAGCTTGATTGAAAGGCTTGGAGTTTTGTCGTCGTGAGACGGACAACGGGCCTTATAGCCGCTGCCATTCTTTGTCACGTTCGACAACTTTGAAAGAACCTCCTCAATCTTAATCATATTGTTTCACCGTCCCTTCGAGATATTCGACAATTTCGCTCGAGCTGGCCCCACGCTTCATCATTTCAAGCAGATTTGCGTAAACGCGGAGCGCGATCTTGTCCGCGTGGTTGTAGTTGCAAATGAGATAGCCGCTTATGAGGCCAAACGAATAAGCCTTTCGTTCGCCCGTTGACGGGAAGGTTTTCCGCGCTTTGAGTAGTTTTGCCGTCTGATTCATATTTCACCTCTCTTGCGATCCGCCCTTACTAAAACAAAAAACGCACCGCCTTTTTGATAGACGATGCGCCTGATTTGTGATACAGTTTTCACAAATGACGTTCGCATCGTCATTGGTTTTAGAATCGCCCTCGTCTTTGCCGGACTTGGGCTTTTCGTTTTTTATGGCTCGCTCTGGTGCGATCTTTTCGCTTCGAATAGAGAGAGCTACTTAAACTCATTTACGGACGGCACAATCACGGCAAAACTAAACCAGCTATGCCGTGTCGCGTGCTAACTCCGTCATTCGCTTCTTGACCTCGGCCTTTAGACCCTCGATAAACTTCACGCCGCCCGCGTCGAGAGCGTCGAGCGATGACTGATAGCTTTGGCCCACTAAACCCTTTAACAACCCAACAAGGCCGTCAGATGGCATTTCCAGTAATGAAAGGATCTGTGCCGTTTCTGGACGGCTTTGCAAAACAAAACCGTCTATAAATTCGTCTGCAAGAGCATCCGGCGAACTGCCGGCCGCGATGTCTTGAACTAAATGAGCTATCAATTCATCCGGCGTGATTGCCTCTAGCTCCTCTACGACTGGTTCCGCTACGGCTTTCTTGGTCATTTATTCGCGGCCTCCTTTTTGTGGATTTTCTCGGCAAGCTCGGCTAACTCACCGCCGCCGTTGTTTTCCACTGGAGCAGGTATAAACGGCGGAGCTTCGTTGAAGGTCGGATTCGCCGGAGCTTGCGGAGACCTCGGCATCAACCCTGCTAATATTGGTAAAAATGTCGGAGCGGCCCGGCCTAGGGAATCAATCATCTTTGCTCCGTCCGCGAGAAAGCCGCCGGAGCCTTCGCCGGATCCGCCGGGTGCGATCTCTTCCGCCATCGACTTCGCGGACTTCACCATTTCCAAGCTCTGCTGCATCATACCCATAGCAAGCGTTCCGGCGTCTGCTTGCGGCTTTTGAGCCTGTTGAAGCATCATTAGCAATAACTCGCGCTGCTCGCGCCTCGATTCTTCTAATGCCGAAATAAGCGTTTGCATTTCACCCTGACTGCCTGATTTGTTCCGCTGGGCATCCTCTTCCAAACGCCGGAGCCGTTCTTTTAGTAAAAGGTTCTCAACCTCGGTTGCCGTCAAGTTTCCGCCGTTCTCATTGAGCGAATAGGCTTCTGGCTCTTCTTCAAACTCTTCTGGCTCCAGGTCGATTACCCTTTCGTGTTCCGGCTCTGATTCCGCAATTGAAATAGGAAAGGATTTTTCAAAATGTCCATTAGCCTTTCGTAGATCTACTTTGTATTCCCCCGTCCCGAACATGTCCTTTAGGAATGTCGGTAGACGGCGTTCTAAAGGATCGCCGATCACGGCTTCCGGGAATACGCCTTGCTCTTTCCAGTTGCCGTCGATTAGACGATAGATACAAACCCGCCTATCGGCTTTCGGTTGGCGTGATCTTCGCGGCCTTGTGGCGTCGTTTTCTGCGTTGTCGGTTGCTTCGGTATTGTTCATGTTGAGCTGTCTAACCGCTATCAGGCTGATGTTGTCCCGGCATGGTCCCCGCGTTTGCAACGGCGATATACCGCTGTGACGGTGTAATTACCGCCTGTTGCCGTTTTCGGGCGATGATTGGAGCGAATAGCGGCCACTAAGGCCGCCGCAGATTATTAACGTGACATCAGTAATGCTAAAAGCACCCCGCCGCCAGCCAAGAGTAATAACGTCGAATCGACTTTCGCAGCGGGTGCCGCCGACATCGGCGCCGGAACAGATCCGTAGTTAGCCACGTTTGGAGTTGGGGCGAATGAATCAAATGACGACGGAGCTGATGCTTGTTGGTCGATTGGAGAAAAGAAGCTCGCCAACGCCCTCCAGTCAAGACCACCGCCGCCGTCGCCGCCCGCAAAGGAACTAATTAAATTATTGCCGCCTCCTTCAGACGGCGAGCAGCCCACTGGATCGACCTCGAACCATGTAGAACCATTCTTAGCCCACGCAGTGCCATCGGGACAGCAATAGGTTTGTACAGTGCCGCAGCCACCTAGCGGCGGAATGTCACACAAGAAAACTGAATTAAACTTCCTGCACCCAGCCGGCGGACCTTGTGGCGACTCCAAAAACCCAAGCGTATCGTCGCTGCGTGGTTTAGTTTGAGCGGTCGGTACGGGGGTTCGTGAAGCGGGTTCGTGACACCCGCACTCTTCTTTTATCGACCCCAGAAGAAACCCCGCACCCGCCACAAGAGCGTATGGCACTAGACTGCTAACATTTTGAGTTGTCATAAAAGCACCTCTACCTTTTTGTTAGTTAGTCGGTTTCGTCATCGTCCGTCTCTTCCGTGTCATCTTCCTCGACTCCGATTACTCGCTCTTCGACATCGGGAATTACCGTGGAGCAAAGTTCCTGAATCTGATCGAGGGCGTCTTGCATTCCGGACCGTGATCCTTCGGCGTCGTTAGCCGCCTGCCAGATATCCTCGATCGCTGTTTCCAATTCGGCTTTTACCGCTGTTCCTTGAACTGTCATATTGATTTCACCTTCCTATTTTTTATTACGACAATTTGCCGTTGATTAGATTATTAGGAAGTTAGACGACGATTGGTATTTGTTTTTTTGGCACACAAATTCCCGTGGATTCGACAAAATGAGTGCAGAATGTCGCTTAATGTTCCTTATCGCGTTTTGCGTTTTTTCTTGCTTTGTCCCTGACGGCTTTTTGGAAATCCTCTGCAAATATCGGGCTGTCGCCCCATCCGCGAAGTCTGAATAACTCGGCCCATTGTTCCATTGGAATGCGCGGCCTTGACCGTGAGCGAGGATCTTTTTGATCCATTTCTGCCATTAAACTTTTTCTTTTATTAAAAAACCAGTCCACACCTACCGCAATGTCTTGAGGCGTAAAGGGTTTGCTCGGTTTGGCCAAATGTCCCTTCACGCGACTTTCGACAAACCGACGAAATTGGTACGGCTTCCAGCCCGGATTTTCAGCGCTGATCTGCTTTAATGCGTCAATCAACAATTCCTCACCCGTTGGGCCTTTGGGTAGTGAAACAGTCTCGATAGTCAACCCTATTTCACGGGCATAGTCCTCAACGGACCTGCCAACGAATTCCGTAACTGTTTGTCCTGCGTCCTGGGCCATTTCAATCGTCAAAGAGAACCATTCGACGGGTGTCAACCTCAGCCGATTAATGAACGCCTTCCCCTCTGTTCGTCCAAGCGCCTTTCCGATTTTTAAAACGGTTCTGGTAAATAGATCAAGGTTCGTCCGTCGTATTTTACCTAAATCGTTTAACAAAATTTGTTCTGCCTCGGCATTGAGCACGCCCCTCGCAAGGTGTGCCAGTGGGTTAGCGCCGCTGTTGGCTCGTTTATTAAAAAATTGTGTTATATCCGCTATTAGCTTTTCTCTATCCATGTTTTCCCTCCTCCTGGGTGCGATCCGTCTTCGAGCTGCCATAAGAAGATTTTATGTAATGTATCAACATCTCTAATATTACAAAACCTTTGTCGAATTTTAAAGGATGACCAAGGCACGTTTATTTGGGCTTTTTCTTTTGTTCTCTGATTTCAAAGTACTCAATGATCGCGTTTAGGTGCTGCCGCGTGTACCGAACCTTTGTTCCAAATTTACAATGCGGAAACTTATACCGGCGGCGCATATCGCCAAGCAGTCCGGCCTCGATCCGTAAGAGAGCGGCGGCTTCGGGTTCGTCGTAGATCTCCAGCCTGTCGCGTTCGCGTTCTACGGTCGCAATCTCTGTCGTAGCTACACCCATAAGAAACAGGGTCCCATCAACCATCGCTCGCACATCCAATAGCAAGCGAATCGCCCCGTTCGCCTTTTGATATGCCAATGTTTCCGTCTCCACTGATGTTTGGTTCATTATTATTCTCCCTTATTTGGTCTAGTTGTAACCCATGGTTTTTAATCCACTCGTCAAAGGTTAGCTCCGCGTCGGTCTCGAATCGAATAAATATACGACGTACAAGAGCGTAGTAAAAACTAGCAAGAAAGTTCGGCAGCCTTGGTCTCAATCCGCCTATCGCCACCCGAAAGTCATTGCAGCCGAAACAATACTCCAAGACTTCCCTGATTTCGCTCGGAGTGGAGTTTTCATTAACGCCCAGTATCGCAACTTGTCTATCGAGATGTTGTTCAGTCGTGAGTGTGTCTTTTGTCATGGAATCAATTCTCCGTGTAATATTTAGTGTTTTGGCAGCTTTTTGCCAATTGTTTGTGCTATGTGATGCGTCTCGATGCTATTCCACTCGCTTAGCAACGGCGTGTTAACTAAGTAATTGCTTTCTTTTGCCTCTCCACGCATCACAGCGACATAGTACGTAATTACGAGAGTTTTGTAAGAGTTATAACCGAACGGTAATGTTGAAATCCGGCGTCAATGAATCTAAAGTAAATGTCGGTTTCCAATTCAAAATGGCGAAAAAGAGCACAGCGGTCATTTGGGTAGAACATGCGGCCGCGCGTGTCGCGTTTGCCGTTTTGGGTATTTTGCCGCGACTGGCCGCAATTCGCCTGTGCATCTGGCTCATGCGGCGGCTGCCATTACTGCTGACAGGTCTTCGCCGGACGGGCATTAAAAATCTCGAAATAGCGTTTCCCGAAAAGAGCGTTGCCGAGCGTGAACACATTTTGGCTGGTACGTTAGAAAATCTCGGGCGCGTTTTAGGCGAGTTGAGCCAAGTAAAAAAACTATCCCGGGCCAGGCTGGCGGAAATTATCGACTTCGATCTCGATCAGGAATCAAAAGAGGTATATGCGCGGAACAAGGCTGAGAAACGGGGAATATTAATAACCACGGGCCACTTGGGCAATTGGGAGATGCTTGTTCTGGGATTTGCCGCTCTATATGAGCCGATCAGCTACCTTGCACGGCCACTCGATAACTCCAGGATTGATAGCTTTTTGACCGACCTTCGAACCCGATTTGGCAATAACCCGATAAACAAAACAAACTCGGCGATGCTCGCGATCCGCATTCTCCGCGATGGCGGCATTCTCGGCATTTTGTCGGATGTAAATGCTCATCCAAAAGAAGGCGTCTTCGTGCCTTTCTTCGGCATTCCCGCATGTACGACGAGTGGTGCGGCAATGCTTGCGATCCGCTCGGACTCGCTCATCTTTCCGACATTCTGTATATGGGACCGATCCGTCAAAAGATACAAGTTTGTGCATGGAAAACTGCTCGAACCGGCAAAGACAGGCGACATCAAACGGGACATTATCGAAACAACCGCCGCCTACACCGCCGAGATCGAAAAGATAATTCGCCAATATCCCGATCAATGGATGTGGATACATAAACGCTGGAAGACACGACCGCCGGGCGAGCCGGATATCTATTAGTTTTTTTGGAAAATCGCCGCGAGATCTACCGCCGTTTTTCATATATTTACCATCGGATATATGCTATTATCTATTTGGCTCAAGGCCTGATTTCGTTGAAACCCTCCAGTTTTCGTAAATTCTTTGCTGTAAATCCACGTCACTTGTCGCAAGCTCTGATGACAACCCATATCCAACCCAATTTCCAGACAGAATCGCGTCGAAATACGATTGTCTTTTTCTGTGCTCTGGCAACGATGGCGGTGAGCTTGAGTGTTATTACCGGATTTTTGTTTAATATTGAGGCGCTGAGATCAATACTGCCGAATTTTAGCGAAATGAAGCCGAATACGGCGGCAGCATTTTTATTAGCCGCTCTGGGTATTGCATCGTTGGCAACTGGTAACCGGACAAGGCTTAGGCTGGGCATCGCCTTAATTTGCGGAATATTGGTCACCCTGATCGGTGCTGTGACGCTTGTTGAATATATCGCCGGATCGAACATCGGCGCCGACACAATTCTCGCGCCGTCGTCGACAATCTCGCCCGCTGTTGTATTTCCCGCCCGCATGTCTCCGCATACCGCGTTTAACCTGACGATCCTCGGAGTTTCCATCGCTCTGCTGACCGGCAGACAATTTTTTCAAAAAGCGAGCGAGGCCTTTGCCATTTTGGTTTCGGTCACCACTTTTGCCGCTTTGCTCGGATATCTTTACCAGGCCGACCAACTGTACGGCATTTCGGCCTACAACAGCATGGCGCTAAATACGATCGCGCTTTTCTTTATCTCCTCGTTTGGTCTGCTTGCGGCCAACGGCAACAGCAAGCTTGTAGATTTGATAACAAGCAAAAGCCTCGGCGGGAGCGCCGCCCGCAAATTGATCCCGGCCGTGATATTGATCCCAACGATAGTCGGCTGGCTACGGGTAATCGGCCAGGACCGGGGCTTATACGACACGGGATTTGGCGCGGCAATGTCGATCTTTTTCTGCGTGGTATTGATGTGCGGCCTTGTTCTATTTTTTAGCGGCGCGGTTCACAAGGCTGACAGTCGCAGGAACATGGCCGAAGAAGAATTGGCGCGTAAAGAGGAAAGATACCGCGACCTTTTCGATTACAGCCAGGGAATGATTTGCATACATGATCTAAACGGAGTGCTGATAACCGTTAATCCAGCCACGGTTCGCTCGCTCGGATACGAGCACGACGAGATAATCGGCCGCAATCTGGCCGATTTTCTTCCCGTAGAACAACGGGCAGGCATTTCCTCATTCCTTCGCCAAATGGCAAACGAAGGGATCTCAAATGGATTGCTGCCGATAGTCTCGAAAAACGGTCAACAGATCGTCTGGCGCTATCACAGCATACTGATCTCGGAACCGGACAAGGAGCCGTATGTCATCGGGCATGCGCAGGACGTAACCGAGCTGATTGAAGCCCAAAAGCAGCTTAAAAATCTCACTCTCACCGATGATCTCACCGGCCTATACAACCGCCGGGGTTTTATGACGATGGCTGAACAGCAGTTAAAATTGGAGATTCATGAAAAAACGGCCCGCGGCCTAACGCTGATGTTTGCCGATATCGACGGTCTCAAACAGATCAATGACCATTATGGCCATGAGGCCGGATCGGAGGCTATTGTTAATCTTTCAAGAGTTATCAGTTCAGCCCTGCGAGACGCGGATTTGGTTGCCCGGTGGGGCGGAGACGAATTCGTCATTCTCACGATCGGCTCGCATGATGACGACGCCCATGCGATGTCTGAGCGGATAAACGATAAGATATGTGAATATAACGCCCGGAGCGGAAAGCCGTACCAACTGGCCTGCAGCATCGGCGTCGCGCCGCTTCCGCTTGACGGAAACCGGAGCTTAGAGGATATTTTAGCCGAAGCCGATAAAGCGATGTATGCTGAAAAGCGCCGCCGCAAATCTATTCGCGAAAGCCAAGCCGTGCCGACAGCCATACCGCATTCTGATACAAATCTTTTTAGCGCGAGAGAATCACCACGTTGAAAATCCTCGCGCGCCTATCCCGATCAATGGACGTGGATACACAAACGCCGGAAGACACTCCCGCTAGGCGAGGTGGAAATCTGTTGATCGGAGATAATATTGCATTTCGATGTATTTGCGATATAATTTCTAGAGTTTTATGACCATCTTACTTGAAAAAGCTTTCGTCAAGGCATCGGCACTACCTGTTGCCGATCAGGATATTCTCGCCCAATCGCTGCTCGACGATCTGGCGGCCGAAGAGCGTTCGGACGAAGCATTTACAAATTCGCAGGACGAGCTTTCTCTGCTTGCGGATGAAGCGTTCGCCGAACACAGGGCCGAACGGACGCATCCGCTGGACGAGATTCTGTGAAATCCGTAACCACCGAAAGATTCTGGAAGGCTTTTGAAAAACTGCCGACTCACATTCAACGCAAAGCTCGATATTCATATCAGCTTTGGAAAACAACTCCTTACCACCCAAGCCTGCAATTTAAACAAATAAGCACTGTTCGGCCCATATTTTCTGTCCGTATCGGAATCGGCTGCCGTCGGTATTAAGCATGAAGATGAAATGGTCTGGTATTGGATCGGATCGCACGCCGAATACGACAAACTTTTATCAAAGCTCTAAGAAATGACTTCTGACCAGAACATCAAAACCTGCGAATCGTGCGGCGAGACGTTTGGCTGCGGTGCCAAGATTGACGGCTGCTGGTGCACTGAAGTTAAGCTATCACAGGAATCAGCCGCCGATCTGAAAGCGAAGTTCAGCGATTGTCTTTGTCCGGTCTGCCTGGCGAAGGTTGCTATAGATGAAAAAAACCTGACCGCGAACTAATTATTCCACGTCACAATCATCCCGATCGCGGCAGCGAACATTATTGCGGCGGCCAGCCAGCCGATGATATTCGTGAAGATGCCGTTCGTTCGCGTGCCCATCACGCGCTTGTTATTCGAAACGAGCATGACGACAACAAGCAAAGGCGGAGCGACAACGCCGTTAATCACCGCCGTCCAGAAAAGGGCGCTGATCGGATTGATTCCTGCAAAATCTATCACGACGCCGACGAGCGTCGATGCCGCGATCACCGCGTAGAATTTCTTCGCGTGACGCGGCTTTTCGTCGAGGCCGGATGGCCAGCCGAAAGTTTCCGCCACAGCGTATGCCGCAGAACCCGTAAGAACGGGGATCGCCAGCAGGCCCGCGCCGATCAGCCCGATGCCGAACAACACGGTTGCAAAATTACCCGCGAGCGGACGCAATGCCTGTGCCGCCTCCGTGGCCGATTGGATGTTGGTTTGACCGGTAACATGAAGAGTCGCTCCGGCCGATACGATCACAAAATAGAAAACCACGTTGCAAAAGAGCATGCCGACGATGGTATCGATCTTTTCTTTTTTGATCTCGGCGTCGGTCGCGCCCTTTCGCTCGGACAATTTCGTCCGGCCCTCGCTTTTTTCTTCCTCGACCTCCTCGCTCGCCTCCCAAAAAAACAAATACGGCGATATCGTCGTGCCGAGAATTGCGACGATCGTCGTGACGTATTCGCTGCTAAATGTTATCTGCGGAACAAACGTCGCCCACGCGACCGCGCTCCAATCCGGTCGCGCCAAAAAAGCCGCAATTACATAAGCAAAGAGCGAGATTGTCAGCCATTTGAAAACCTTGACGATCAGGCGATACGAACCCCAAATTTGGAGCACGACGATCGCCACCGCTATCGGTACAACCATCGCCGAGATCGGGATCGGCACAAACATATTGATCGCCGCCGCGATCGCCGCGATGTCTGCGCCGGCATTTATCGTATTAGCGATGACAAGTCCGACGACAACCGGATAGAGCAGCTTTTTCGAATAATACCGATGCAGAACACCGGCCAGCCCGCGACCGCTAACCATCCCGATCTTTGCACAAATATGCTGGACGACGACCATCAGCGGCAGCGTCACGATCGCCGTCCAAAGCGTTGCGTAACCCAACGCCGCACCCGCCTGCGAATACGTCCCGATCCCCGACGGATCGTCATCCGACGCACCCGTGATCAGCCCCGGCCCGAGCCGGTTGAGAAAGCGTTTTATTGGATTGTCTTTGCGATACATTCGTATTGGTTAAGGACCAAGCGGGGTTTAGACTATTTTCCTCGCCTGCGACTGCACGGCTGTAATTGCCACGGCGTCGACGATATCTTCGGCCTTGCAGCCGCGGGAGAGGTCGTTGCAGGGTCGGTCGAGGCCTTGGAGAATCGGGCCGATTGCCGCTCCGCCGGTTAGGCGTTCGGTTAGTTTGTAGGCGATGTTACCGGCGTTTAGGTCGGGGAAAATGAGGACATTCGCACGGCCGGCAACGGGCGAACCGGGAGCTTTTGAATCGGCGACTGACTGGATGAGAGCGGCATCGGCCTGTAGCTCGCCGTCGATGGCAAGTTCGGGCATACGGGCGCGGACGGTTTTTGTTGCTTCGATGACTTTTTCAACGAGATGGTGTGTCGCGCTTCCCTTTGTCGAGAATGAGAGCATCGCAACACGCGGCTCGACCTGTAAAAGCACCCGGCACGAATCGGCTGACGCGATGGCGATCTCGGCCAGTTCACCCGCATCAGGATCGATCACGACGCCGCAGTCGGCGTAGATCATCGCTCCGTTCGCTCCAAATTTTTTGTCAGGTACGACCATCAGGAAAAAGCTCGACACGGTTTTGAATCCTGCGCGAACACCGATACAACGCAAAGCCGCCGCTACCGTGTGAGCGGTCGTATTCGTTGCACCGGCGACCGAGCCGTCCGCCTTGCCTTCGCGAACCATCAAATTGCCAAAATAGAGCGGATCTTTTACGGTCTGCTCGGCCTCTTCGAGCGTCACGCCTTTTGCCCGCCGCATTTGATGATAAAGCGTCGCGAATTTACCGAAATCGTCGGATTTACGATGGTCGATGATCTCAACGCCATTGAGATTTGCTCCGGCCTCCGATGCCAGCGCCCGCACCTTTTCTTCATTCCCCAAGATCGTGATCTTGGCTATCCGCTCGCTGGCGCAGATCGCGGCGGCCTGAACCGTGCGAATATCCTCGCCCTCGGGCAGGATGATATGTTGGAGATCGGCGGCGGCCCGCTCGCGGATTTTTTGAAGAATCATATTGTTTTGGGCTTTCAGTTATCAGTAGAATTTCTTCAACTGGCAGCTAGCCGCTAGTTACTTGCCTATTACATCGAATTTACCATACAACTAAACCGAGCGAAACTTGCTCAAATATCGGCTATTCTCTACACTTTAAAAAGGGAATGAGATTAAAACGATGAAAGAGTCGAAATCAAAGCTAACGCGTCGCGAAAAGTCGGAGTTGAAAGGCCGTCTGCGCAGTTTTTTGATGTTTTTGCCAAATATGGTGATGCTGATGGTGCGTCTGCTCAAGGATGCGCGTGTGCCGACCGCTGAGAAAGCGCTGTTTGCGGCGGCGATCGTCTATGTTATTTCTCCGATTGACTTAATCCCGGACATGTTTCCTTTTATCGGTCAGGTCGATGACCTATATGTCGTTGCGCTGGTGCTCTTACGCGTCGTCAACCGCACCGACGAATCGGTTGTACGCCAGCATTGGTCGGGCGGCGGCGATATTATCGCGCTTGCTGATTCGATCGCCAATATTGCCCCTAAATTCTTGCCGCGACGCATCGCCCGCGTAATCACTTCGCGGATTGAGCTTGCTCCGGCGGGCAAAATCCTGCGCGGCATCACGCACAAAGACGAAGCGATCGTTCGCGAGATCGTTGGCGAAGACGATCACGAGATTAATGCCCGCTCGGCGATGGCAAATTGATCTCTTAAAAAAAATTATTCGCGGCGGGTAAATTATCGCTCTTTCTTTTGGATTTTTCGCGGCTTTGCGACTATATTCTACGCAAGCTCGGAATAATCAGATCTTAAAAAAATTTGGCGCCACCCGCCGTTTTTTCGCTATAATGTTTTCCGTTAACGAAAAGTCGGAATACGAATCCTATGTTTGAACGCTACACGGAGAGGTCCCGTCGGGTGATTTTCTTTGCCCGTTACGAAGCTCTCCAATACGGTTCGCAGGTAATTGCTCCCGAGCATATTTTGCTCGGCCTGATGCGCGAGGACAAAACTCTGTCCGCGCGATTCTTTCCGTTCCGTCATGTTCTGACTGTCGATTCGATCCGTCGCGATGTCGAAGAAAGGATCGTCCTCAAGGACCGAATTCCCCAATCATCCGAGCTTCACCTTTCGGCCGCGACCAAGCAGATCCTTTTTTACGCCAACGACGAGAGCCGCCAGTTAAAAAATCGACACATCGGCCCCGAGCATCTGCTGCTTGGCGTCGTCCGCGAAGAAAAGTCTGTCGCCGCCGAGATACTTTTCGGCTATGGCTTGCGGCTACAGGATGTCCGTGATGAGATGTCGCGGCAGAGCGGAATTCCGGGTGTGCTCGCCGCAAACAAAGAAAACTCGAAGACGCCGGGCTTACAGGAATTTACCCGCGATCTAACCGTCGAAGCCGCCGAAGGCCGTCTCGACCCGCTCGTCGGCCGCGAAGGCGAAATGCAGCGCATCATCGAGATCCTATGCCGCCGCACAAAAAACAATCCCGTTCTCATCGGCGAATCAGGTGTCGGCAAAACCGCCATCGTCGAAGGCCTTGCCCAACGCATTGTCGATAAGAACGTCCCGACCTTTCTCGAAAACAAACGCATCCTTTCGCTCGATCTCTCGCTGGTCGTAGCCGGCACAAAGTACCGCGGCCAATTCGAGGAGCGTTTGAAAAAGATAATGGCCGAGCTAAAAGAAAGCAGCGAAAATATAGTCTTTATCGACGAGCTGCACACGCTGGTCGGAGCCGGCTCGGCCGAGGGCACGCTCGACGCCGCGAATATCTTAAAGCCCGCTCTCTCTCGTGGCGATATTCAATGCATCGGAGCGACCACGCCAAACGAATTTCGCAAAACGATAGAAAAAGACCGCGCGCTCGAACGCCGTTTCCAATCTGTCAAGATCGAGCCTGCGACCGAAGCCGAGGCACTTGAGATAATTGAGGGAATTGTCGAACGCTATGAGGCTTTTCACCAACTTCGCTATTCCAAAGAGGCGCTTGCGTCCGCAGTTACGCAGTCCAATCGCTACATTGCCGACCGATTTCTGCCGGACAAGGCCATCGACGTGCTTGACGAGGCCGGCGCCCGCGCCAAGCTGCGTTACCAGCACGAAAATCGCGGCGAACCGTCGTGGAAGGAAACTGTCGAAAATTGGAAACGCGCCGCCGCCAACGAAGACCAGTTGATCTCATACGAACTGCGTTCGCTCGAAGATTCGTTTTTTGCGATTGAGGTGACCAAAGATGATGTCGAAGACGTGATCGCCCGCTGGACCGGCGTCCCCATAGCATCGATCAAGCAGAAAGAAGCGGAAAAATTATTGACCATCGAGAAAGCTCTGCACGAGCGGATCGTGTCGCAGCGTCCGGCCATCTCGGCCCTCGCGCGTGCAATCCGACGCTCGCGTGCGGGACTCAAAAATCCGCAGCGTCCCGTCGGTTCATTTCTATTTCTCGGCCCGACCGGTGTCGGCAAAACTGAGGTCGCACGTTCGATCGCCGAGTTTTTGTTTGGTTCGGAACGCGCACTGATTCGCTTTGACATGAGCGAATTTATGGAGAAACATTCGGTCTCGAAATTTATCGGCTCGCCTCCCGGCTATGTTGGTCACGAGGAAGGCGGCCAGCTTACCGAAAAACTCCGTCGCTCGCCGTACGCGGTCGTGCTCTTTGACGAGATCGAAAAAGCCCACCCGGATCTGTTCAACGTGCTGCTCCAGGTTTTTGAGGACGGTGTGCTGACCGATGCGCTTGGGGTAACGGTCGATTGCAAACACGCGATTTTTATCATGACCTCAAATCTCGGCGCCCGCGAGATCCAAAAGCGAACGTCGCTCGGATTTCAAGCCACCGGCGACTCATCGCGCTCGCGACAAGAAGAACAGGTGATGCAAAAGGTCAAGCAGACCTTCGCACCCGAATTTATCAACCGCCTCGATGAGATCATCATCTTTGACGAGCTCCTTGACGAAGACCTGCTCCGCATCATCGATCTCCAGATCGTCAAATTGAACAAGGTCGTCGAGGGCCGCTCGCTCAAGATCGTCCTCACCGACGACGCCCGCAACTGGCTGGTCGCCAAAACCTTTGTCGACCGCAAATACGGCGCCCGTCCGCTAAAACGAGCACTCCAAAAATACGTCGAAGACGAACTTTCCGAAGCCCTCATCCAGGGCGACGTCTCGGACGAAAGCACCGTCGAAGTCTACGCCGCCGGCGAAAAACTCGCCTTCCGCGAAATCCGCGCGCGTAAGACGGAGAAGGAACTTACGCAAAAGGCTTAAAGGTTAGAACCATCTGCCTGACCGTTTGGGTTTAGCAAGATCTCCCCAAGGACTGAAGCAAATTGGTTTTCTTGAAAATCATGTCGTTCAATGCTAATCTCGCATCACTATTTCTCCATTTCTTATTTTCGCTATATTACTCTTTGCCTTGAAAAGGTATAAGAAATTGAGAATCTAAAAGTCCGGACATGATTCAAAAAGTAAGATTAAAAAACTTCAAAAGTATCCATAATGAAACCTTCAATCTGACGGATTTTGATTTGCTGGTGGGCCCTAACAATTGCGGAAAGAGTACGATTTTGCAAGCTCTGGCGATCTGGCAATACTGTGTAGATCAATTCAAGCGGTCGAAACGAAAGGGAACGAAGGGTATTCAAATTGTTCTACCAAACTTTACTGCGTTACCGTTACCAGAATTCAATCTCCTATGGAAAGACAAAACAGAGCGAAGCTATCCCAAAAAGAAAGGCGAAAAGCAACAAGTATTTATTTTGGTTGAAATAGAGGTGTTTTGGATGGATACAAATAACGAAGAAGTATCGTTTAACGTCCAACTTCGATATCAAAGCCCACAATCCGTGTATGCGATTCCCGATAAGGGATGGACATTGTTCAATATTTTAGTTAAGACCCCTCTTTTCCCATCTATCGTTTACGTTCCACCATTTTCAGGGCTCGAACCAAATGAGATTTGGTATGACGATGCCAATGTCAGGAAGAATGTCGGAAAGGCTCAACCGGGATCGGTTTTGAGAAATCTAATTTATCGAGTAGTCGATAAATCTGAAACTCCGGTTGCCGAGAATAAAGATTGGAAAGAAATTGTTAAGCGAGTGAGTGAATGGTTTGGCGTTGATCTCCTCCCGCCCGTTTATGAGAAAGGCGAGAGTATTGACATAGAACTAAGCTATAAGTCGCACGGTAAAGAATTTGACATTATTTCAGGCGGAAGCGGATTTCATCAAATTCTAACGCTCCTCGCATTCTTCTATGGTTATCCGGGGATTACGACTATCTTGTTTGACGAACCCGATGCACATCTTCATGTAAACCTACAGCGACAGATTCTTGGCTATTTTTCCCAAAAGAAAGCGGTTCAATTTTTGATTGCTACACATGCGGAGGAATTCATACGCGGAGTTGAAGTCACCTCAATTGTGTCACTTCTCTCTGGTACGCCGACAAGAGTTCAATCAAATGAAGCTGTAATTAAAGCGATGAGCGAAGTCGACAATATGGTTGTCGTCAAAACGAAACAGTCGCCATTCATACTGTATCTTGAAGGTGAGGATGACGAGCGCATTTTGTTTTCTTGGGCACGGAATCTTGAATTAGCCGAGATATTTTCCAAGTTTCATGTACGGATACTCGGCGGCAGTTCAAAAGAGCAAATGAACAACCTTGCGAATAGTCACTTCGAGGCCTTGAAACAAATTAACAATGATGTAAAAAGAGTTGTGTTGTTTGATTATGATACGGAGGCGAGCTGGCATCCTGAAGTCGGTAATCCGGTCGTTAAAGAATGGTCGCGAGCCAATATTGAAAACTATCTGTTGGTGCCAGATGCTTGGAAAAATGCAGTGCTAGACAGTCATAACGCGACCGAATTCGATCTTTTTACTGATAAATATCGCCAGATCATTGATAAGTTTTTTACTGACGAAAATCTCACGCTCCCTGCCGGATTCAATTGGCAAAATGTAACAGCTAACATCTTTAATGTCGTTAACGGTAAGAAAATATTATTTGAGAACGCGGATTCATTATTTCAAAGATTACGAGCGATTGATGATCTTAAAGTCACGAGAGAAAAAGTCGCTATCAATATGACAAAAGACATGATGCATGAAGATGTAATCAAATTTTTCAACCATTTATCATCGACGGCTAACTAGGGTATGCAAGAGATTTATTAGGATCACAACTCCCTAGGTGTCCGCATATCCCTCCAGTTCCCTATGCCCATACAACCAACCTTGCTTCAGGTTGTCTGAGTAACCCAAGGAATTAATGTCCGCGTGTTTACCCGTTCAAGCTTGAACGCTAACGGTCATTTACTCTGTGTTTCAACTGATCTACTGTTCCGGAAAGGACATTTGGGGGAGCCGTGTGATAAGGGATTAATGACAAATAAGTAATGAAACCCGGTCGCTGCCGTTCGCAGTTCTGGCAATTTCACTGTATAATTCGTAAGTTTGCTGGATAGGAGCGAAAAGGCAACCTGGGACGGTTCGGGTGAATCATAACAGGCAAGTAAAATCCGACGTTGTAATGGCGTTTTCGTTGATTTATCCTATAGTTTAAGAATAACGACAACGGCGAACCAAAAGCTTTTCGAAGCTTTTTAATTTGCAGTTTAAGGTAAGTTTCGCATTTTATGAAAATCGCACGCGCACTCGGATATGTAGTATTGGTTTTGGCATTTTTGGCGATTGCCGGGACCGACAGTGCGAATAGCCGGGCAGCCGCCCAGACGCCGGCCGCTCAGCAGGTTGTCGAGACTGTCGATATCCAGGGCAATCGTCGGCTTCATGACGAAGACCTTCTCTATTACATCAAAACCCGCCCGGGCGACGTCTATGATCCGGTAGCGCTCGAGCGCGATCTAAAAGAACTGCTCTCGCTCAATTTCTTTGACAAAACCTTCACCCGCGTACTGACTGAGGAAGGCATTCGCGGCGGCGTGAATGTTATCTTTGAGGTCAAAGAGCTGCCGATCATCCGCGACCTGCAATTTAAGGGAGCAAAGGTCATTCAGGAATCGGATATTCTCAAAGAATTTCGCGAAAAACGCGTCGGCATCTCAAAAGAATCGGTTTACGATCCCGTAAAGGCCCGAAACGGTTCGCGTATTTTGCGTGAGATGCTTGCGTCGAAAGGCTACCCGAATGCCAAGGTTACCATTAAGGAAGAAGAGGTTTCAGCGACCTCGATCGCCGTTACATTTAACATTGATCAGGGCAATCGCTCCCGCATTATCGAGATCGATTTTGAGGGTAATCAGCATTTTAAGAGTAGCGAGCTCCGCAATGCGCTCGTCCTGATAAAACAAACCGGACTGGTTTCGCGCGTAAAGGGAATGGACATTCTCGATCTTAAAAAACTCCAGTACGATCTGCAAAAAAACGTCCGTGCCTATATGTTTTCGAAGGGCTATTTTCAAGCCCGGATCGGCGAACCCGAAGTCGTAGGGCTCGGATTTAAGCGGACCGGCCCGCCCCTGATCGGTAGCTTTCCTATCCCGATTATTACGTCGATGGACGACACGCTAAAAATCAAAGTACCCATTACCGAGGGCAAAGTTTATCGGGTCGGCGAGCTAAAGGTCGAAGGTAATTCGATCTTTTCGGAAAATCAGATTCTGGGTGCCATCGGCCTGAAAAAAGGTGAGATCGCCAATGGCAAACGCCTTCAGGACGCGGTTTACGAGGAACTTAAAAAGGTTTATGGCGCGCAGGGTTTTGTAAATTATGTTGGCGAATTCGAGCCGGACTTTAAGGATAATCCCGCGAATCCGACTGAGGGAATTGTCGATATTACGCTGCGTATTGATGAGGGCAAACAGTTCACTCTTCGCCGTCTGGAATTTACCGGCAACACATTCACTCGCGACAAGGTAATGAGGCGCGAATTTTTACTGAACGAAGGCGATATCTACAATCAAAATTATCTTGAGATCTCGGTCGCCCGTCTCAACCAAACGCAATATTTCGACCCGATCGACAAAGATCAGGATGTTGAGATCCGGACCGACGAAGAGAAAGGCGACGTTGACCTGATTGTAAAGGTCAAGGAAAAAGGCAGACAGCAGATCTCTTTTAACGGCGGAATATCGGGTATCGGCGGTACGTTTTTCGGGCTCGAATATTCCACCAATAACCTCGCCGGCCGGGGCGAAATCCTTTCGTTCAATGTAGGAGCCGGAAACCGGCAGCAAAGTTTACAGTTCACCTTCCAACAACCGTATTTTCGTAACCGGCCGATATCGGTTGGTTTTTCGGTCTTTGTCAGCAAATATAGATTCTTTGGCGAGGGCACTTCTCTTACCCAAAATCCCGACGTATTAAATGCCCTGTTTAATCCATTGGGAGCAATCCAGACCGACCAAAGCAACCTCTTTACACAGAGCACTTTAGGCGGGAATGTATTTGCGACGGCTCCGCTGTCGGAACTATTTTTTAAGAAGCGTCGCTTTACGCAATTCTCGCGTGTGGGACTGACATACCAATTGTCGACGACGAGTATTGCCGATCCGACCGTAAACGCATCTGCCGACCCGGCAACCCGTATCCCCGTTATTTATCGCCAGCCGAATATCCTGACGAGCCAGATCACCGGTACGTTTGTTTACGACACCCGACAACCTTCTCCAAATGGTATCGATACTTTGCACGGCAAATCGCTGTCAGTTTCGGTCGCTTTTGCGGGACTTGGCGGAGATGTCCGGACGTATCAACCGACGGTCCAGTATTCGCAGTTTATACCGATTAGGAAAAAGAAGTCCAAAAATCCAGAGGTTTTGGCGTTTAGGATTCAGGCCGGCACGATCGGGACATGGTCGACAACTAACAAGATCCGAAACGCGAACTCGATCTCGTTCGTCGGCGGAGTTCCGGCGTATTCACGGTATTATCTAGGCAGTGAAAACGATATTCGCGGGTACGATTCGCGTTCGATTGGTCCCGTCGCCCCATTTGATACATACATCACAAGCCGAAATGTTGTCGTTACGAACAACTCCTCCGGCACGGCGAATACTACTACCGGTCTTGATTCCCGGACCCTCGGCGAACTCGTTACGCTCGGCCAGGTAACGGGAGCGAGCGGTTCAAATCCCGCTTTATTTTCCCGAAATTTTCGGTTTATTGGTGGTGATACCCAACTGTTGGGCAATTTTGAATACCGCGTGCCGATATTCGGCCCTGCGACTATGGCGCTTTTCGCTGACGTCGGGTCTGTTTTCAATCTCCGCAAGAGCGGCCTTCAGGCTATCAACAGCGAATTTCTGCCGGATGAGAGCTTTATCGGCGCCGGTCGCCTTACGGCATTGGGCCTCATCAATACGCCGGTTTTAGAGAGCAGCTTTGGCAGCCTCTTATATTACCGGGGCCGCGTGGTAACCAAGACCGATTTTATTAACGAATTCTGCCGAGGCAATCGTTTTGGCTGCCCAACCAGCCTGTCGCCGCAGGTTCAACAATTATTCCTTCGCGGTGATGTACAGCAAAATTCACTGCTCAAGGTTGACGAGTCAAAATTCGGCAAGATCGGTGATTTTAAGGCGAGCCTGGGCGTTGAGCTTCGCGTTCAGGTCCCGATCGTAAACGTACCGTTTCGCCTGATCTATTACTATAATCCGAACGCCAAGTTTGGCTTTACGCAGGAATTGCCCGGTATTTTCCTGCCCGGAAAGCGAAACGGTTTCAAGTTTTCGGTCGGCAGGACGTTCTAGGTTCCCGCAATAATTGACTTTGAATGTTCTTTTAATTATTATTGCTATTCTTTTTTTGAAACGGTAAGCAACAGTTTTCGCAAAATAGGTTTCAAAGGATTGTATTAATATCGACGGTCACCAGACCTTTCTAAAGATTTAAGGAGTTTTACACGATAATGAAAAGAATAACTTTACTTGCCGTTAGCTTTGTTTTTGCAGCGGTCTTTGCAGTATCCACTTTCGCTCAGGCGGGTGCGCAACCGGCCGGCACCAAGATCGGCTGGCTCGATACCGGTGCATTTGCCGACGAAAAAGAAGGCGTAACAAGATATGTGGCCGGGCTAAAGGCCCTGGATGCCGAAATGAAACCGCGGGTTACGGAGCTTCAGACTATCCAGACTAAACTGAAGATTCTCTCTGACGAGCTGAACAAACCGGTCAATCCGGCAGTTCCGATGGATCCAAAGGCCCTACAGGCAAAACAGGACGAAGGCCAGGAGCTGCAAAGAACATTTGAATTCAAGAAAAAGAGTTACGACGCCGCAGTCGAAAAGCGAAGTGGTGAAGTCCTAGGGCCCGTCTCGGCTGATATTTCGAAATCAATTCAGGATTATGCTAAGGCGAAAGGTTATGCCGTGGTTCTCGACATAAATGCTCTCGCCCAACAAAACGTGATCCTGGCTTTGGATACATCGGCGAATATTACAAAAGATTTTATTACTTACTACAACTCAACGCATCCGGCCGCGACAGCAACGACAGCCGCGCCGAAATAATAGTAGGTAAACAATTATTTGTTTCCGATTGGCCATTAGCCGGTGAAACCAGCGTTTTCCCGGCTTTTGGCTTCTATATTTTTTAATAGCGAAGATTATGGCCATCCTCGATTCAGTTGCAATTCAGCAGATTCTGCCACACCGGTATCCATTTTTGCTGGTCGATAAGATCATCGAGCTGGAACCGCGAGTGCGGATCGTCGGCATAAAACTGGTAACGATAAATGAGCATTTCTTTACCGGACATTTTCCGGGTACTCCGGTCATGCCCGGCGTTTTGCAGATCGAAGCCCTGGCTCAGGTGGGAGCGATACTCGCCTTGCGCGAATTTGAGGATCGCGAAAACAAGATACCTTTCTTCACCGGCATCGATCATGCAAGGTTTAGACGCCCGGTTGTGCCCGGAGATACGTTAAGGCTTGAGGTTAAGGCTCTGCGTATCGGCAGCAAGGTCCAAAAAATGCACGGCGTCGCGAGTGTCGACGGCCAGATCACGGCCGAAGCCGAGATATTGAGTATCATTGCGGACCGGCCGGTCAGGCAATAATATAATGGAAGACTTCAAAATAACTTACGGCGAGATATATCGGTATATCATCTACGCAAACATCGTTTTTGGCATTTTATTCGGTTCGCTCTCGCTGATTGTTGGACTGATGCGAAAGAAAAGCAAATATGCGTATGTCGGCTTTGCTCTCGCAGTAGTGGGCGGCGCGCTTGGCGGAATATTTCTTTCCTATCCGATAACGGCCGTATTTTTATGGCTCATCGTCCGCGATAAAAAAAGTGCGGATTCCGATGAGATCGTTTTCACCGCTACAAATCCCGACGGCTCAGATATTTAATGGCATCATACATTGACGAAACGGCGATTGTTGCCAGCGGCGCCCAGATCGGTACCGACTGCCACATCGGTCCGTTCTGTACGGTCGGAGACGAGGTAACTCTCGGCGACGGCGTAAGGCTCGATTCGCACATTGTCGTTGACGGCAAAACCTCAATCGGCGACGAAACGCATGTTTTTCCGTTTGTCTCGATCGGCCTCGCTCCTCAAGACTTGAAATACGCGGGCGAGCCGACGGGAACCGAAATTGGAAAACGAAACCATATCCGCGAATTTGTGACGATCCATCGCGGCACGGCTGGCGGCGGCGGAATGACGCGAATTGGCGATGGCAATTTGTTAATGGCTCAGGCACACGTCGCCCACGATTGTCAGTTGGGCAGCGAGATAATTATGGCGAACGCGGCTACGCTTGCCGGGCATGTCGAGATCGCCGATAAGGCGAGCGTCGGAGCATATTCCGGCGTTCATCAATATTGCCGTATAGGTTACGAGGCGTTTGTCGGCGGCTATTCGGTTGTGGTCAAGGATGCGATGCCATTCGCAATCATCCAGGGCAATCACGCCAAATGCTACGGCCTCAATCGCCTCGGCATGAAGCGGCGTGGGTATTCAAAAGAGGCGATCGAAAAGCTGGGCCACGCATTTCACCTGCTGCTCTCCTCAAAGCTAAATACAACCCAGGCCGCGGAGCGCATACAACTTGAGATAACAGGCTGCAAAGAGGTTGATCTGCTGATGACCTTTATCGAAAGCTCGAAACGCGGCGTCGTGAAGTGACTATTTTCGTCGCTCCCCCAACACCGCCAAGACATCGTTGATCGAAACATCCTTTGCCCTAAGCAATATTAGATAGTGGAAAAGCAGGTCGGCAGCTTCGGATTTAAAGCGATCTGTATCGTTGTCCTTCGCTTCGATCACCAACTCGACCGCTTCTTCGCCAACCTTTTGAATGATCTTGTTTAGCCCCTTGTCGAAAAGCCCTGAAACGTAAGAATCGGCCACAGCTACCTTTCGTCGTTCATCGATAACGCTCTCAAGTTCGGTTAGTAGATCCTTTGGTACGGCCTGTAGTTCGTTCGATTCACCAAAACACGTTGCAGCTCCGGTATGGCACACCGGTCCCATCGGTTGTGCTTTGATCAAAAGGGTATCTTCATCGCAATCGGTCATCATCGAGACAAGCTCAAGATAGTTTCCACTGGTCTCGCCCTTGATCCAGAGTGTTTGCCGTGAACGCGAATAAAACGTAACGCGACCGGTCTCTTTAGATGCCTCCACGGCTGCGGCATTCATAAAACCGAGCATCAAAACCACGCCCGATCCGGCGTCTTGCACGATCGCGGGGATCAGGCCATCCGAGTATTTGTCGTAATTTAATTTCATATTCTCACCGCGATGCCACGAATTTTCAGAAAGGATTTCAGCTCCGGGATGCTGATCTCCCCATAATGGAAAACGGTGGCCGCGAGCGCCGCATCGGCCCGGCCGCTAACGAACACCTCGACAAAATCATCCATAGTGCCGGCACCACCGGAAGCGATCACCGGTACGGGCACCGCCGCCGATATTTCGGCCGTTAAGCCATTCTCAAATCCGCTCTTTGTTCCGTCCGCATTCATCGATGTCAGCAAGATCTCGCCAGCACCAAGCTCAACGCCGCGCTTTGCCCATTCGACAGCGTCGATATCCGTAGCGACACGGCCGCCGTTGAGAAAAACCTTCCAGCCGGCGTCTGTCCGCTTTGCGTCAATCGCCATGACAACACACTGCGATCCGTAATTTGCTGCAGCCTCGCTGATAATCGCGGGTTGTTTTACGGCCGCCGTGTTGATCGATACCTTGTCCGCTCCGGAATCGAGCAACAAGCCTATATCACCAACCGACGAGATGCCGCCGCCGACAGTAAACGGAATGTCCATTTCGGCGGCGACTCGTCGAACGAGTTTCGCGAATGTTTTTCGCTCTTCGTTCGTCGCCGAAATGTCCAGAAACACCAATTCGTCGGCCCCTTGGGCGCAGTAGCGTGCCGCAAGCTCCACCGGATCACCGGCATCGCGCAAGCCCACGAAATTGGTACCTTTCACGGTTCTGCCATCCTTAACGTCAAGGCACGGAATGATTCGTTTAGCCAGCATATTTTTCGAGGTCCGCGAGATTAATCCGGCCTTCGTAAATCGCCTTGCCGATAATCACGCCCGCGCAGCCTATCTGATCCAGTTCTTTAATATCTTCGATTGACCGAACACCGCCGCTCGCGATCAGCCTAATATTGGAAATCGATTTCATAATCTGGCGATAAAGTTCGATCGACGGCCCGGCCATTGCCCCGTCGTATTCAATATCCGTCACAAACATACTCGTCACACCACGTTTCGCATAGTTATTGAGCAGATCGAGTATCGCAACGTCCGTATCCGTTTGCCAGCCGTTGATCGCAACCTTGCCGTTTCGGGTATCCGCGCCGAGCAGAATCGTGTCACCACCATATTTCTCAACCCAAGACATAAATATTTCCGGCTCTTTAACGGCAAGGCTGCCAATATTTACCATCGCTGCCCCGGCAGAAAACACCGCGTCGACGCAACGTTCGCTCTTGATCCCGCCGCCGAAGTCTATTTTCAGGGCAGTTCCATTGGCGATACTCTCGAGAATATTAAGATTTGCGGGCCTTCCGGTTTTTGCACCGTCGAGATCAACAATGTGCAGCCTTTGCATTCCGGCTGCCTCAAATCGTTTGGCCATCTCCAATGGGTTGTCGGAATATACCGTACTCTGGTCAAAATCGCCTTGCGTAAGACGGACGCATTTGCCATCAATCAAATCTATTGCGGGAATTATCTGGATCATAAACTCAAAAAGTTCTTCAGTATTTGCTGGCCGAGCGATCCGGATTTTTCAGGATGAAACTGGACCGCATAGAAATTGTCATGCTCAATTGCAGCACTAAAACTTTCTCCGTAAACGCACGAGGCGGTCGTCCCGGCACCGACATCGACAAAATAGCCGTGTACAAAATAGACGTATGCGCCGCTGTCAATACCGTAGAAAAGCGGCGATCGCAAATTGATTATCGTGTTCCAGCCGATGTGCGGATTCTTGAGGTCAACCATTTCAAATTTGCGCACGCGATTGGGCAGTATGCCTAGACATTTCGTGTCGTTCTCTTCCGATGATTCACACATCAAATGCATACCCAAACATATGCCCAAAACAGGCTGTCTCAGCGACTTAATTACCGTATCCAGACTTCGCTCGCGAAGGTATTTCATCGCGGTCGAAGCCTCCCCGACGCCGGGGAATATAACTTTATCGGAGCTTTGTAACACCTCGGCGTCATCGGAAATAATGGCTTCCACACCAAGCCGGTTCAGCGCATTCGTTACCGATGCGGTGTTCCCCGCGTTGTATTTAACTATGCAGACTTTCACAAAACTCCCTTCGTACTCGGCAGTTGGCTGCCTTCGCGACGCATCGCCATTTTTATCGCCTTGGCAA
>JAYUDV010000099.1:0-13901 GCA_043739565.1 Chloracidobacterium sp.
TCCGGCATCAACGGCAAAGCCTCAGCCTCGAATGCCGCCCATTCTTTCTCACGCTCTCTGCCGATTCCAAACATATATTCAGAGATCTTGCCCGGACACAGTTAATTATGTATTAATCATCGGCATTTATTCCCGTACCGGTCATTAATATTTCTTGCTACACCGGGAATATTTGCGGCTTGAAATAGCATTTTGACTGACAAGAGGCGAAAATTGGTTTTTCAAGGGATTTATATATGAGCAATAAAACATTAGTAATAGCTGTAGTTATACTTTTTGCCACGGTCCTTACGGCGGCGGCGGTTTGGAAGCGTTCCGCAGCGGTTTCGTCAAATGTCGCACCAGTCGCGACCGCCGGGCAGCCGGACGAATCTTCGCCCATTCTCGCTTCGAACGAAAACGCTTCGGCGACGGCCGAGGATGTATTGATCGCGGCGAAAAATGCGAAGACGGCACCGGAACTAGCGGAAGGGAAATGGATCAATTCGGACGCCCTAACGCTAACCGGCTTGCGCGGACGTGTCGTGCTTGTAGATTTTTGGACTTTCGGCTGTTACAACTGCATCAACACGCTGCCAACCGTTAAAGGCCTTGACGCTAAATATCGTGACAAAGGTTTAACGATCATTGGCGTCGAAACGCCCGAGACGATGCGTGAACGCGGATTTGAAAATCTGACCGCCGCCGTCAAACAAAGAGGCATCTCCTATCCGGTCGTGACTGATTACGACAGCCGTACTTGGGAATCGTTTGGCGTAAACGCCTGGCCGACTGTCGTCATTCTCGATAAGCAGGGCCGCGTTCGCTATCGCCACGTCGGCGAAGGAGCGTACGATACCCAAGAAAACGTGATCCGCACGCTCTTAGCTGAAGGTGAAAATACCGCGGCTTCGTCCGACGACGTCTTTGACGGCAAGCAGATCGTTAAAACTGACGACGAGTGGCGTAAACAATTGACGCCCGCCGCATACAACGTCCTCCGCCAGGAAGGCACCGAACGGCCCTTTACCGGCGAGTATGCCGACAACCACGAGGACGGCGATTACTATTGTGCCGCCTGCCACCTCAAAGTCTTTAGCTCAGGCGCAAAATTTGAATCGGGAACCGGCTGGCCGAGCTTTTTCCAAGCGATCAATAAAAAGAATGTGACCGAGATCACGGATAGCACGTTTGGAATGTCGCGCACTGAGGTAGTATGCAGCCGTTGTCATTCGCATTTGGGACACGTCTTTGATGACGGCCCAAAGCCGACCGGACTGCGTTATTGCATGAATTCGGTAGCATTGAAATTTGAAAAGAAAAAGTAAACAGGTCAGAACCACATGAGTAGGCTGGTGGAATGGACATGAAAGAAATTAGCCGCGGATAAACGCAGGCGGTTCCGAACTTTGTTTACCAGTTGACCTTGCCTTCCTGCGAGGTGTCGATTTGCGTCAGCTCGACGCCTTCGTTATAGAAAAAGATCTTCATATTGTCGAAGAGAAATTGGTGCGAATCGGGGTTGGAAACATCCAGGCCGAAATGGTTAATGAGCTGTTTTTGTTTTTCCTGCCATTCCTTCCAGCAATCCTGACACATCTCGGCCCCGATCTGCTGCCCCAATTCCGTCGGGATCGGCGCGTAGCCAATAGGTTCATTTTTTTGCCCGCACCGGGCACATTTAAATTTATCGCCAAATAAAGCCATAAGAAATTAGATTAGCCACAGATTAACACAGATAGACACAGATGCTAAACGCCTTGCTGATCCGTTTTATCTGTGTTCATCTGTGGCTAATTTTTCTGAGCCTTTCGGATCGCCTCTAAAATATCGCTGTCCGCCGGTCGGAAAAGCCCGATCGGCCGGACCTTCTGATACACGATCTTGCCGTCTTTATCGATCACATATTCAGCTCGCGCCGTGCGGCCCGGGAGCCACGAATTGGCTCCATACAGGTCGCGGACGGTTCCGTCATTATCCGACAAAAGCCTCAGCGGAAGATCGTACTTTTCCGAAAACTTACCGTGCGACTCGACCGAATCCGTCGAAACGCCGACAACCTCGGCTCCGGTTACCTGATAGTCAGCCCAATTGTCGCGAACCGAGCAAAGCTCCTTTGTACAAACCGGCGTGTCGTCCCCTGGATAAAAGAGCATCACGACCGTCTTGCCGCGATGATCGCTCAGCGTCCAATCGTCGCCGTCGCCGTCTGGTAATGTAAAATCAGGTGCTGTGTCGCCTGTGTTCATATATGCGCCTCCATTTCCTCTCCCCGTTCTCCGCTAAATCTTTGCGGCCTCGGCGTTTAACAAAACTGTCTAAAGCGGAAATCGCTGAAGTTTACGCAGAATTTGCTCAGATTCCTATCGAAAATCCCGAATATCCTTAAATGGTTTATCCGCATCCGCAAAATCCGGCCTGTAATAGTGCGATGCCGATTCGTATTCCTGCATAAAGCCCTCTTCCATGCCGATGTCATCGAGCAGCGAAATTGCCTCAAACCATTCGCCCTCAGAAATGCGTCTTGAAAGCAAAATATATCGTTCATCGGTCGCGGCTTTGTTGGTGGCGTAGTATTGGGCCATCAGCGAAATCGCAGTTTTCGGGCTTAGCTCGTCGCGGATCCAACGTAGGTTTTCCGCAATACCGGCGAGGTCGTTTGGCAATACAAGCAGGCGGATCATCAGCCCACGTTTTAACAGGCCGTCGCCGCCAAAAACCAGCGAGTCGCCCATTTGGCGGTGCATTTCCTTTATCGCCGCACGGGCGTGTTCTTTATAATCACGCACTTTCGAATACTGAAAACCGGCGTCCGAATCGGCGTATTTCAGATCGGGCAGATAGACATCGACGATGCCGTCGAGCAGCCGTAAAACCTCAACCGAATCGTATGCATTTGTGTTATAAACGATTGGCAAACGGAGGCCGTTTTTGGCTGCGATCAATATCGCCCGGGCCATCTGCGGTGCAAAATGTGTCGGCGAGACAAAGCCGATGTTGTGGCAGCCACGATCCTGCAGCTCAAGCATCATCTCGGCCAATCGTTCGTGCGTTACCTGGTTCTTTTTCTGCTCTTTCCAGGTTTGCGATATCTGATAATTTTGGCAATAGACGCAACGGAGATTGCAGTTGCCGAAAAAGATATTTCCGGCGCCGTTCGTTCCTGACAGGCAGGGCTCCTCGCCAAAATGCGCCGTGTGCGACGAGACGATCGGCAGCCGGCCGGAATAGCACGCGGCTATCTCATCGTTGAGACGGTTGTTGCCGCAATCCTTCGGACAAACGGTGCATGACTCGAGCAGCGATTCGAGGGCCTCGACACGCTTCTCAAGCTTATTCTCCGCCAAGAGTGTTAGATACTTTGGGTTCATTCGTGCCCTTTATTTTGGCCGAGGTCATTCCTTTGTTCTTTCCCTTTCGGCTATATTTGCTCGCGACCTCTTTGGGTGCCACTTTACGGGCGAGCTCCCACGTGAAATCCATCTCGGTGTTTACGGTCGCGGTCGCCATGCGTGTTTCCCTCAGCATCAACAGACTGCCGTAAAATAAACACATAATCCCGACAATTCCGATCCCGATGGGTAGTAACTGCAAAAGGTGATATTTAGTCAAAAACGCAGCGAAAGCAATTGTTACGCTCGTCAAAATAAAAGACCCGAGGCCGTAATAGAACGCTCCCATCGCTTTCTGCAAAATACGCGAGCGGCTCGTCACTTTGTCCAGCAGATCGACGATCACCTCGACCCGCTTATCATAAAGCGGGATTTCTTCGCGATCCTCGACATAGATCAGTTCGCCGAGACGTCTTTCGAGGTCGCGCACGCGGTCAATCACCCGCCCCAGCCGCGTCGAGGTCGAAAGTACGAGCGAACCGGTCGCCGAGATCAGCAATGCAGGCGTAACCATGGCCGTCAGAAATTCGATGGTCGAATTCAATGCGTTCGCATCCACATTTATCAGATCACCGGCCATAAAGTAAGATTTATTCTAACACGAAGAGAATACTGAGTTAGGGATTGTTAGGAACGACTGGTTAAGGATTGTGACGTGATCTAAATACTCTGTGCTCTCTGTGTCTCTGTGGTGAATTTCTGCCCTGAAACCCGAGCGGCCTCGGCGCCCATTCGCCCTGTAGCCATATACCACATCATCTTGAAATCGCTGATAAACGACCAAAACGGAAAGCGAAAGCTCGCCGGTTTATTCTTTTCGACGACAAAATGTGCAAACCAGGCAAAGCCATAGCCCACGACGAAAAACACGGGAAAGAAATACCACTGGCCGCGGGCGACAAAAAAGACCGCCAATGCTATGCCAAAGGTCGTACCGACGAAATGCAAAAGACGCGTCAGCGGCAGGCTGTGTTCGGAAACGTAAAAATCCCAAAATTCGGCGTAGTTGGTTGGATTCGTGGTCATTTCATCGAATATTAATACGTTATGCGGCTCGTTTCAATTCAAACCGATCTTTTTCGGCGTCGAAAATGCGAATATCCGTCGCCCAGCCTAGCTTTTCCAGGAGACGGATGGCGATCCAATTCATGTCGAATTGGTACCATTTCAGGCCATGACGCGCGGAAGTGGGTGACATATGGTGATTATTATGCCAGCCTTCGCCAAACGTCAGCAGGGCGACGAACCAGTTATTCGTCGAATCGTCGCCCGTGTCGAATGGTCGCGAACCGTAAATATGCGAAAGCGAATTAACAAACCAGGTTGTATGCCAACCCACGACAACGCGTGCAAAAACACCCCAAATTACCATCGGCCAGCCGCCGATCGCAAAGAAGATTGCCGCCGAGATGATGATCGGGACATAATAAAAGCGTGAGATCAAAGCGTGGCCGCGATCTTTTATCAAGTCGGGCACGTAGCGTTTTAAGGTCGCCGCGTCGTGATCTTGTGCCGTCCCCCAGACGATCCAGCCCATCTGCGCCCACCAAAAACCGACCCTGGTCGAATGCGGATCTTTTTCCGTCTCGGTAAAAGCATGATGGATACGGTGCGTCGCCACCCATTTGTCCGGCGAATCCTGGATAGACATCGTCGCGAAAAGCGAGAGCGTGTATTCAAGCCATTTCGGCGCCTTAAATCCGCGATGCGTCAACAGACGGTGCCACCCAAGCCCGACGCCGAGGCTCCCGACAATCCAATTTCCGATGATCATAGCCGCCACATTCTGCCAGCTAAACGTAAATAAAGCCGGTATCGCAAGTAAGTGAAACGAAGCGATTATCGTGACGTTTTTCCAATTAAGGCCGGTGCGGGGTTTTTCAAACTCGATGACATTTTGCATTAAAGATTTATCAGAACATTAAAATATAACTGTTTTAGAGTACCAGTTTCGCGTTTGTAGGATTGTAATAGTTGGGTAAGAGTTACGCGGGCGAGCTTTCCGCGAGCTGTTTGAGTTTGGCGTTACGGGTTGTAACGAGGTTTCGCAGATGCCGCTCCAACATTAATTTATCAACGATCTTGCCCAAGATGCCGAACGGCGACGTCCAGATCAGCGTATCTTTCATCAAAGTGCCGTTTTCCGCCGGAAAGAATTCGTGGATGTGTTTGAACGATCTGAAATTGCCTTGCGTCATTTCGTCAATAAACAATTTCGGCCGGTCAAACTCGACAACCTTGACCGTCAATCTCTGCCGCATTCCAAAATGCGTCCCTTCAAAAGTCAACGTCTGCCCTAACCCGATCTTGCCGTCAGTAACGCCAGCGACCGCCTTTTCGCTTGTCTGTGAAGTGGTATCGGTTTGAATGCGGATGTCTCGCATTAGATCGAAGCACGTCTCGGCTGTGGCGTTGATCTGGGTTGTGAGAACGATCTGGGGCATTTTTGGCCTTGTTATTTCCAAAGCAGCTTCAACCCGTCTTTCTCAAACCGTTTGAATTCACGATCACCGCTGATGAGTACCAACTTTCGCGAGATCGCCTGCCAGATCAGCATCCGGTTAAACGGGTCAAAATGTGTGTCTTCGGTGAGCCTTCGAGAAGTTGCCGCTTCTTCAGGTAAGAGCGGAATAATCTCAAAGCCTATTGTCTCCACTACGCCAATGGGATCGTTCCATGGCCCTACAGGTTCAAGTCTCCCGGCACGGATCTTTATCGCTATTTCCCAGAAGCTTACGGCGCTGACGTTGAAATGATTCGTAGGGTCTTCAAGTGCCGCTTTTGTTCTCTTCGGCAGTTTTTTAGTATCGGTGAGCGCCCAGATCAGGGCGTGTGTATCTAGCAGGTATTTCATCCGCGAAGGTCGAGCAGCTCTTCATCGGTCATCTTAAAGTTCTTCGCAAACTTGAATTTGACCTTGCCCTCAAGAATACCAAGCTTTCGTTTCTTCTTCGGCTTTGAACCGTTTATCGGAACAATGCGCGCTACTGGCGTCTTCTTTTTACCGAAGACGATCTCGATAGTCTCACCCAGTTGCACTTGTTCGAGCACCTCCGAAAACTGCGCTTTGAACTCTCCGACGGGTAGGCTTTTCATAGGTCGATTGTATGATTTTCTTGTCAAGTTGACAAGAACAATCCCATTTCATTTAGAGGAAGTGACTGCAGAAGCTTTTTCCAGACAAACTAAACTAAAATGGAATGGCGTGTGGTCATATATTGTATCGCTTCTTTTGGTTGGCTCCACAAGAGAAAAACGTCCAACTGCCACTATGTTTATTGGATTGGCCTTTAACCCCCGGAGATAGTCAAAGGCTAGTTCAGACTCAAATTGAGGAGAAATCGAATCGTGAACAGAGTCAGAAAGTTCGGTACACGGGTTTCCGGACAAGTAATTTCCGTGGATCATAAACCCGTAACGGGCTTTGATTCTCACTAGCTTGCCGTCGAACAGCTTTGGATTGCCTCGCAAATCACAATCACTAAAAATCTCCTTGTAAGGTATCTTGAAAAGGTCCTCTTCAAAAATCGGACAGTCGTCCCCGGTAATTGTTGCTATTTGTGTCTTGGCGGAATTAACCGGAGCCGTAGCGATATTGCCCGAATTTTTTTCACAAGAGCTAGTTACTACAAACAAAAAAATAAGTAAAGAGTTTCGCATTTGCCGATCGTTTACCTAATCTGCAAACGCCACGCTCAGTTTCTCGAATGGCATTGATTTCTTTTGGTCGAGATCGTCGATGCCGTCGCGGTTGATGTATCTGTAGAGAATGTCACGCTGTTGGGGAGTAAAGCCGGCTTCGCGGATCTGATAGCGGAGGTCGCGTTCGTTGGCGTGCGTAGAGGCACCGGCGGCTGAGACGACATTTTCCTCGATCATGATCGAACCCATATCGTCGGCTCCGAAGCGCAAACTGGTTTGGCCAAGTTTGAGCCCTTGGGTCAGCCATGAGGCCTGGATGTGGTCGATATTGTCGAGGAAGAGGCGCGAGACGGCTAGCGTTTGCAGGTAATCGATGCCGGTCGGTTCTTCCTTGATCTTGCGACCGAGGGCAGTGTTTTCGCGTTGGAATGTCCACGGAATAAAAGCCGTGAATCCGCCAATTTCGTCCTGAACGTCGCGGATGCGTTGCAGATGCCGGACGCGATGCTCAATGCGGTCGCCGATGCCGAACATCATCGTTGCGGTCGAACGCAAACCAACTTTATGCACCGCGCGCATTACGTCGAGCCATTCCTGAGTGTTGCATTTGGTCGAAACTCTCGCACGCACTTCGTCGTCCAAAATCTCGCCGCCGCCGCCGGGCATTGAGTTAAGGCCCGCGTCCTTGAGTCGCTGCATTATGGTCACGTAATCGAGCTTTGAGATCAGCGAAATGTTGTGAATCTCAGGCGGCGAAAAGCAGTGGAGCTGAAATTTAGGATATTTTGCGTGAAGCGTCGACAGCAAATTTTCGTACCATTCGATATTAAAATCCGGGTGCAGCCCGCCTTGCATCAGCACGCCGGTTCCGCCGAGCGCAATCGTCTCGTCAATGCGCTTTTCAATTTCCTCGATCGAATGCACGTATGTATCAGGCTTTCCCGGTCGGCGATAGAACGCGCAGAATGTACAGACGACGTTGCAGACGTTGGTATAATTGATGTTGCGGTCGATGATGTATGTAACGACATCGGTCGGATTCTTCCGCATCCGTACCTCATGCGCGGCGAGGCCGATGCGGACAAAATCGTGAGATTCGAGCAGAGCGGTCGCGTCTTCGGAGGTTAATCTCTCGCCACCGAGTGCCTTGTCTAGTATGGGCTGAATTACTTTTTCCACTTCAGCCTTATTCTAACAAATCGCGGGGGAAATTAACCACAGAGGGCACAAAGGGTACTGAGGCAATACGGAAGGTAAGGAAATTTCCTAAATCTTCTCTGTGTTCTCTGTGTCCTCTGTGGTGAAATATCTTTGATGGCTAAACGTGTAAAATTCAAAACTACCCTAACGCGGTCACCAGCCGATTCGGGCTGGCATTTTTTGATTGTAAAAAAAGACATCGCCGCCAAATTTCGTTTTGAGGGGAAATTTAAGCGTGTAGTCTGCACTATAAATGGCGGCGAGAGTTTTCAATGCGCGTTGCTGCCGTCGGGCGATATGTTTTACATAATCGTCAATAAAAAGAAGCGCGACGCGCTTGGAATTGTCGCCGCTGACATCGTGGACGTATTGCTTGTAAAAGACGAGAGCAAATACGGGCTGCCGATGCCTGAGGAGTTTGAGGAAGTGCTCAAACAGGACGCGGAGGGCGACCGCCTGTTTCACGGCCTGACCGCAGGCAAACAGAGATCCATACTTTACCAGTTAGGCAAGTCGGCGGACATCGACGTGCGTATTCATCAGGCCCTCTTGATAGTCGAGCATTTAAAGGAAAACGACGGCGAGATCATCGACAAAAAACTTTACGAAGAACTAAAAAGGCCAGTGTTTTAACTGCCCACGAAAAGCAGTGTCTTATTTTCGCTAATCAGTTTGTTTTTGGCGGCCAAATCGAAATACATATCCATCCCTCTCCGCATCGAATCGTCGACTGAATACGAAATATCCTGAGACAGATATTTCCGCATTTCGTCGGGGCCGAGACGGATGTCGGTTTCGTAATTGGCGATGATCCCATCCAGATGTGCGAGGCCTTCGTCGCGGGCGGCAGCAAAATCGATCCCGCATCTTTCCTGACGCGTCATCCACATTGCAAAGACAAAGCCGAGGCCTGTATGTTGGTGCCAGAGCTCGGCAAGATCGAACTTTCGATACGCAGAACCTGCCGACAACGCGGATAGACGCAACGCCGGATCGCCGATCAGCAGAGCCGCGTCCGAGTCGGCAAGCATCACTTCGATAGCGGGACTGGCATCCTTCCACTCCGGCTCAAAGCCAAGAAACTCGCGAAAAATTATCTTTGTCAGCACGACCGATGTCCGAGACGATATGTCGAGAGCGACTGACCGCACGTCCGCGAGGCCTTTACCTTTTGTGATTAGGCACACGCTCCGAACACGTTCCCTCGCTCCGACGCAAACATCTGGTATCAGGCGCACATTCTCTATCATTTGATATGCAATCACCGGAACGAGCGCCGCATCGACGCGATCCTGGGCAAGCAATTCTGCCGATCGCGCCGGGGCGTTGTCGAGAATTATCTCAACCTTGCCATGATTTCGACCGTAGAGAAACGACCACACGAGCGGTGCGGTATTTGAGTAGCTTGACGCGGAAATTCGAGGTGAATTCATTAAGATATTTACGCCAGCACGTCTTGAAATCCGGGGGTTTTATCGATCACGCTCTTTGTATAGGAACATGTCGGGATGACTTTGAGCTTATTGTCGCGGGCAAATTTTATGCCGGCGGCAACGAGGTTCCGGCCGATGCCCTGGCTAGCAAGACTCGGGTCAACCTCGGTATGGTAAATGGTGATCTCGCCGGGTTTCGAATAAAAATACAGCATACGGGCGAGACGCTTGCCATTTTCCTCGACATAAAACTCTCCCTTTTTCTTGATTTCCTCGTGTTGAATAGTCATACACCCTCTAGCGTAAACATAGAGCTTATCGCAACGCAAATCTTGTTTGCCGCACAGTTTTCAATTATCCTCATCCATTATGAAGAAGAAAAATATGCGGTTGGTAATCGCGTTCGAGCATTATTTGCCGGTAAGACCGGGCAAATCCTACGGCATCTACGAGGTGGCAAAATGACAAAAATATACGATGTTACAGTAGCGATCAGTGCCGAAACGCCTATCTATAAAGGCGATCCGGGCGTTGAGATTACAGCATTTAAGTCGATTGCCGTAGGTGCATCGGCAAATGTCTCGAAGATCTCGTTCGGTGTTCACACGGCCACGCATGTCGATGCGCCGAATCACTTTATCGACGGTGCAAAGCGCATTCACGAGCTGGATCCAGAGAAACTCGTAGGTCCATGCCGCGTTATTCAGGTGCCGGACAAAGTGGTTGCGATCGAACCCGAACATGTCGGCGACATCAGTGGCGTGACGCGTGTTCTGTTCAAGACGCAAAACTCGGCGTTTTGGGCTACGCCAGAGCTTGGTTTCAGGACAGATTTTTCATATCTGACGCCAGAAACGGCACGGTTGCTCGTCGATAAAGGTGTTGTTCTCGTCGGAATCGATTACCTTTCGATCGAAAAGAGTGGTTCGCCCGGGCATCCGGTTCATATCACGCTGCTAGAGAACGAGGTCGTTATTCTCGAAGGCCTCGATCTTCGTGAGGTCCTGCCCGGCGATTATGGATTGATCTGCATGCCTTTAAAATACATCGGCGGCGGCGGCGATGGCTCTCCGGCTCGGACAATGCTGTGGAAAAATTAAAGTGGCCGAATGAATGTTAACGATAAAACTTATCGCGAGATCGTTTACACCGTCGTCCGGCAAATTCCCGCCGGTAAAGTAATGGCTTACGGCCAGATTGCGATCGTTCTCGGCGAAGGATATACCGCGCGAACCGTCGGCTATGTAATGCACGGAGCGGGCGAAGATGTTCCGTGGCAGCGGGTCATTAACTCGCAGGGCAAATGCTCGACTGGAAGATTGACTATACCGTTGAATTTACAACGGGAATTGCTCGAAGCCGAGGGTGTCATTTTCAACGCGAGCGGCAAATGCGATTTGAGGAAGTTTCAATGGTTTCCTGAAGGTTTCGAACCTGAGGATTCGGATCAGATAAGTTTGTTTCAATGAAGTCTAAACTTTATATCGAGACCTCAATCATCAGCTACCTGACAGCTCGGCCGAGCCGGGATACATTTGTGCTCGCAAACCAAATGCTTGCCAAAGAATGGTGGAATGAGTATAGAAATCGATTTCAAACTTTTGTTTCCGAACTTGTAATTAACGAAATAGCGAGGGGTGATGAGGGCATGGCTAGACTTCGTCTGCATGCCGTCAGAGATATTCCCTTGATTGACATGACTGATGAAGCATATGATTTAGCAAGGGAAATACTTCGGCGGAAGATTTTGCCCGAAAAAGCGGCAGTTGATGTTTCGCACATTTCAATTTCTTCTGTTCACGAAATGGAATATTTGCTAACCTTGAACTGTAGACACATCGCGAATGTATTCATTTATCGGCGCGTTCGTGAGGTTTGCAAAGATTTTGGTTACGAGCCGCCAGAGATTTGTACGCTACAGGAGATATTAAAGAAGGAGAATAAACTCGATGATTGACGACGAAGTAATTGCCGAACTGCACAAGGTTCGAGACCAATACGGGAAAGAGTTCGATTATGATTTGGACCGAATTTTTGCGGACCTCAAAAAGAAGCAGGCTCAGGGCGGGCGTAAGGTGGTCTCGTTTGTAGAACAGAAGAATAAGAAAAAAAAAGGAGAACGAGACAAGATTGCCGCTTGATTTACACCTCTACCTTCGACGTCTCGGAGTCGGCAATAGCAATTGTTTTGAGATCATCTTCCCCATTTCAATTTGTCTCGCAACACATCGAAATAGTTTCGATTCGTCGGTTGGACGAGGTTAAATGTCGTTTCGCTTTTGCGGATGACTACGCGGTCATTGGCCTTCATCGGAAAACCCGTTTGGCCGTCGAAGGTCAAAATAACGCCCTCGTTCTCGTCTTTTAAGTTCAATTCGATCTCGGCGTCATCGGGGACAACGATAGGACGATTGGTCAATGTAAACGGGCAGATCGGCGTTAGAACAACCGCATTCATTGACGGAAAAATTATCGGCCCGCCAGCCGAGAGGTTGTATGCGGTCGAGCCTGTCGGTGTAGCAACGATCAGGCCGTCAGCGCGAAATGAATTGACAAAGAGTCCGTTGAGCCTCACCTCTATTTCGATTATTCGCGCCAGCGCCGACTTATTTATTACGACGTCGTTCAAAACGCGCCCCTTGGCAAGTTTTTCGCCATTGCGTATGAGTTCGGCCTCCAGCATTTCGCGGCGGTCGATCTCATATTGGCCGGCGATGATCAATTCCAGAGCCGGAAACATCTCTTCGATGCGAAAATCGGTCAGGTAACCGAGGCTGCCGTGATTGATGCCGAGTACCAGAACTTCCTTTTTGCCGATCAGACGCGCAGTCGAGATCATCGTTCCATCGCCGCCGAGAACGACTATGAGGTCAGCTCCCAGTGCCGCTTCGTTTTGGTTCCTCGATTGTCCGGCCGACAACGGCTCGCCCATCTGCTCGATCCCTTTTGCTTTCAGCCACACGGACAACTCCGCAGCCGTGGCCAATGCCTCGGGGTGACTGGGCTTTACTACGATCCCGACTGAATTGATCTCTTTGTTTACCATTTGATTGAAAATATCTCGTTTATCATCATAGAAAAGATGCGAAACTGCAAGTATTTGTGGCAATGCGATGGCTCGTGCGTTGGTTTTCGCCTTTGTTTTTGGTAAGATTGCGGTTTGTCCCTCACGGCAATCGGAATCGAATTTTAAAGTTCAGGTATTAATCGATGTTAAAGTTTTTCAACCGTCTCGAGAAAACGCGTAACTTCGTGCTTCTCATTTTTGCCATCCTGATGGTCGGCAGCCTTGTCTTCTTTTATACACCGGCCCGCAACGCATATACGACCAATCTCTCGCAGAGTGATGAAACCGTAGCGACGGTGTCGGGTAATAAGATCACGATCGGTGAGTTGATCCGTCAAAAGGAAAACTACAGCCGCTTTAGCCGTGGCCAGAGTTTCCCGGCCAAAATGATGCTCGACGGTCTTATCGGCAGCCGAATTACGCGCGTCGAGGCCGACCGCCTCGGCCTGACCGCCAGCGACGCTGAGGTGGCGGCCGAGATCCGCAACCAGTTCAAAACGGAGGACGGGAAACCTTTTGATCAGGCTAAATACGAGCAAAATGTCATCGAGCAGTTTGGCAACATAGCGGCCTACGAGCAAAGCGTGCGCGACGACCTGAGTGGGAAAAAACTTGACGCCTATCTGACATCGGGCGTCACCGTTTCCGAAGAAGAGGTGCTAAACGATTTTCAGCGAAAAAATACCAAATTCGACCTTTCGTATGTGGCGGTCAGCACGTCCGATCTGGCCAAAACCATTAAGCCGACGGATGACGAACTCAAGGATTATTTCGAAAAAAATAAGCAGAGCTATTATATTAGCGTGCCGCAGAAAAAGATCCGCTACGTTTTCGTAAACACAAGCAAGATCGGTGAAAAATTGCAGATATCCGATGCCGATCTGCATGCGGAATATGACAAACTGACACCGGATAAGAAAGTGGCCGGTGTGCTCGGTCAGGAGATCGTCCTTCGCGTTGCCAAACCCGAATTAGACGGCCAGGTGCAGGGCAAGGCGAATGAGCTTGTCCAGCAATTGACGGCGGGCGGCAAAATAGTTTCTGAAGCTGCTTTCGCGGATCTGGCTAAGGGACATTCCGAAAATCCCTCCACGGCCCCGAACGGCGGTAAGCTCAGTGGCCCTGTGCGTGAAAATCTGCAAAAACCGGACGATCCGTACCAACGCCTACTCAAGATGAAGCCGGGCG
>JAYUDV010000100.1:0-2158 GCA_043739565.1 Chloracidobacterium sp.
GCGGATCATACCATTTTAGTGGCCTTGCAACCTACTTGTCATTTCTGCCAAGCGAGCGAAGGTTTCTATCAAAAGCTTATCCAATACGTAAATAACAATAACAACATACAGTTAATCGCATTATTTTCGGAGGAGACAATCGCCAATCAAGTTTTTTTGGCCGATTTGAATTCAACATTCGTAAACATCAAAAATGTGCCTTTTTCAAGCCTAAAGATCCAAGCGACGCCTACGATTCTTGTTGTTAATAGAGACGGCGCGATTCAATCTGTTTGGAAAGGAAAATTATCCACCGAGAAAGAAGAGGCGTTTTTCCTTGGGTTACATTAAATGTTAATGACCATCATACGGGGCGCCACGATGAAATCCGAAAAAGCAATAAACCTCGCAAAATCGCGTGAATATCCACTGCTTTGTACGGTTGAGGAAGAATGAAACGCCTTGTAGAACTCGCGAAAATGATTTACTATGAGATGTGGCACTTAGCCACAATGGGGAGGACGGAATGTCGATAACTATAGAAAAAGCTGCTTTAGGAAAAAGCCGTTTGAATGTGCGTCTTTCGCCGGAGGTCAAAGTACGGATTGCCCGCGCGGCCTCAATTTTGGGTCAGGACTTGACCGAGTTTGCGGCAGTTACGTTGAATGATCGAGCCGAAGAGGTTCTGGAAAGGCACTTTACCCTTGAGTTGTCCCGAGAAGACCACAGATTTTTTATTGATTTTATGGCAAAAGAGGACGCCTGGGAGCCATCGGAGAAGGAGCGTGAGCTTGTTGACCAATACAAGCAAGGCGTTCGAAAAGGGTTGAAGTATGAATTTACGGATTGAGCCCTTGACGCGCCTCCACCACCGAAAAGGTTTTAGCTGTCTGGACGAAGCCATCGATCTGTTCTTACGTGAAAAAGCTATGCAAGATCAAGAGCGGGAATTGAGCCGGACAAATGTCCTCGTTCAGACCGATTTGGAGCCAAAACGGATCATCGGATACTACACGCTAGCCTTTACTGAGATTGCTCAAGAACAAATACCAAGCGACCGTCCAAAGATAAAACGAAATATTCCGGTTATTTTGCTCGGACAGATCGGGATCGATTCCGAATTTCAGAGCAAGGGATACGGCAATCGTATGCTTACGGAAGCTCAATCGAGGGTTTTCGAGGTGTCAATTAGAGTCGGTGTTCGGGCGATGGTTCTCGATGCTCGCAGTGAGAATCTGGCGCAATGGTATGAAAAACGTGGTTTCTTTAGAGCTCCGGGCTCGATGCGAATGATCAAGCATATCAATGCGATCCGCGCGCTTTTTTCGTAATCCCTATCAATTTTAAGCCTTTTGCCTTTTTACCTTCTTCACGAACCTGACGGTCTCGGTAATTAATTGCGGAGCTACTTGTAGGGACGGGTCACTGTATGACGCGATTTGCTTGTCCTTGTCATTTGGAACTTGTTTGAGGATATGATTCATCCCTTCGACCAGCAAAATGGTTGCCGATGGGGATGCTTTTGCGAGCAGTTTTGCGTCCCCGACGCTAACCTGGATATCTGCCGTTCCCTGCGCTATAAGTATCGGAATCGTCAATTTGGCAATTTCCCGGGACGGGTCAAAGCGAAACCAGGAAATTATATATGGCTGGACGCTCGGACGAAAAAGGGCATTGAGTACCGGCGGCACCGACTCTGCGGTTTTTCCGGCCGTGAGTATCGCCACGATCTCCTCGGTCGATTTCATGAGTTCCGGGGGCAGCTGCGGTCTGACCTGGTCGAGAATTACCTGGCCTGCGGGCCTTCCTATTCCGGCAAGAGACACATAACCATCGGCGTTTTTCCCCTCGGCGGCAATCATCCCGATCAGCGAGCCTTCGCTATGACCGGCGATCGTTAAAGTCGAAAATCTCTTGTCAGCGCGCAGATGTTTGCTCCAGAGTATGGCGTCGTTTACGTAGTCGTCGAAACGCAGATCTGCTTCGCTCCCCATTGCCTTCGAGCTTTCTCCGATCCCACGCTTGTCGTATCGCAGTGAAGCAATCCCATTCGCGGCAAACGCCTCGGCCATCATTTTTAGACTATTAGGGTTCTTTGAAAAACCAACTTTCAAATTCCTGAACCGACTACGACCTCAAATTTAGATAATCGGCGTCGGGATTTGGTGATAATTTTGTT
>JAYUDV010000101.1:0-2155 GCA_043739565.1 Chloracidobacterium sp.
ATTTACTTACTTCTCCTGTCTCGCACGATCATATTGGTCGTACGCTTGTTGCGCCTGGTCTTGTATCCACGCGTCGGCTGTCCCCACGGCGTGACCGGATTACGTCCGCCTGATGTTTTACCTTCACCACCACCGTGCGGGTGATCGACTGGATTCATGGCAACGCCGCGAACTTTCGGGCGTCTGCCCATCCAGCGTGAACGTCCGGCCTTACCAAGCGAAACATTCTCATGCTCGGTGTTGCCGACTTGTCCGATAGTTGCCATACAAACGACCGGCACCTTGCGAACCTCACCCGAAGGCATTCTGAGCTGCGCATAATCGCCCTCTTTAGCGACGATCTGAGCAAAACCACCTGCCGAGCGGACCATCTGTCCGCCTTTTCCCGGACGCATTTCAATATTATGAACCTGTGTACCAAGCGGAATATTCTTGATCGGCAGCGCATTTCCCGGCAAAATATCGGCTTCCTCGCCGCTCAGGATCATCGTGTCGACCTTCAAGCCGAGCGGAGCGAGAATGTATCGCTTTTCGCCGTCAAGATAGTTGATCAGGGCGATGTGAGCCGAACGGTTCGGGTCATATTCGAGCTGTGCAACGCGACCCGGAATACCTGCCTTATCGCGTTTGAAATCGATGATCCGGTAATGACGCTTGTGGCCTCCGCCGCGTCGGCGAACCGTGATCCGGCCATCGCTGTTGCGTCCGGAAATCTTCTTCTTTGGCTCGAGCAGTAATTTTTCGGGTACTGCTCCCGGAGTCAGCTCATCGCGGGTCAAGTACGTCTGGTAACGCCTCGCCGGTGATGTCGGTTTTAATCTCTTGATTCCCATAATCTTTCCAGTGAATAGTGAATAGTTAAAAGTGACAAGTGAAAGAAGTTCTGAAACTTTTCACTTTTCACTTTTAGTTTTTCACTAATCAGATCGCTTCCGCGTAATCAACCATCGGCTCGCCCTTTCGGAGGGTCACGTAAGCCTTTTTCCAAGCCGGGCGGCGTCCTTCGATGCGTCCGCGTTTCTTAACTTTTCCGTCGTACTGAATGGTTCTCACAGCGGCAACCTTGACGTTAAATATCTCTTCAATCGCGGCTTTGATCGCAGGTTTCGTAGCCTTTTTATCAACCTTGAAGGTCAAAACCTGCCCCATCTTCCGGTTGCTGTTCTCGTCGGTCGAATCTTCTTTAAGAATGACGCTTTTTTCGGTGACGACAGGCGACTTTAAAATGTCCCAAACAGATAAATTACTCATTATTAGTCGCCTCCTCGGTTGTTTCTACAGCCGGAGCCGCTTCGACCTTTTCGGCCGTAGGCTTCTCGGTTTTTTCAGGCTTCTCGGCTTTCGGTTTTGCTTCCTTCTTCGCTTTCGGCTCAACTGCTTCTGCCGGTGCCGCTTTCTTAGCCTTCGGCTTTTCTTCCACGTCCGCCGCCGCCGCCTCTTTCTTAGCCTTGGCTTTCGGCTTCTCTTCAGCTACTGCTTCTGCCGCTGCGTCTGCCGCTTTTCCCGTCTCACGTTTCGGGTCGAGCAAGCTCGTAAGCTCCTCAAGCGCTGTCTGCGAGATCAAAAGCTTTTCGTGATAGATAATGTCGTAAATGTTGAGCCCGAAACTATTCGTGACCTTTGTCTTTTCGACATTTCGCGACGACAATATCAAATTCAGATTATCGAGCGAATCGACGATCAACGTCTTGACCGGTTTCTTGCTCGTCGCAAGAGCCAAGCCGCTGATCGCACCGACAAACTCACTCGTTTTCGGCGTCTTGAAGCCAAATTCGTCAATGATGAGCAAATTCCCTTCGCGCAAACGCTCGGACAAAGCCGACCGCAAAGCACCGCGGCGCATTTTCTTGGGCATCTGATATGACCAATCGCGCGGCTGCGGGCCGTGGACGTTACCGCCGCCCTTCCACAAAGGCGAGCGGATCGATGCGATACGCGCACGGCCCGTTCCCTTTTGCTTCCAAAGCTTGCGGCCCGATCCGGAAACGTTTCCGCGAGTCTTAGTCGCCGAAGTTCCCTGACGTCCGTTGGCCTGGTAATTCATCACCGCCGCGTGGATCAGGGCTTCGTTAAGCTCGACGCCGAAAACGGCATCCAGCAGCGTAACCTCGCCGACCTCTTTATTCTTCAAATTGCGAACCTTTACGGTAGGCAT
>JAYUDV010000102.1:0-2153 GCA_043739565.1 Chloracidobacterium sp.
GAGTTACGTTCGCGATCGGAGGGCATTTTTGGCCTGCTTCGGCGAGCTTTGGTTATTTACAGCGAGCATTTGCCTAAGTTTCTGATGCTGTCGGCCCTTTTGTCGATCCCGTCGATCTTGTTGACGTTATTCTTGGTGACGCTTTCGTTCCTAAAGGTAAGCGGAATGATCTCGGAAGGTACTGGCACCGTCGCAATCTGGCTTGTGGGCTTTTCTGTCTCCGTGGCAACCCCGTTTTGCACAAATCTGATCGTCGGAACCATCGCCTGGATCGTCACCCAATATCTTGCCGTGCCGTTACGCCCCGTCCGTCTCCGGCCTGCGTTGACTGAGGCACGCCGGAAATGGAAACGCTTTGCCGGAACGGGGTTGCTGACGGCGATACTGCCATTTGTGGTCGGTGCCGCTGCGGCAGCGGTTGGATTTGCGGGCTTTGCTTTTGTAGCGGCGGTTTTTTATCCGTTGACGAATTCCACCGACGCGATCGTGATTGTCGGGGCGTTTGGTGGCGTCTTGTGCGGTATGCTCGCCTTTTTGGGTTCTCACATAGCATGGATGCTGGTGCCGCCCGCCGTAATGATGGAAAACGTCGGCATTCGCGAAGCATTGCGCCGTTCGCGACATCTCGTAAAACGATCACTCGCGACCGCGTTTGGGGCGGTTGCAATTATGTTCCTGATCCCTGCCATTATCGTTACAACGATTTCATACGTCGTAAATGTGTCGGCGAAGGCATTCGATCCAAAGCCAAAGACGGCGGTGGAAACTGTCGAACCACAGGCGGAAACCACGACCGAAGACTCGGCTGCGGAAACAGAAAAGCCGACCGGTGAGCAGCCGGAAGCTAAAAAACCTGAATTCAATTTTGGTTTTGGAAAGTACAGTTTTGGCCGACCCAATACGACTCAGGCTCAACCAGTGGAAATGGATATGCGAACTCGCGTCAAACGCACGCTGCTCGAATCGCTCATCCAGATACTCTGGCTCCCGATGCAGATCCTCGTACTTTCATTTTCTGGTATCATAGTAGCGTTGCTCTATTTGAAAACCCGGCTCGCTGGCGGTGAATCGATGAACGATCTACTCGAACGCTTTGAGGACGACGAAGGCTCGCGAAAGAAGTGGCAGGAACGCGTTCGCCAACGTCTGATCCAGTCCGGCCGGATCCCGAGCAAACCCTGAGGAATGCGGCTTGCACCTACACGATCCCTATTAATAATCAGCGTAATTTTGGCGTTTTGGTCTTTGGCCGAAGCTCAGGGTGTGACGCGCGAATTGAAAGTCGCGGCCGGCGGCACTGTCGAAATAGTCAATCACTATGGCCGCGTCGCCGCCCGTGCCCAGCCTGGCACTGACGATAAGCTGGTGACCGGCAAATTGATCGCTTCGTCGCCGAAAGGTTTGTCCGACACCGAGATCAAAGTAAGCATCTCGTCCGGCCGCGTGGTAATCACGGTCGAGCCGTCGGATAAGCGTAAACGCGTCGATCTTGTCCTTGTTCTGCCCGAACGCACGAATATCAGGGTTGAAACACTGGCCGGCGCCGTCGAGATCGGGGGCAATTTTGCGTCGATCGAGGCGACGACCGATACTGGCACCATCGTAACGGATGTTCCGGCCGAAGATCTTAGCTATTACTTTTTATGGACCGAATCGAAGCCGCGATATTTGGCGGATTTTGACATCGTCAAGGTCAAAGAGAAAACGGGCGGTAGATTTGAGATAAAGGGCCGCCGAACGGGCGAAGGCAAAACTAAAAAGGTAAAAGGCAAAAGTGAAGGCACGGAATCCGAGTTGCAAGTTCCAGATTCCGAGTCCAAAGATGCTAAAGCCAAAGGCCAAAAACCTAAAACCGTCTCGTTAAAATTCACGACCGCACGCGGCATAATTTTGCTAAACGTGCCGCCGAACGAAGTGATGAGCGATCTGAGCGAACGCCCGCTTACGGTGGCTGCGAAAGCGATTATACGGAGTGGCGATTCGCTTTTGATGGAGGCGATCCGCCGTGCCAGCCCGAAATATTTTGGCGATTACGCCCGGACGCTGCCGCCGATGAAGCGGGAACCAACCTTTGCGCCAAAGAGCACGCAGACAGATTCGCCCGCCGCGCCCGTCAAAACGGCACTGGTGCGTGTCACCGATCTCAACAACCG
>JAYUDV010000103.1:0-13826 GCA_043739565.1 Chloracidobacterium sp.
GTACGTCCGGCCGAATTCTTGACCCTTACGTTCTGGCCGCTCAAGCCATTCAATTTATAGTTTTTTGTGGTAAATGATGTGGCGTGGGCGTTTGGCGACGAAAGGTTTGTAACACCGTCCGCTGTCGAGAATTTCAGATTTCGTGCCGTCAGCCCCGCAAACTCATTGTTCTTGATCGCAAATTTCCCCGCCCGGCCGTTTCCCGCCTCCATACGAAACTGGCGGTCCTTATATTCCGCCAGGGCGTCCGACAGAAAAAGCCCGCCGATCGTCAGTGATTTGGATTTGGCCGCTGCTGCCTGAAGCTCACCGACCCATCGAAAATCGGTTCCCGTGCCGCGTACGTTACCGACCATCTTTAAGAAATCCACGCGAAAATCATCGAACGTCAGCATCTGGGCGATAGCCGTCCCATTTGCCTCATAATTCGCGTTTGTGCCCTCGACCGTCGCGGCGACATTTAAAGCCTTTAGGTAAACGCCTCCGGCACGGAGCGATTCGGTATCGGCCTCGCCCTGGATTCGGTAATGCTCGCCTTCGCCGGTTACCTTACCTTTGAAATTGCCCACGCCGATCAGCGATGTGCCGCTCGAAAAAATGCTGGAGGCCTGTGTCAGATCAACCGAGGATTGGATATCGAAGCGATATTTCGGCGACGCCCAGTCCGTCAGCGTGCCGTTCAAAGTCGAGTCGCCAATCGGCGTTTTCAATTCGAAGCTGCTGATCTCGGCCCCGTAAGCGTCAGCTAGGCCAACGGCACGAACGTCGATTTTTTCGACGGCTTTTGAATCGTACGCGAAATTCGAATCCGTCGAGGTCAGGTCAAATTTGTAGCGTCTCTGTGTGTCAGGGAGTGCCGCGTTTTCCGGTGACAGTAGAAAAACTACGTTTTTCGCGTCGGCCGAGATCTTTCGAGAAATGTCGCCGAAATGTACAACGCTGTCCTGCATCGAGAAAACGACCGAGTCGTATTTGAAGTTAACGGCGGAACCGCCCTGATCCTCGATAAGTTTTAGATTTGAGAAATTTGATTTTCCGTTCTCATCAAATTTTACCCAAACCTCGGCCCCGTGAATATCGGTGGTATCGATGCTGATGTCGCGGTTGAGACGCAGCGCCATCAGATCGACGATTGTCATGCCAAGATGCGCGTCACGTATAAAAAAGAGTTTGTCGCCGGTAACCGTGTCATTAAACGTAGCGTTTTTAAGTTCAAGCTCCAGCGGCGACGCCGACAAACGAAAAACATCGGCGTCGAAAACGATCCCGATGTCCGCCATTTTTTGCCTGAACTGATTCTTGGTGTAGGTGTCAAAGACACCTATGCGGAACATGATGGCGGTGATGGCAATCGCTAATATGATCAGGAGTGTGACAAAACCAGCGGAGATAAATAGTCGTCGCGACGTAAAGTATTTCCGCGTACGAGCATCAGACGCTCCACTTCCGGGCGCGTCGGCGGGCGGGCCTTTCTCAACCGTTTTGATTTTTTCGAGATCCTTGTTGGACATTTATTGCATCGGGATAGCGATCACAGCCTTACCGATTCGACGATCTCAAGATCAAACGCATCGAGCGCGCTGATCTTCGGCGGGTGATTCGTCAGTAAACGTATCTTTGTCACGCCGAGATCCTTTAATATTTGTGCGCCGATGCCGTAATCGTGAACCTTTCCATATCCGGTCTCGCGCCTCGCTGTCTGAAAATCGACGCCTTTTTCATGCATGAGCGCGTAGGTCTTAAGTTGATTTACCAAATCGAGATTATTCTCAAGCTGCCGCAGATACAGTATGACGCCATACCCAGCGTCCGAAATTTTTTTGAGAGAGGCACGCGTCGCCGCCGCTGCTTCGCCAATTGTTGCGCCGAACATTGCGAAAGTTATGTTCTCGGTTTGGACGCGAACTAAGGCCGCCTCGGCCCGCCCCGAAACATCGCCCATAGTCAGAGCAAGGTGCGTTTCGCCGTTGATCACGTTTTCGTAGAGTATCGCTCTGAAAACGCCGAACTCGGTCGGAAGATCGGTCTCGACGATCCGCCGGACAAGCGTTTCCTTCTCTATCCGGTAACGAACAAGGTCGGCGACCGAAATTATCTTTAGATCATGTTTTTTGGCAAAGATCTCTAGTTGCGGCAGACGGGCCATTGTCCCGTCGTCATTCATGATCTCGCAGATTACCGCCGCCGGCTGCAGCCCCGCGATCCGGGCAATATCGACACTCGCTTCGGTCTGGCCGACACGCACCAGGACGCCGCCGCGTTTCGCACGCAGCGGAAAAACATGCCCCGGGCGGGCCAGATCCGACGGCTTTGAATTTGGATCGACGGCGGTCAGGATCGTTTTCGCCCGGTCGGCGGCTGAAATGCCCGTCGTGACGCCTGTCCGAGCCTCGATCGACGTTGTAAACGCCGTTCCCATGCTCGACGTATTTTCGGTTGTTTGCGGAAAAAGCTGGAGTTCGTCGCACCGGTCCTCGGTCAGCGGCAGGCATATCAATCCGCGGCCATGGACCGCCATAAAGTTGATGATGGCCGGCGTCACCTTTTCGGCGGCGCAGACGAGATCGCCTTCGTTTTCGCGGTCCTCGTCGTCGACGATAATTATCATTTTGCCGTCGCGAATATCTTGAGCGGCGTCTTCGATAGCTGAAAATGGCATCTGCGATCCACACTTTCCGGACATCAGTCTCATCCGGTTAATTTAATTAGATTTTAACGAATGGAGTTGATTTAAGCGAATAACATTAGGGCACCTCAAAAAAATGAGTTAACGCGGCTGCAAAGGATTTTTAACGCAAAGTCGCAAGGTCGCCAGAACGCAAAGCTAAGATTAAAAAATTTATTTCTACCATCGTAAAACCTATTAAAAGTCTTTGCGGCTTTGCGTTAAATTCTTACTGCCCGAGATCGAGCGTCCGCAGATAATCACGAAAATCTCGTCCCAGATCGTCCCGTTTAAGGGCCAATTCGACTGTCGCTATGAGAAATCCAAGTTTGTCGCCCGCGTCGTGCCGCTTGCCGTCGAGCTTAACGGCGTAAAAAGGCTGCGATTTTAGCAAGATACGCATCGCGTCCGTTATCTGTATTTCGCCTCCGGAACCCGGAGTCGTCTGCTCGATAGCCTCGAAAATATCCGGTGTGAAAATGTACCGTCCGATGATTGCGAGATCCGATGGTGCGTCCGGGAAGGGAGGCTTTTCAACCATATCTTTTATCCGGTAAACGTCTCGCGAGACCTCTTCGGCGTCGATAACGCCAAATCGCGAAATAGCCTCGCCGGCAACCTGCATCGTCGCGATCACGGGTGCATTGTATTTTTCGAACACCTCGATCATTTGCTTCAACGCCGGGTTTTCACTGTCCACAATATCGTCGGCGAGCAATACCGCAAACGGCTCGTTACCGGCAAAATCTTTGGCCTGATAGATCGCGTGTCCAAGGCCAAGCGCTTGTTTCTGCCGCGTATAGCTGATCTGGGCAAGATCAGAAACTGCCCGCACCTGATCTAAGAGGTTGATTTTGCCACGCTCTTTGAGAAGATGTTCGAGCTCGAACGAGATGTCGAAATGGTTTTCGATCGCGCTCTTGTCGCGGCCCGTGATTATAAGAATTGACTCGATGCCGCTCGCAACGGCCTCCTCGACCGCGTACTGGATCAGCGGTTTATCGACCAGCGGCAACATTTCCTTAGGCGAGGATTTGGTCGCCGGTAGAAACCTTGTACCAAGTCCTGCAGCGGGGAAAACAGCCTTGCGAATTTTGTTTGTCATATCAACTTTGCTAAATTCGATTAGTCTTTTACTTAAGACAAACTGTAGATTTTAGGTTAAAAATGGATGAGAAACAAATATTCGAAACCGTGCTGGTAAAGCATCCCGGTATGGAAGCGACAGGCATCACAATTCCGTTTGATGTCGAAAAAGTTTTTGGTGCGAAACGCGTTCCGGTAAAAGCCTCGATAAATGGCGCGAAATACCGGGGCTCGATCGTCCGGATGGGTGGCGTTTATTGTTTTGGCATACCAAAGACATTTCGCGAGGCCGCCGGTATCAGTGCAGGTGATAACATTGTAGTTACAATTGAACGTGACTCTGACGAAAGAACGGTAAACGTGCCGGATGACCTTGCGGCCGCGCTCTCCAGAAATGGGCTGCAGGCAGCCTGGGAAGCCCAAAGTTACACGGATCGAAAAGAGTTTGTTCGCTCGATCGAAGGTGCGAAACAACCGGAAACCCGCGCGCGAAGGATTGAAAAGGCCATCACTGCGGTCGCGGTTAAGAAGACTTAAACATGTTAGACCTCAATTTTGTAAGAGAAAATCTGGATGCGGTTCGCGAGGCCCTGAAAAACCGCAATTTCCCGACAGATACGCTTGATAAATTTGTCGAGCTTGATGCCGAGCGCCGCCGCGTTATTGGCGAGGCTGATCACATAAACGAGCAACGTAACAACGCGAGCAAAGAAATAGGCGGCATGATGAAGGCCGGATTCACTGACGCGGCCCATGCAAAAATGTCTGAAGTTGCGGGATTGAAAGACAAACAGGCCGAGCTTGAGCATCAGCGTGACGCGGCCGAAGCAGCGATGCGCGAGTTGCTCTCGGGTCTTCCGAATATTCCTGATACGGATGTTCCCGTCGGAGCCGACGAGTCCGCAAATAAGGAGATCCGGCGTTGGGGCGAACCGCGTGAATTCGCTTTCGAGCCAAAGGATCACGTTGATCTCGGTGAAACTCTAGGCATTCTCGACCTCGAACGCGCGACCAAGATCGCGGGATCACGCTTTGCGATCCTCAACGCCGCCGGTGCCCGTCTGAGCCGTGCGCTGGTCAATTTTATGCTCGATGTCCACACGACCGAGCACGGCTACACCGAAACCTTGCCTCCGTTTCTCGTCAACCGAACCGCGCTCTTCGGCACAAATCAACTACCGAAATTTGAGGACGACCTGTTTCATATCAAGGACGACCGTGGCTTTGCATTGATACCGACGGCCGAGGTGCCGGTGACAAACTACCACTCCGAAGAGATCCTCGATGCATCTGATCTGCCTATAAAATTTGTGGCTTACACGCCGTGTTTTCGCAGCGAAGCGGGTAGCTACGGTCGCGATACGCGTGGGCTTATACGTCAGCATCAATTCGAAAAGGTCGAGCTTGTAAAGCTGAGCCTGCCGGAAAATTCGGACGACGAACACGAAAAACTGACCGCGAACGCCGAGCGTATTTTGCAGCTGCTTGGTCTGTCATATCGCACGATGGTGCTCTCGACAGGCGACATGGGTTTCGGCGCGAAAAAGACTTACGACATCGAGGTCTGGCTGCCGAGCCAAAAGACGTATCGCGAGATCTCAAGCTGCTCCAACTGCGGCGATTTTCAGGCGCGCCGGATGAATACGCGATTTCGCCGTGCGGGCGGAGCCAAACCGGAATTTGTCCACACGCTCAACGGCAGCGGCCTCGCCGTTGGCCGTACATGGATCGCGATCCTCGAAAACTATCAGCAGGCGGACGGCTCGATTCGGGTTCCTGAGATATTGCATCCGTATATGAATGGATTGACGGAAATCAGGGAGAAATAAAAAGAAAGATATTAGCCGCAGATGAACGCAGATGACGCAGATAAAACGGAACTAAGACAGCAAATTCATACCTGCGTGGCTTGCGTTTATCTGCGGCAAAAAATGCTTTGGAATTCTATCTAAAGTTGACGACTAAGCCTCATGTAATTACGATGTAATTATGAAAACCCAGATCATCCAGATCGGCAATTCTCAGGGTATCCGCATTCCCAAGGTATTGCTCGAGGAGAGTCGCATTACCGGTGACGTCGATGTCGAACTCCACCCGGACGGCATACTTATTCGCAACGCGCAGGTGCCGCGTTCCGGCTGGGATGATGCATTTAAGGCGATGGCCGAAAATGAGGATGACGAAATTCTCGACGTTGGCACGTCAACCGCGTTCGAGAAAAAGGAGTGGCAATGGTAGATCGATTTGACGTTTATCTCGTCAATCTCGACGCCGCGCCGTCGAAGGACGCCAAGAATACGCGCCCTTGCGTCGTTATCTCACCGAACGAGATCAATCACCACATTTCAAATGTGATCGTTGCTCCGCTCTCGTCCGTCACTGCCAAATATCCGACACGGATCACGGTTAATTTTCTAAATAATGAGCGGGCGATCGTGCTCGACCAGATACGCGCGGTCGATAAGGTCAGGCTTGTAAAAAAGATAGGCGAGATCGACACGGCCGCCCAAAAGGCCGCTCTCGAACGCCTACAGGAAATGTTTGCCGAATAGTTATACTTTGTTTCATATTCCGAGCGCGTTTCACTCGTTTTAGCTTGTGTGAGGTGAAATGAAACGCTGCAACATGCCCGTTATTACTGGCTGTCGCGACGTAAAAATGTTTCACATGTGAAATCCATGAGTAAGATCAGGCTTTTTTTGCTTTTGCCTTGTTCCACAGATCGTCCATCTCTTTTAGATCGGCGGAGTCCAAAGTTTTTCCTTCCCGCTTAAGTTCATCCTCAATAAACTTAAACCGCTGGCGGAATTTACGATTGGTCTTTTTCAACGCGGTTTCAGGCTCGACGTCGAGATGGCGGGAGAGATTCATCACAACAAAGAGCAGATCGCCGATCTCCTCGGCTGCGTTTTCGGTGTCACCGTTTTTGATCGCCGCTCGCAGTTCGCTTACCTCTTCGTCGAACTTTTCGAATATCTGATCCGCGTTTTCCCAATCGAATCCAACCTTTGCGGCTTTTTTGGTAAGTTTCAAACCTTCGAGCAACGCCGGGAAATGGACGGGTACCTCGTCGAGGATCGAGTCACGCTGCTTTTCGACTTTACCCGACGCTTTTCGTTCGTCAGCCTTAAGCTGGTCCCAATTGTCAAGCACGTCCTGAGACCGGGCAAACTTGGCGTCGCCAAAAACATGCGGGTGCCGCAGAATGAGCTTTTGCGTCACGCCGCCGGCCACGTCATCGACGGTAAAATCGCCGCGCTCGGCCCCGATCGTCGAGTGAAAAATTACTTGCAGCAATAAGTCGCCAAGCTCCTCGCGCAGGTTCGCAGTGTCGCCGGTCTCGTCAGCTTCATGTATCGCATCAAACGTCTCATATGCCTCTTCTAACAAATATTGCGATAAAGATTGATACGTCTGCTCGGCATCCCACGGACACCCGCCGGGAGCACGCAACCGCGTCATAACGGTGACAAGTTCATCAAAAGATTTGGACATAAGATTAGTCTCGGAAGTCTGGAAAGTCTTGGAAGTCTTGGAAGAAAATATCCTATCCTCCGGCTTTAAGCTTTTCTAAGATGGTCGCTTAACGAGAATACCATTCGTCCGACCTCGTCCAGCTTATCGTATAGATTTTTGAACGAAATCTCATCCAAGTATTTCAAATCTAACGCAAGATAAAGGTGCGATTTTGTTTCGGCTAACGAACCTAAGGACATATTTAGAAAATTAGCGAAATCTCTATCAGTTCTTCGCCCTTGTCCTTCGGCGATGTTGGCCATTATAGAAACCGCTGAACGCCGAATCTGACTTCGCAACTCATAGTCACGACTAAATTCGCCCTTGCCGGAAGCAATATAAATTTCTAATGAAATTTTTCTCGCCTTTTGCCAAGTGTTTATATCTTCGAATCTTTTAAACGTCGCCACCGAGATTAAACCTCCTTCCTAGACTTCCTACACTTCCATGACTTCCCAGACTTTTTAAAGATTTTGAATTCTTTTTCGGCAAAATGCTACTATCAAAATAGGATAATAAACATATGATCGGCCAAGACAATGACGAAGAAGAAGTACATTTTAAGGTAGCTGACAGGCGAAAATTTAATTCGGACGGTTCGCTCAAAGATGGTGTTACGCTCGAACCGACCAAGGTGGCGGCACCACCTCCGGAGCCGGTTGCGACCGCCAAAGAACCGATTCCGGAACCTGAAATGTTCGACGAGCCGGCACCGGGCGACGAGACCGCAATCGATGATGACAGCGACATGCCGGGTGCCGACGACCCGGCGAGCTTTGTCAATTTTCTGTCGACCCTAGCGACAAATGCCGCCGCCGCTCTCGGAGCCATCCCGCATCCGGCGACCGGCCAACGATCGCTCGACCTCGAAACCGGCAAATACTGGCTCGACATTCTGGCGATGCTCCGAGATAAAACCAAAGGCAATCTACACCCGAAAGAAAGCCGCCTGCTCGAAGGTTTGCTTGCCGATATGCGGCTACAGTATGTTCAGCTCGTCCGTGCTACCGAGGAAAAATTAAAGGCTCAAGCCGCTCAGACATTCTCCGGAGCCGACATCTTAGGCAAGAAATAGGACACACCACGGAGTCACAGAGAACACTGAGTTAATTCTCTCTGTGAACTCCGTGACTCTGTGGTGAATTTTTTAATGAAGCTCACGTTTTTAGGCACAGGCACATCGACCGGCGTTCCGTCCATCGGGTGCGATTGTGAGACGTGCCTTTCCGACGATCCGCGCGACAAACGGCTGCGGGTTTCGATCCTCATCGAGCACCGCGATAAGAAGATATTGGTTGACACGTCGATTGACTTTCGCCAGCAGGCTCTGCGAGCGAAGATAAGCCATCTCGACGCTGTTCTGATAACGCATTGCCACGTCGATCATGTATTCGGGCTTGATGACATTCGCCCGCTCAATTTTCGCCACGGTCCGATGGGCGTCTACGCGAACGAGATTGCGTGGACCGATCTTAAGCGAATTTTTCAATACATTTTTGAACCCTCGCATTTCGGCGGCGGGCTGCCACAGTTGATACCGCATACGGTTGAGCCTAATGCTCCGTTTTGCATCGGAGACGATCTTGAGGTAACGCCGCTCGAAGTCATCCACGGAAAGCTCCCGGTCATCGCATACCGTTTTAACGATTTTGCCTACGCAACCGATCTTAAGGTAATTCCGCCCGCATCGATGGACGGCCTCCGCGATCTCGACGTACTGGTCCTCGATTGCGTCCGCATCAAACCGCATTCGACGCACCTATGCCTCGACGAAGCTCTCGCGATCATCGCCGACCTACGGCCAAAGCGATCATATTTGACGCATCTAAATCACGACATGTTACACGCACGTGATTCGGCGCTCCTGCCTGATAATGTATGGTTCGCCCATGACGAGCTGGTGGTTGATTAGGTTCAACGACACATTGGATAAAAACCCGTTAAGACAGCTAGAGTTGTTGTCTGGTTACGTGTGAACCTCAATCGGAAACGACTTGAGAAAATCAGGGGGAAAACGCGACAACATCGAAGTCACAATTTTTGCGTCCCAGCGTTAAAAAAGATATGGACCTGACATTCCGACCTGCGACAATCGATGACCTCTCCGAAATTGTTCGGATGCTCGCCGATGACTTTCTTGGGACGCAGCGTGAGCGTTACGAGAAGCCGCTGCCCGAAAGTTATGTCAATGCTTTTCGCGAGATCGCGGCTGACCCGAATAATGAGTTGATCGTTGCCGAATCGGACGGTGTGGTCGTTGGGATGCTCCAGCTTACGTTCACACCGTCGATAAGTTTTCAGGGCGGCAAACGGGCGAAGGTCGAGTCGGTACGGGTTGACGAAAAATATCGCGGCCGTGGTCTGGGACGCAAAATGATGCTCTGGGCGATTGAACGCGCCCGCGGCGTCGGCTGCGTCTCGATGCAGCTTTCGACCAACGCTGAACGCACCGACGCCCATCGTTTTTATGAGAGTTTAGGCTTTCAGGGTACGCATTTGGGGATGAAGATCAAGCTTAAATGACTGCGCTCTAACGTGTTACCGTGTTGTTACACATAATTTAACGCTCTACGTTAGGCGGCGCGCGCTAAATGTTGTAAAAATTGGACTTAGCAGAAAGTTTTAAAACCACAACATTTTGTGTTGACAATGGCTTTTGACTACCATATAGTCTATATCCACGCGAGTAAAGCCCATCGATTTTGTGGCCAAAGCCCGGCGTGAAAAACATAAAAATTTCGGTGTAGATAATAGCCTCGCTTGGTTAATTACAAATCGAGGTTGAGGGACTTTCTCTCTCAATCACACCAAAAACCGGCCTTTAGGCCTTGATCAAACCGCTCTCTCTAGCAAACGATCGACAACAGATATGGACACTTTTTTTGGACAAACCGGCACCGCAACCTCTCGCCAAACCGACAACTCAGCCCAGACCTCGATGCAGGTCCGCAAGCGAAACGGGGCGCTCGAACCGGTCGATATTAATAAGATCGTCCGGGCGATCATGCGTTGCTGCGTCAATCTGCCGTCGGTCGATTCCCTGCGTATCGCGACCAAGACGATCAGCGGTTTGTACGACGGCGCGACGACTCAGGAGCTGGACAAACTGTCTATCCAGACGGCGTCGAGCCTCATCTTTGAGGAGCCGGAGTATTCGCTGCTCGCGGCCCGGCTGCTAAATCAATACGTCGAAAAAGAAGTCCGCAATCAAGAGATACATTCGTTTTCACAGTCGATCGCATTCGGCGTTAAGGAAGGGCTGATCGGCGAACGTGTTGCACAGTTTGTCATTGATAACAGCCGCAAGCTAAACGATGCTATTGACCAGACTCGCAATGACCGTTTCGAATTTTTCGGGCTGCGAACGTTATATGACCGGTATCTTTTGAAAAACCCGGAAACGCGCGATGTGATCGAATCGCCGCAGTTTTTCTGGATGCGCGTCGCCTGCGGGTTGGCCGAAAATCCTTACGAGGCGATCGACCTTTATCATCTCTTTTCGTCGCTAGAATACGTTCCGAGCACGCCGACGCTCTTTAATTCCGGCACGCAGCATGAACAGCTCTCAAGCTGCTTTCTGCTCGATTCGCCGCAGGACAGCCTCGACAGTATTTATAAAAAATATGCGGACGTGGCGATGCTCTCAAAATTCTCAGGCGGCATCGGCATCGCCTACAGCCGCGTTCGTTCGCGCGGGTCGCTAATACGCGGAACAAATGGCCATTCGAACGGTATTGTGCCGTGGCTCAAGACGCTCGACTCAAGCGTTGCGGCTGTAAATCAGGGCGGTAAACGCAAAGGTGCATGCTGTGTCTATCTCGAAACGTGGCACGCGGACATCGATGATTTCCTCGAGCTCCGCGATAATACCGGCGACGACGCGAGCCGCACGCACAATCTAAATCTCGCAAACTGGATTCCTGATCTGTTTATGAAACGCATCCAGGCCGACGGCAAGTGGTCGTTGTTTGACCCGAAAGTCGTGCCCCATTTTCCGGATCTTTACGGCGAGGAATTCGAAGCTGCATACATTCAAGCCGAGGAAAAAGGCCTCTTCATGCGCCAGATCAATGCTCGCGACCTCTACGCCAAAATGATGCGGACGATGGCCCAGACCGGCAACGGCTGGATGACTTTCAAAGATGCAAGCAACCGCAAATCGAATCAGACGGCGCGGCCCGAGAATGTTGTGCATCTCTCAAATCTTTGCACCGAGATAATCGAGGTCTCGTCCGACAACGAAACGGCCGTCTGCAATCTAGGGTCAATCAACGCGGCCCGTTATGTGAACGACGGCCAGTTTGATTTCGATAAACTGCGCCGCAACGTGCGGCTCGCCGTTCGCCAGCTCGACAAGGTCATCGACCTTAACTATTACGCAATTCCGAGCACGGCCGACTCTAACAACCGCTGGCGCAACATCGGTCTCGGCGTGATGGGTTTGCAGGATGTTTTTTTCCAGATGCGTCTGCCGTTCGACTCTGACGCAGCTCGGAAAATTTCGGCGCAGATCCAGGAGGAAATTTATTTTGCCGCTCTCGATGCATCGTCCGATCTCGCGGTCGAGCGTGGCGTTCATCCGGCGTTTCTCGAAACGCGTGCGGCACACGGCGACATGCAGTTCGATTTTTGGGGCGTAACTCCGGACGATATTGGCCGCTGGGACGCGCTGCGTGAAAAGATCAAGTCAACCGGGCTGCGAAATTCATTGATGATAGCGATCGCCCCAACGGCAACGATCGCCTCGATCGCCGGCTGTTACGAATGCATCGAGCCTCAGGTTTCGAACCTGTTCAAACGCGAAACACTCTCCGGCGATTTTGTTCAGATCAATAAGTATCTGGTCAGAGAGCTAAAAAAAGCAGGTCTATGGACCGACGAGATCCGTAACAAGATCAAGCTCGCCGAGGGTTCGGTGCAAGACATCGATGAATTTGACGACGAGCTAAAAGCGATCTATCGCACCTCGTGGGAGATACCGATGCGGTCCTTGATCGACATGGCGGCGATGCGCGGAGCATTTATCGACCAGAGCCAGTCGCTCAATTTGTTCATGGAAAGCCCAAATATCGGCAAGCTCTCGTCAATGTACATGTACGCCTGGCAAAAGGGTCTGAAGACGACGTATTACCTCCGCTCGCGACCCGCGACCCGTATTGCCCAGGTCACCGCCGAAGAGCACATAACCGCCGAACCAAAAAAGGTTTACACCGACGAGGAAGCATTGGTCTGCTCACTCGAAAACCCTGAGGCCTGCGAAGCCTGTCAGTAGAGTTGTATGGTTGTATCGAATACAAAAGTACGGACGATTCTTAATAATGCCCGCGAAACTCTAAAAACGGCAGAATTTGGCCTCAGTATGCTGCAATCTGCTGATCCTGTCGGGCGACAAGTGGGACTTAGAAACGTTGTCGTTTTTGGTAGGGCAGTGACGAATGTACTTCAGAAACTTCGGTCAGTGGTTCTGGATTTTGACGAATGGTACCAACCTTGGCAAAAACGATTCGGCGACGATGCCGTTACCTCGTATATGTACAAGTTGCGTTCCGAAATTCTTAAAGAAGGTCAACTCGTCACGGGGAGGAAAATGTCGTTCGACCTTTTGACCTCGACCATGATCGCCCAAGCCGCCCAGAATCCGCCACCTAGGGCGAAAGCGTTTTTTGTTGGCGACAGTCTTGGCGGAAGTGGTTGGGAAATTGAACTGGACAGCGGAGAAACTGAAAAGTTCTATCTTTCGATGACCGATTCACCGGGAATTGGGATCAAATCAGAGGCTTTTTTTGCAAATGCACCTATTGGACTAAATCGAATTCCGGTACAGGATCTTTGTTCCCATTACATTGCCGAAATGAAAGCTATCACGGACGATGCATGGAATAAATTTGTAGTTCAAATAAGTCTCTCGGTCAATTAAAAATTATGTTACTCGATCCAGGTTTTAATTTAACTCTTCGCCCGATGAACTACCCGCAATTTTATGAAATGTATAAAAATGCGATCAAGAATACGTGGACGGTTGAGGAAGTAGATTTTTCGACCGATGTAAATGACCTGCGAAACAAGATGACGCCGTCCGAGCGGCATATGATAAATCGTCTTGTCGCTTTTTTCGCGACCGGCGATTCGATCGTTTCGAACAACCTTGTTCTAAATCTCTACAAGCACATCAATTCGCCCGAGGCGCGGATGTATCTCTCGCGGCAACTATATGAGGAAGCGGTGCACGTCCAGTTTTACCTGACGCTGCTCGATACGTACATTCCCGACCACTTTGAACGCGAACAGGCATTTGCCGCCGTTCAAAACATACCGTCCATTAACAAAAAGGCGGAGTTTTGCTTTAAATGGATTGACTCGATCCAAAATCTCACCGCTTTGCAGACAAAGGATGACCGGCGGCAGTTTCTGCTAAATCTGATGTGCTTCGCGACCTGTATCGAAGGTTTATTTTTCTTCGCCGCATTTGCTTATGTGTATTTCCTGCGATCAAAAGGGCTGCTTCACGGCCTCGCGGCGGGAACAAATTGGGTCTTCCGTGACGAATCGGCCCACATGG
>JAYUDV010000104.1:0-13786 GCA_043739565.1 Chloracidobacterium sp.
TCCAGTCCATGCGGCCCAACTTTTCCCGGCGTCTCAAAAACAGGCCCAAACACGACAAAATCGGCGCCATGTCCGGCGGCTGACCTTGCGGCTTCAAACGTGTGAGTCGATACGCCGATGATGAGATCTCGCGGGAAACTAGCGCGGACGAACTCAACCGGAAATGAATCTGCGGCGAGATGTACCCCGTCCGCATTGGCCGCCATGGCAATATCGGCTCGGTCGTTGACCATCAGCCGCGTTGACGATCCGCGCGTGACATTTGCGACCTCAGCGGCCAACTCAAATAGTAGCCGGGCGGATAAACGTTTTTCGCGTAACTGTACCAATGAAACCTTTTCGTCAACTGCGACGCGAACGATATCGAGTATCTCGCGGCTTGTGACGGCAAAATTGACGACAGTGGCTTCGCCCTTTGTGATGAGATAGATTATGGGCCTGTCGAGGTGATGGCTCACGTTTTCTCGGATTCGCCGCCGTCTAACGCCAGCATTTTGACGCTTTGGTTGAAATGAACGGCTTCCCACGCGGCGATCATCAGATTAAGTATGCCGAGGCCCGTCACCGCACCGCGAAACCAGGTTGACGCGACCGCCTTTTGCAGCATCGGCGAACCGGCTTTGTCCGACAGAAAAACGAGCAGATAATTTTCACCCCACGGCCCAAAAAGCGCATCCCACGGCGCCAAGATCAGATAGAAACCAAGCAGTACGCAGAGGATAATAAAGAAAATGACGGTAAGTCTTTCAATCATTCTAACGCCTTTCTATGTAATCTTTTCCGTTCATTTACTTCGTTTCACTTTGATTTGAGTTTATAATAGTTGTTATCTGTTCGGCAATCTTCGGCGGACTTGGCGCACTTTTGGCGCACAAGACTTTTGGCGATAACGAGGGGGACCCCACTAAAGGCCAGTATAATAAAATGAAGCGATGCCCTGAATGCTGGCGAGATTATACGGACGATACACTTAACTTCTGTCTCGAAGATGGAATGCCGCTTGTTTATGGTGTGTCAGCCGATGAACCGGCGACGGCGATTTTGTCAGGGCTCGAAGCAATAGTCACCAAGACACCTCAAAGCGAATCGCCGACCAGAGTGCAGGTCAACACCAACGCTCCGAACTCCGTCTTGTCCTCAGCTTTGCTTGGCGCAGTAAACAGGTCGGGAACACCGCTGCAAAAGAGGTATTTATTGTCGCTTGCGCTGGCTCTATTGCTCATCACTGGCGCTTACTTTGCATATAAAAACTTCAAATCGGCAGGTGGACCGCAAATCGAATCGATCGCGGTGATGCCGTTTGCGAACGAAAGCGGCAACGCCGAAATCGAGTATCTTTCAGACGGTATGACTGAGACTCTGATCAACAGCCTTTCTCAGCTTCCCAATCTGAAAGTTATGTCGCGCAATTCGGTCTTTCGGTACAAGGGCAAGGAATCCGATACCCAAAAAGTGGGCAGCGAATTGAACGTGCGAGCGCTCATCACAGGCAGCGTCAAACAAATTGGCGACCAGCTTATCATCAATATCTCACTCGACGATACGCAGGACAACCATCATATCTGGGGTGAACAATATAATCGCAAACAATCGGATCTGATCTCGCTGCAGAGTGAGATCGCTCGGGACGTCTCAAACAAATTGAAGACAAAATTATCTGGCACCGACGAGCGGCGTGTGACCAAAGTCTATACCGCAAACCCGGAAGCTTATCAGCTTTATTTGCAAGCTCTTTACTATTGGAACAAACGCACGCCGGAAGACCTCAGACGGAGCATCGTGCTTTTCCAACAGGCAGCTGATAAGGATTCGTCTTACGCTCAAGCTTATGCGGGTCTCGCATTAGCCTACGATGTACTTCCAAAAAATAGCAACATGCCCAAGCAAGACATAAGGGATATGCAGTTAAAGGAGCGTGCAGCCTTGACGAAGGCTCGGGAATTGGACGATTCCCTTGCCGAAGTTCACGCTATTTTAGCTCGGCTTAAGGAGGAAATCGATTGGGATTTCGTAGGCTCTGAAATGGAGTTTAAGAGAGCTGTCGAATTGAACCCAAGCTTTGCGACGGCTCATCAATGGTATTCGGACTTGCTAATGGAGACGGGACGGCGTGAGGAAGCCATTGCGGAGATCGACAAAGCCCACGACATCGATCCTTTTTCGCGTGTAATCAACGCCACCATCGGTTTAAGATTTTACGAAGCACGTCGTTTCGATGAAGCTATCTCGCAACTGAAAAGGGTCATCGAAATGGAGCCTAACTACCCGCTCGCGCATTCCTTTCTAGCTGATATGTACCGTTCAAACGGCATGTATCTTGAGGCAATTGCGGAGACCCGCCTTGCGGACGCTCTATACGGCGAATCGCCAGAAAATTCTGAACGCAAAGCCGCCGCTTTCACGCAGGCTCTTCAAGCTGGCGGAGCACAAGGCTACTGGCGAAAGAGTCTTGAGTTAAATATGAAGGAGTACGAGAAAGGATACGGTTCTGCTTATGACGTTGCCGACAACGATGCGGCCCTCAGCGACAAAGACCGCGCTTTTGAGTGGCTGGAAAAGTCTTTCGCCAACCATGAAGAAGAATTAGTTAACCTCATCGTTAATCCCGCTTACGATGGACTTAGTTCAGATTCGCGCTTCGCGGATCTGGTGCGTCGGGTCGGATTGCGACAGTGATGGCTTTCAACCATACCGTCAGCGTATAGCGCTTTTCGTTTTTGCCGGACAAACGTTCGCCTTTACTGATTGACCACAAGATTCTTTACACGCTCGCTCACATCTCGAAAATCTACATTTTCGGCATAGACTTGCTCGAAATATTTCGCGGCGTTCTCGTCATCGCCGTTTGCCTCGTAAGCCAATGCGAGCTCATACCAGAGGCCGTGATTTTCCTCATCAGAAATATTCCTGGTCTCCATAGCCCTGATAAACCATGTGATCGCGTGGTTTGCCTTGCCGTTTTGGAGGAAACAGTGGCCAAGGAGATTCGAACACTGAAAGAATCGCCTCGTGCCGTCGTCCGGCGTGGTCAGATTGGCCGCGTCCTGAAATTCGCGTATCGCTTCCTCGGTCAGCCCCATCTCTTGATAGGCAACCGCCGTGTGATAGTGTGTGTCGTAATCGCCCTCGCCGCTGATTTCGGATTCTTCGAGGCCGAATTCGGACCTTATCTCACTTATGCCGAGTGCGTTTCCCGCAACTTCTTCCTCTTTTACGGGCTTGGCGGTCATCGGCTTGGTCGCGGCAACCTCAGAACCTGAACCAATTTGATCCCGCAGGGCCGCAAATTCCTCACGTTCGCCGAATTCCTGGGCAAGCTCCGTCAACGCTTTTACGGCAAGGTCCTTGTAATCGTTCTCGATGTAAAAGCTGATACTCTCTAACTCTTTCTGTATCTTTTGTTCGTCGGTATGGGACAGCGAGGTCGGATCGGGGCCGCCGTCGGCTTTCGGAACGGATGCGTTTCCGACGAAATGCGCTTCGACGACGTTACCGTTTCTCTCGATCGCTTCAACCACCGATTCAAAATCTGACTCGCGGCCGTTGGCCTGAACGCCGTCCCCGGAAATGGCCTCCTCGGTTTCGTCTTTACTAAACTGGGCCCTTAGCAACTCTTCGTCTATCGGATTGTCGTCAAAACCGAATTGTTCGTTGATCTCATTTAACCGGTCGCGATATCGGGTTTCGTGGGGGCGAATGACTATTAATTGGGCCAGCGCGTAACGCTCGTCGTCGACCGATTCTTTATTGGAGGCCGCCGCGTACAACCTTTCCAGCGCAAGGCGAAATCCCGCTTCGTCGTTGAGCCACGAATTATACCGGACGAGAATCCGCAGTCCAGTTAGTTGCATCTGGTCACGTTCGAGAATCTCATTTATCCACTTGCCGCATTCGTCCGACTGGCCGCCCGCAAGCAGATATTCCGATGACATGGTCAAAATGCGGGCGGCCGATTCGGGATCGTTGACATTCAAATAGATACGAATCAGATCGAGAAATTTCGGATAATTCGCCGGTTCGATCTCAACCAGCTTGATCACGGCCTTTTCGGCGCCCGCCGCGTTTTGCGAATCGAGACAGCAATCAATCAACAAATAAAGAACGTCGCGATTGTACGGCTCGTTTTCAAGTATTTCTTCGAGCAGCGATGCGGCCTTTCCCGCTCGGCCTAATGCGGTCTGTGCTTTTACCAGCCCTCCGAGTATCCGAAGATCAGTCGCTTTGATATCGTACCCTTTCATCAGCGACCGGATTGCCTCTTCATGCCTGTTCTGGCGGCTGAATCGGGCCCCTGCCTCCGAATAGGCTTCGACGGCGTCATCCTTTTGGTTTTCCCGCAGATAGGAATCCGCGAGATTCAGGCAAACATCCGTATTGTTCGGGTCGAGCAATGCGATCTGTTTATACATCGCGAGAGCCTCGATCCGGCGACCGTTTTTTTGGTAATGTTCGGCAAGAGTAGAGTAATGTGACCGGGCCTCGGAAAGTGAGCCTTTTGAACGGTGAAGCTCGGCAAGTTTTGCCGAGACCTCGATAGAATCCGGTTGGATCCGTGAGATCTTGTTATAGATTGCGATCGCCTTTTGAGAAAAACCCTGCGTGTTATAGTGATCCGCAACTTGCAGATAACACTGGACGGCATCGCGCTTTTCGGAGTTTTTCGCATACAGGTCGCCGAGCATATTGAGCGTCGCAATATCGCGCGGATCATTGTCCACCACCGAGCGATATTCGGTGATCGCGGAGCGTATCTTGCCTTGCGCGACGTAACGCTCTGCATTTCGCATCGCCTTTGTTTTATCGAAATTCATGTGTGACTGCTTTTCGGAAATTCGGATCGGTGATCAGCCCGGCACGCCTGCGGTAAGGGTCTAGGGTTTGAGAGGAGTGCACAGGTTAAAACACGGACGAACCTGTATTTCTAAATCTAGCATGGCGGATATTAGGTGTCAATGTTTTTTGCCATTGTTGATATATGTTTTACAATATATTTAATCACTTGAGTTTTGATTTTTCTATTTGGTTTGATTAGTCTCAATCTTTGCCCGGTACGGGCGTTTTTATATGCAAGCTCTAATCCTCGCAGGCGGTAAAGGCACACGCTTAAGGCCGCTGACGGTTTACACCCCAAAACCGATAGTCCCGGTCGTCAACCGGCCATTTTTGTTATATCAGATCGACGTTTTGCGAGCAGCCGGGATCACCGACATAACACTTTCATTGAGTTACCAACCGGACAAGATCCAGCAAATTCTCGGGAACGGCACCGATTTTGGCGTAACTCTGCGCTACATCGCCGAGCCGAGCCCGATGGGTACGGGCGGGGCGTATAAGTTTGCCGCTGAGACACTCGACGCTACGACCGTCGTCTTTAACGGCGACATTTTGACCAATCTCGATATCGGCAAATTGATCGAATTCCACCGGTCGAAAGCCTCGAACGCCACAATTGCCCTGGTTCCCGTTGATGACCCGACGCGATATGGTTTGGTTCAAACTGACAAGGCTGGACGAGTCCGACGATTTATCGAAAAACCAAAACCGGACGAGATCGAAGCGCTCAATATTAGCACCATAAATGCAGGTATTTACATCCTCGAACCGGCGATTCTCGAATTAATAGAAAAAGACACGAACCGCTCTTTTGAATACGACATTTTCCCGGATATTTTGGCTCGCGAACTGCCATTTTACGCCTATGTAATGACGGGCGAATACTGGCGGGATATCGGAACTCCGGTTAATTATCTCGCTGCACATCATGACCTTTTAAGTGGCAGGATCAGCGGATTTGAGCTTGAGAAAAGTGCCGGTTCCGACGTTGCGACACGAGCGGAGATAGACAAACTTTCGTTTATCGGCGAGGGCTGTGTCATCAAACCGGGAGTCCGTATCACTAATTCGGTCATCGGCGCGGGTGTCCATATTGAAGAAAAGGCGGTAGTCGAAAATTCGGTCGTCTGGTCAAACACACGTATTTCCGGTGCGGCCGAGATCCGAAATGCGATTGTCGGCCGCAGTTGCCATGTCGGGCGTAACGCCATTGTCGGCAAGGGTGCGGTCCTCGGCGACAAAACGACGCTTACCGACTATACCAAGGTTTAGGAATCTCCAGTTTATGCCTGAATTACCGGAAGTTGAGCTTATTTCACGCTCTCTGCATTCGCTTGCTGGTGGCCGCACGATAAGTACAGCGAAACTTTATCGCGAGCGGCTCGCACCCGATATCAGCTCGGCCGGATTTGCCGAGTCGCTGATCGGAGCAAGGATCAATTTTGTCCATCGTCGCGGTAAGCATATTTTGTTCGATCTGAGCAATGAAAGGACGCTGATCGTGCATCTGCGAATGAGCGGGCGGTTTTCGTTTTTGACCTCGAACCGCGAAAATCCAAAATTTACACACGCCGTTTTTTATTTCGAGGATGAAACGCGACTGGTCTTTGACGATCAGCGCCATTTCGGACTGATGAAGATCGTCTCGACCGCCGAGCTGCACGAAGCAAAAGAGCTAAAAAAACTCGCACCGGAACCGTTTTCGGACGAATTTTCGCATGAATATTTTCGCGCGACCTTAAAAACATCCGCGCGGAGCATCAAAGAGTTTCTGCTCGATCAGACGAAAGTTTGCGGCCTCGGCAATATCTACGCCTGCGAGGCAATGTTTGCGGCCGGCGTCAATCCCGAAACGCCCGCGAATAAGCTCTCGGCGAAAAAGATCGGGCCGCTTTACGACAGCATACGAGCCGTGCTCCAGATGGCCATCGCCCATGCCGGAGACCTCGCGGTTGATCCCGAAAATCTCGAAGGCGGCTATTTCAGCGGCGGAGATGATACCGAGTGGTACGTCTACGACCGCGAAAACGAGCCGTGCCGAAATTGCAAAACGCCTGTCGTCCGGCTAAAACAAGCGGGCCGCTCGACCTATTTCTGCCCGCGATGCCAGCGAAAATAAACGATGCCAACCCGGGCCGGACTTGACACTTTTTCCGGAAAGGAACATTATTTGAGGTAACTTTTGTGGTGAGTTAATGCGACTTGCGACCACGTTAAATAAACCGCTAAACAGCTATTAAGACGAAGCAATTTTGAAAAGTCTCGCTGTTTTGGCGAGGCTTTTTGTTTATGAAAGACTTTAGAGAATTACTCGATTCTGACGGAATATACGTCTTTGACGGCGCGGTCGGAACGCGGCTCTATGACAAGGGCATTTATATCAACCGCAGCTACGACGAATTGAATATCGCCGCGCCCGATCTCGTCCGCGAGGTACACGAAGAATACGTAGCCGCCGGTGCGGAGATCATCGAGACCAACACGTTCGGTGCAACGCGGCATAAGCTGCAGCCGTACGGGCTCGAAAGCAAGCTCCGCGAGATCAATATTGCAGCAGTAAAACTTGCCCGCGAAGCGGCTGGCGACAAGGTTTACGTCGCGGGGGCGATTGGGCCATTGGGTTTGCGGCTGGAGCCGTTCGGGCCGACCTCGTTTGACGAAGCCCGAGAGATTTATAAAGAGCAGGTCTCGGCATTGCTCGAGGGCAGCGTCGATCTTTTCATCCTCGAAACCTTTTCCGAACTCCCGCTTATCGAACAGGCGATCCGAGCGGTACGCGAGCTGACCAACCTACCGATCATTGCCCAAATGACGATCCAGATGGACGGCAAAACTCTCTATGGTGATACGCCCGAGCATTTTACGCGGAAACTTGACAGCCTCGGCGTCGACGTCATCGGCCTCAACTGCGGCATGGGGCCAAATCACCTTCTCAACGCACTCGAAAAAATGCGTGCGGTCACCGACAAACCTCTTTCCGCACAGCCGAACGCCGGGCTGCCGCGTGAGGTCCAGGGACGCCAGTTCTACATGGGCTCGCCCGAATATATGGCCGAGTTTTCGCGGCGATTTGTTCAGGTCGGGGCAAAATTTGTCGGTGGCTGCTGCGGCACCACTCCGACACATATAAAATTGATCGCCAACGCTATCCGCTCGATCAGCCCACGTCAGGCGGTCAGCGAGGTCCGCAATCAACCTGTAACCGTCGCGGAACTTAAGCCTGAGAACGTCCAGGTAGTAGATCCAATGGATCGCAGCCGCTGGTCCGCAAAGATCGCTCGCGGCGAATTTGTAACGTCGGTCGAGGTTTTGCCGCCGAAAGGCTGCGATGCCGTGAAGACGCTCGATTCGATCAGATTACTGAAAGACGCCGGAGTCGATGGCGTGAATATTCCAGACGGTCCCCGTGCCCAGACACGAATGTCAGCCCAAGCGACCGCCGTGCTTGTCGAACGCGAGATCGGCATCGAAGCCGTACTCCATTATTGTTGCCGCGACCGCAATCTGCTCGGAATGATGTCCGATCTCCTCGGTGCGGCGGCATTAGGATTGCACAATTTGCTAATAATTACGGGCGATCCGCCTAAGATGGGACCATATCCGGACGCGACCGCCGTTTTCGACATTGACGCGATCGGCCTGACGAACATGGTCAACAAGCTCAATCACGGCCTCGATCTCGGCAACAACCCTATCGGCAAACCGACCGCCTTCTCGATAGGTGTCGGTGTAAATCCCGGTGCGGTAAATATGGAAGAGGAAATTCGCCGATTCGAATGGAAGGTCGAGGCCGGTGCCGAATACGCGATCACGCAACCAGTCTTCGACACCGAGCAGCTCAAACGTTTTCTTGGCATGATCGAGCATGTCCGCATTCCGATAGTCGCCGGCATCTGGCCGCTGGTCAGCTTCCGAAACGCAGAATTTCTTCACAACGAAGTCCCCGGCGTCGAGGTCACGCCCGAGATTCTCGAACGCATGCGCATCGCTTCCGATAAAGGCAAGGAAGACGCCCGCGAGGAAGGAATAGCAATTGCCCGCGAATCGCTGTTAGCGGTCCGCGACGTGATCCAGGGTGTACAGGTGTCCGCCCCGTTTGGAAACGTGAAGTATGCGTTGCAGGTTTTCGAGGCGTTGGATGAATTTAAGGACGGGAAATATGTAGAGGCCTTGCCCGCAGCCTAGTTGCTCGCTCAAGTAAAACAGGCGTTACCGATCTCCTCGACATGCCGGTGATCGGTACCGCAACAGCCTCCGAAAATATTCAGATGAGGGAGTTTCTCCAGTAACGCTCGGTGCCGGCGACCAAGATCCGCCGGATCACCTTCGTCCAGAGTTTCGCTCTCGTTCAATTCGGCATGACTCTTCATTGAGGCGTTAGCACGAAAACCGCGAATACGTGCAGTCCACTCTTCACCGGCTATAAGTGAATCAGCAAAATGCGCTGGATGAGCACAGTTTATCATATAATATGCGGGCCCATTGTCAGTCGCACGGTCCACCGATGAAATCGCATCCTGAAGAGTCTGCCCGGTCGGTAGTCGGCCGTCAGTTTCCACGGTAAATGAGATGACTACCGGCATTCCCACGGATTCGGCGGCAAGGGCGACGCCAATGGCCTCTTCTGCGTAGTTCATCGTTATCGCCGTGACCATGTCGGCCTCCGTCTCTCCGAAAGCCTTAATTTGAGGGCTGTGATATTGACGGGCCTCCTCGCTCGACATTGCGTCGGTGGGCACATACCCGTCGCCTCTGGGGCCAACGCAACCACTTATTACCCACGGCGAAGCACCGTTTCCAAATTCGGCGCGGACCGCGGCGACAAGGTCGATCGCCTGTCGATTGGCTTCGGCCAACCCTGTGTCAGAATAACCAAGCTTCCGGCCCCAATCGGTGTTGGCTCGCCACGTAGGACTCTCAAAAATGAAACCGGTTTGACAGCGTTTGGCTATTTCCGCGTAAGTTCGAAAATACCTTTCGAGGGCCCGGCGACCCTCGGCCGTCCTTAGCAAATAAAACGCGGCAAAATCCGGAAGGTCCAGTCCATCGTTAAAGATAAGGGTTGTTTCTATGCCGCCATCTGTCAGGAACGGACCGCCTTTAAGTTGCGGAAGTTGGCTGCGATAATTTGCCATATTAAAACCTCTCTTATTAAGGATTAGTGCTCACGGGCTTTATGCTCTAGATAAATAGTAACTCATGTGACCAGAACAATCTTACCCTGAGATTTGCTCTCAATGACCTCGCGATGAGCCATCGCCGCCTCTGACAATGGAAATGTGTGGCTAATGATCGGATTCAGATAGCCTTTGATCAAACCATCCTGTATCGCAACATGGATCTCGTCAAAATCCTGCTGCGGTGCGTTATAAAGAGCCATGCCGAAAACAGAGGCGTCCTTGCCCATAATTACTCGCGGATTAAAATCAAGGCTGCCGCGATTGCCGACGACCGTGATCCGGCCAAACATCGCGAGCACATCGAAATCCTTTTGCAGATTGACATTAGCGAGCATCTCAATAATGACATCAACGCCACGGCCTGCGGTCGCGTCTTTGATCGCATCAAGGTAACCGTCCTGCGAATGGTCAAAAACGGCGTCGGCTCCCTGATTTGCAACCAGCGTCTTCCCTTCGTCCGAGCTCGCGGTTCCGAAAACCCTCAATCCCGCATTTTTTGCCCATTGCACTGCGGCGATGCCAACACCGCCCGACGCTCCGTGGATCAAAACCGTCTCGCCACTGGCTGCCTTGGCCTTTTGAAATAACGCTCGGTAAGACGTTGCGTACGGAATAAAGACACCCGCCCCTTTCTCAAAACTCACGTTCTCCGGCAAACTTGCAAGTTGCGTCTCGTCGCATAGCGTGTATTCCGCATAGGTTCCGCTGATTGAATTTGCCGTGTAAACACGGTCGCCTATTTTGAATTTCGAGACACTATCTCCAACCGCCACAACAACACCCGCCGCATCCTTGCCCGGCGTGTACGGCAGATCGGGCTGGCTCGGATAATTGCCACTTCGGATGTAAGTCTCGACGGGATTTACGCCGATAGCGTGAATGCGAACAAGCACCTGAGTATCCATAGGACGCGGTGTTTCGACATCCTCGATTTTCATTACTTCGGGCGGGCCGAATTCTCTAACTAAAATTGCCTTCATATGAGTCGCCTCCGGCTTTAGCCGGAGATTCTAGTGTAATAAAAAGAGCAGGCTTTAGCCCAATTCCTCGCAGGTAAATTGGGCTAAAGCCCGAAAAAAATGCTGATTCCGCCCTCCACCTAAAGGTGAGGCAATTCATATAAACATAAGACTACTCCACAGTCACCGATTTTGCCAGATTTCGCGGTTGATCCACGTCGCAGCCGCGGCGTACGGCGATGTGATAGGACAATAATTGCAAAGGCACAATCGAGAGGATCGGGCCGAGCAGGTCAGACGTTTCGGGTATCTCGATGACATGGCTCGAAACCTTAGAGCTCATCGTGTCACCCTCGGTCAGCACTGAGATAATGATGCCGTCGCGAGATTTGACCTCGACGATGTTCGAATGGGTTTTCTCGTAGCGAAGCTCGCTGCCCGCGTTCCCTTTTTCCCGCGTATTGACAACGACGACCGGCAGTTTCTCGTCGATCAGGGCGTTCGGACCGTGTTTCATCTCGCCCGCCGGATAGCCTTCGGCGTGGATGTAGCTGATCTCTTTTAGCTTCAAGGCGCCTTCGAGAGCGACCGGGAAATTAATGCCGCGACCCAAATATAGGAAATCCTGAACGCGGAAAAACTCTTTCGAAAGCTCCTCGATCGAATCGGCGTCGTTCAGAAGCTGCTCGATCTTAAGCGGCAGCTCGGCCAGGTCCTGCGCAAGTTTTTTTGCCCGCGTTTCGTCGATCTTGCCGCGTAATTCGCCTAAATAAAGAGCAAATAAATACAACGCGATCATCTGTGCCGTAAACGCTTTGGTTGACGCCACGCCGATCTCCGGCCCGGCGTGTGTCAGGATCGTGCCGTCGGCCTCACGCGTGATCATCGAGCCGTGAACATTGCAGATAGCAAGCACCTTGCAACCCGATTGCTTTGCCTGACGCATGGCGGCAATCGTGTCCGCCGTTTCCCCGGATTGCGAAATGACGATCAGCAGGTCAGTCTCCGACAAAACCGGATCGCGATAACGAAATTCCGATGCGTAATCCACGTCAACAGGAATCCTTGCGAGACTCTCGATCATGTATTTGCCCGCAAGCCCGGCGTGCCAAGAGGTACCGCACGCAGCTATTTTTATCGACGTCAAGCCTAGAAAGTCAGCTTCGGAAATATCCATCGGGTCGAGATAAACCTTACCCGTATCTAAGGACACTCGGCCCTGCGACGTATCGCGGACCGCTCGCGGCTGCTCGTATATCTCCTTGAGCATAAAGTGCTTAAAGCCGCCCTTTTCCGCCATGATCGGGTCCCACGTGATCCGCTGCTGTTCAGGTTCGACTATGTTTCCGTCAAAATCCGTTACCCGCACCGAGTATTTTGTGAGCACGGCAATCTCTCTGTCGCCGAGAAAAAACACGTCGCGCGTATGCGCCAGAATCGGCGGAATGTCGGAGGCGACAAAAAATTCGCCGTCGCCCAAACCGATGACGACTGGCGGGCCTTCGCGAACCGCTATGATGGTGTCCGGCTCGTCCACCGAGATGATCGCAAGAGCGAAAATGCCGCGAAGTTCGGCAACCGTCTTTCGCACCGCCAGCTCAAGCGACAAGCCTTCCGTGTCGATATAACTGCCGATCAGATGAGCGACTACCTCAGTATCGGTCTCGGTGTAGAACGTATGTCCCTCGGCGGCCAGACGCTCTTTCAACGTCAGATAATTCTCAATTATGCCGTTGTGAACGACCACAACTTTGCCCGATTGATCGCGGTGCGGATGAGCATTCTCCTCGGTCGGACGCCCGTGCGTCGCCCAACGCGTATGCCCGATGCCGTAATTCCCATCAAGCGGATTCAGCCGGATCGCTTCCTCAAGATTTCGCAACTTGCCCTCGGCCCGCCGCAGTGAAAGATGATGATCGTCATCCACAACCGCAATACCCGCTGAATCGTACCCGCGATACTCGAGCTTTCTCAAACCGTCAATGATCAACGGCACAACCTGTTTATTTCCAACGTATCCGACTATTCCGCACATAATTTTTATATTGCTCTAACAATTTCCAAAAATCCCACCGGAGTAACGATTTTCAGATCCGGGAATTGAGAAGAAAATGCCGAATCGCCCCGCAAATTCAACAAATCGTGGTCACGGCTGACAAGGAAATTGGCGCCCGAGTCGATCGCAAGATTGATGAATACTTCATCAGCCGGATCGCGATCAAGAGTAAGGATGCGCCGTGGTTGTGCCAGCAAGCTTGCTCTTTCAAGTATCGAATCGATAAGCGACAATGTGGGTTGACCTGAAAGTTGTGGGTACTTCAAGTTCAAACTAGGCCTCGCGAGAATGCCGCGAAGTTCGGCAACGATCTCGTCCGTCGTTATTAGTTGTACCTTTCCGTTAAGAACAGATCGAACGCAGACCATAGCTGGGCCCGTTTCGCTCAGGACAGCCTGAAGAATCGTATTCGTGTCGAAAACGGCAGTAATCAACGGCATCGCAAGGGGTTTTCTCGTCGGTATGCTGCAACCTCGGAATCAACAAGTTCTTCGATATCCTTTTCGCTAAGGCCTAGACGCTTCGTCTCGTCGTGGATTGGCTTGACCAGTTCTTCCCACGGAGGCAAAACATCACGCTCGACCAGGCTCATCACATATGCATTTACATCCTGGCCTCTACTTTTCGCCCTTTTTTTTATTTTCGCTTCGGTTGTTCTCGGCAATTCTAATGTGATGGTCATATGCGTCACCTCTAATATGTCGATATTATCATACACGTTGAACATCCGGCACGGGCTTGTTTATTTCCAACGTATC
>JAYUDV010000105.1:0-13784 GCA_043739565.1 Chloracidobacterium sp.
GCGATTACGCTGTAAATTCGATGTATTTACCTGCGAATAATCAAGGCCAATAATTACATTCTTCCACATTTCACGCTCAACGCCGCCGCCGAATTGGAACGACTGCGGATTACGGAAATTCGGCGCGATACCCGTGAATGCGGCATTCTGGTAAATCCCGAGATTCGAAGGGGTCGGAGTAACTGCCGCTGATATTCTGTTTCCGATAGTCGCTAACTGTGTCGGCGTCAATGTCGGAAGACCGCCAAGTTGCGAGGAATTGAGGTTGATACCAAGTATCGCAAACTGGCGAAAAACGGAGTTTGGCTGAACGCCAGTACCCACGATAGCCGTGTACTGTGGATTTGCCGCATCAAATGCCGCCTGGCTAAAGCCAGTAGCACTAAAGGCGGTCGAGCCAAGGGTCACCGAAAGATCGCCAGCCGGGTCACGGAAATTATTGAACGGTGCGGCGAGAACGATGAGCGGCGTTCGGGCATAATATTCACCGGCAAATGCACGGATGACGGTCTTGCCGTCGCCCTTCGGGTCGTACGCAAAGCCCACTCTCGGTCCCCATTCGTTCTGGCTGTCCGGAATCGTTGCCGGATCAACAGTCTTATTTCCGAAAACCGGATATAGGGTCGATCTTACAAGGCTGAGGACCGCAGTATTATTTGCCTGTGCCGATGGATTATATTGCTTTTCGTAACGCAGACCATAGTTGACGGTCAAATTTCGGCTCACACGCCACGAATCTTGTCCGAAGAAAGCAAGTTCTTTTACCGTAAATGACGCGGCAAGATTACCAACCTGCTGGTTATATCTGGAAAGAGTAGTGTCAAACCTGCCAAAATAACGAAGATTTGGGACGACGTTCGTTAAATCCTGGACAGGAGATAAGTTGTCCAGGATTGCCGACGTTGCAATACCAGCAAACGTATAAACACCCGTCTGGTTAAAACCAAATGTCTGATCGGCAAAAATATTACTGTACTCACCACCAACCTTTACCGTGTGATTACCGTGAATCATCGTCAGGCTGTCCGCAAACTGGATTCGACGGTCAAATTGCGTAGTCGGCAGAAAGTTGCGCGTACCGTACACACCAAATCCGGTGTTTACGTTAGCGACAATGCTGTTCGGTGTACGCGGGCGAACTTCGCGGGCGTACTGAAAGCGTGCATCGTTTATAGTGCTTGCCGAGATCGTGGAGATTAGCTGCGAAACAAGGATATGGTTGCGGTCCTGTTCGATACCATTAGTCGACAACGAGTTTGTCGTTGTCGGGTCGACTGCGGTTTCGCCGACCGACACACCATTCAGAGCTTTATCCTTTGCGAAATTATATCGGGTGCTAAAACGGTTTGAGTTATTAATCGTCCAGTCAATCTTCCCGAGCACGGCAAGGGCATCATTTGTCTGCGTGTAGGGAACCTGCAACGGATTGTAGAAGTTAAACCCATCTGTTTGACGGGCCGTTATCGAACTTGCAGCCGGCAACGATCCGAACAATACCTGACGAGGTGCTCTAAACCGCTGCAATTCGAGAGACGAAAAAAAGAATAGTTTATCTTTTTTGATCGGGCCGCCGATAGATCCCCCATATTGCTGCTGCGTAGGAGCAAGGACTGCCTGAAGGCCAAGCGCTCCAAGCTTTTGATCTTGCAGAGCCTTAGAAAAATCATTGGCGCGAGCGAGTTGTTTCGGACGAAGTAGGTAAAAGGCTGATCCGTGTACACTGTTCGAACCGGATTTTGTAACAGCGTTTACGATGCCGCCCGAACTGCGGCCAAATTCCGCTGAATAACCCGCCGCGACCACCTGAAACTCACGAATAGCTTCTTGAGGGAGCGTGAAAGCAGCATTTGAGCGTTCACCACCGCGAATGCCGCCAAAGAATGGCTGGTTATAATCTACACCGTCAACGTTTACATTCGTGTTAATTCCGCGTTGTCCCGACAGCGAAATCTGGCCTCGTGAGGGGTCAATCTGCGCCGTAGGCGTAAGCGTCACGAAATCCTGAAAGCGGCGTCCGTTGATGGGAAGATTCTCGATCGCGGCAGCATTCTGGACAGCATCGAAATTGTTTGTAGTAGTCTGAACGCCCTCAGCCGTCACCTCAACGACGGCCGAAACCCCGCCCGCACCGAGGGTAACATTTGCATCGGTCGTGCGGCCCACCTGCACCTGCACTTCGAGAGTTGCCGCACCAAATGACCCTGACATCGTCTTAACCGTATAGATTCCGGGCTGCAACTGGACGAATTGATATATTCCGTCATTGTTGGATGTCGCCGTCTGCGTCTGATTTGTGCCTTTATTAGTAAGGGTTACGGTTGCATTGGGCACAACCGCACCCGTTGTGTCGGAAACGACGCCGGTAATTTGTCCATTGCCTTGCGACTGGGCGAACATCTGTCCGGCAAACATCATTATGCAAAGGCTGATGCCGGATAATAATTTAAGTGAAAAGTTTTTAGTCATCTGTTTTTTTGACCTCATTAATTAGATTTTCCTCGAAGGATTATTACTGTTGAGACACGCAAATGCGTGCGTAAATTTCGGTTTTTGGATTTTTGTTTTAATTTTCGGATTTTGTGTAATCAAGGATATTACTTTTTGTGCCGAAAAGCAAGACACTCTTTTAACGGTTTTACCTGTAAAGCCTTAATATTTCGAGGGTTTTAGGTCTCCCCCTTTTAGCCGAACGCGGCGTCAACCCGATTCAAAAATCTTCGATACACTCTTATCTATTCAACAATGCAAATTGGGTTCCGCTCGGATAAAAACTCCGATTTTTATTTACGATACGTACGCCAGACTACATCCAGGTTAAGAGCTGCGTGAAATAATCACGATGTTTGGTACCTGCTCGGTATTGTAAACGACTAGAGAACACCGGGAGCTGGCATATTGACGAGGTCGGATCAGCGACAAATCGGCGGCTGATTCATCGGCAATTTGTAATAATTTTGGTTACAAAAATATTAGATGAGCACCCTGTTCGAAACTGATTTAGAAACAATGGTTTGCGGGATTTCGGGAAACTTGACTTTTTTGTAAATATAGACTAAATTCATTGGGCATTCTTTCTGAAACGAGATAGCGACGCCAGTCGGATGCGTAGATTAGGAATTGAAAAGGGGAAAATAATGGCACAACACGTAGAACATTCTACATCAACATATAAAACGCCATTGCATCATCGCATCATTGCCAGCATGCCTATACAGGCTAGCTGGATCGACGTCGAGACCGGGGAAACGATAAATGTCGAGGGTTTGACCGAAAATGTTGGCGAAACCAGCACTTTGGTCAATCTTGATACTTTACCGCCAGTCGGTTGCGAGGTTCGTCTAAGAATTATGGACGAAAGCAAGCCGATCATCGACGTTACGACGCGGGTGATCAGGGTTGAGCGCGATCCCGGCAAACCAATGGCGGCTCTTACCATTTTGGAAAATATGAAAAAATGGAAGAACACAGCTATGGTCGCAGCCGAGAAATGGGTGACGAGGCATTGGCAGCTTAATTATGACGAAGATTGGGTTAATTAACCAATTATCGTCATTTGTTATCATACCGGAGCGGGAAAGTTTCTCAGAAATTTTCCCGCTCTTTCGTTTCTCAGTTGTACGACTCACGGTCAAAACCAACTAGGTAAGCGGATGCGTTAGTATCACAAGTGGCAGCATGAACCCGCCCGATAACTCATGGCCGTTCCGCTTTAAGTTCGATGTTTGGAACTCGAAACGCAACGAATTACTATTGAAAAGCATCAGTTATAGAGATGAAAAAGCTGGGTTTTGTACTTATAATTTTTTGTTTTGTGCAATCGGGCTTTGGTCAAGGCTCGGCGTTGTCGCAAACCGAATACGTCAAGATGCTCTACGCCCTGCAAAAAGATCCGGGCGGAAAAGCCGATATTGTCGAAGCTCTGAGAAAGCGGGGCATCGATTTTGTTTTGACTGACGGCATTCGCGGCCTGACTCGTTCAAAAGGTGCGAATGACGAAGAACTGAAAAGCGCTCTTGAAGAAGCCGATCGACGCCGTCAAAATCCTCAAGCAGCAAAACTTCCCGCCGAAAAAGATGCGGCTGCTGTGCTTGAAAAAGCGCGTATAAATACCGCTGAGGCGATCGACCAGATGCCGGATTTCGTCGTTAAACAGATCATCGGACGTTCGGCCGCGTACGCCGGCACGGGCAATTGGAAGCCGCTTGACACCGTAATTGTGGCCGTCAGCTACAGTACCGAAAAGGGCGAGCAGTATAAGGTGCTGGCAATTGACGGAGCACCGGTCGAGTCGGAAAAGGCGAACAATTATTCAAATCTAAACGGCAGCACGACGGGCGGGGAATTTGTCGAGGCTCTCGATAAGCTCTTTAAGCCGGAGAGCAAGACCGCTTTTAAATTGCTGACAACGGACACGATTCGCAATCAAAGCTCGCTCGTTTTTGAATACGAGATCCTCGTAGAAAATAACAAAAACGGCGGCGTTGGATTTAAGACTCCAAATGGTTCGAACGGGTTTTCATTCACAAGCGTTCCGGCCGGCGAGAGCGGAAAGGTGTGGATCGACCGTAAAAATGGCCGCGTTTTGCGTATAGAATTTAAGGCGACGAACATCCCGACGGACTTTAAGGTGAAAGCCTACAGCAGCACGATCGATTACGATTGGGTTGAGATTAGCGGTGAAAAGGTGTTGCTGCCGATCACATCCGACAACCGGTTTACTTCCGCCGAGGGACGGCAGCTATTTCAGGATCGCAATTTTATCCGTTTCAAAAATTATCAGAAATACGGGGCTGAGGTCAGGATTTTGGACGACGATATCAAACCCGAACCGCCACCGATAAAGCCAAATCCCTGAGGCTTCGTGTCAATTACTTATCGAGTAGTATGCTCCGGCCGCTACGACACCGAGCCAGATGAGGCCTTTGGCGAGGAAAAACATTGATGCGACGAGGCCGACGCGTTTCGTCCACTTGCGGGCGGGACATGTCCGTTTGGTTTGATCTTCCGGCATGATATGTTAAAAATAACTTTTCTCACTCGATTTTTCAATTATTAAGTTATAAGTTTTTATCGATGCGACGAAAATACGCTGGCAGATTTACCGTTCCCGCACTTTGCCTTATTATCTTTTCGTGTGTATCCGCCCAGACCGGGCCGCCAAAAGAAGCAAATAAACGCGAGGCAGATTTGATAGAACTTACAAGCTTAAGCAAGACAATAAAACTCGACGTCCGGTACGCTACGGCAAACAATTTTGTCGGCCGTGCGGTTTACCCCGAGGCACGCGCGTTTTTACAGCGGCCGGCGGCCGAGGCTCTAATTCGCGTCCATAAATTATTAAAGAAAGAGGGCTTGGGAATCGTGATCTTTGACGGTTACCGGCCATGGGCGATAACTAAACTCTTTTGGGAGGTCGTGCCGGAGGATAAACGAAAGTACGTCGCCGATCCGGCTAAAGGCTCAAAACACAATCGCGGATGTGCCGTCGACCTGAGCATTTACAACCTAAAAACTGGCTTGGCTGTCGCCATGCCGTCCGGCTTTGACGAATTTACCGAGCGGGCATCGCCCGACTACAAAGGCGGCACCAACGAAGAACGTGCAAACCGCGACAAACTGCGGCGGTTGATGGAGGCCGCAGGGTTTACCGTCAACGCAAATGAATGGTGGCATTTTGACTACAAAGATTGGGAGCAGTATGCGATCTACGACATTTCGTTCGCGGACGCCGGAATGAAAAAGAAGAATTAGCCGCAGATTTACACAGATGACACAGATGACACAGATAGAAATAAAAAATATTGTCGTGTTATCCGCATGATCCGGCGGTAAAAACTTTTATTTAATATTTAGCGTAAGTGAAAAGCGCGCCGTTCGCGGCGTTTTGACCTGCTTTTTGCGAACGAAGAAATTGTAATCGCCCGTTTCGGGTATCGTAAAAGTCAACGTAGGCGAGCTTTCAAACTCGGTCTCGAAATTAAACTCTTCGTTAAAGACGCGAAAATCGAAAAGGCTCTTGTTAGAATTTTTTATCGTGAAGGTCTGCCCCTTGTTCGCTCCAAAGACATATTCCATCTCCTCATCGCGAGAAAGCGTGCCGGTAACCGTAGCGCTCGAACTGTGCGCGGCAAATTTTATTCGTTTCGGCTCGGCCTTTCCGCCGTGCTGAGCAATGCCCGCTATCGCGCCGACGCCCAACAATATAAACAAAAAAATCAAAAACGATCTCATGACAATGGCCTCCGGACAAAGAATTCTTTAGACGACTTTGATACTATACCGCATTATGAACCGACCCGAAACACACGAATTCGATCCATATTACAATACTTACATCTCGCTCATCGAGGGCGATAATGTGCTTCCCGTTTTGGATGCACAGCCCGCAGAGATACACGCGATGTTTTCTCAAATACCGGAAGAAAAAGGCACCGCTCGCTACGCCGAAGGGAAATGGACGGTCAAAGAGGTGCTCAGCCACCTGATTGACGGTGAGCGGATCTTTGCGTACCGTGTCCTGCGAATCTCACGCGGCGACGAGACACCGATCGAGGGATTTGAGCAGGATGGGTATATTGAAAATTCGAATGCGAACAATCGCTCGTTTGCCAGTCTGATCGACGAATTTGATATGCAGCGGCGTTCGAATATGCTGATGCTCAGAAACCTCTCCGACGAAGGCTCTCGCCGAATGGGAACGGCCAGTGAAAAAACGATCTCGGCTCGCGCCCTCGCTTACATTATGGCCGGGCATGTGCGGCATCACGTCGATATCTTGAAGGCCCGTTATCTCATTTAAGTGAAATACGACGCCATTATCATCGGCGGTGGTGCGGCCGGGCTGTTTTGCGCGATCGAGGCCGGCAAGCGACGTAAAAAAGTGTTGGTTATCGAGCACAACCCGCAAGTCGGCCGCAAGATCATTATCTCCGGCGGCGGTCGATGCAATTTCACAAATATCCATACGCTGGCTGAGAATTTCATCTCGCAAAACCCACACTTCTGCAAATCGGCGCTCGCCGGCTACACACCGCAGGATTTTGTCGACCTGGTCCGCAAACACAAAATCGCATTTTACGAGAAAAAGGCTGGGCAATTGTTTTGCCGCGAGAGTTCGCGGCAGATAGTCGAAATGTTACTGGCCGAATGTCGAAAGGCACGCGTCGAGATCATAACGAGCTGCACCGTAAGCAGCGTGAGCCGATCCGATGTTTTTGAGGTTGAGACCAGTCATGGCCAGTTCATTGCCGAAAAGCTCGTCGTCGCATGCGGCGGACTTTCGTTTCCAAAGATCGGCGCCAGCGATCTCGGTTACCGCATCGCTCGTCAATTCGGATTAAAGATCGTCGAGACCAGGGCCTCGCTTGTCGCTCTCGTGATGGAGGGCAATAGCTACACGCCGCTTGCCGGTGTATCAATGGATGTGACCGCAACTGCCGGAAAGCAGAGCTTTCGCGAGAATATTGTGTTTACGCATCGCGGAATGTCGGGTCCCGCGATCCTACAGATCTCGAATTACTGGCGGCGCGGCGCGGCTGTTTCATTTCACCTCACATCTGAAACGGATGTTGTGAAACAACTCACGGCCAACCGAAAGAGTCGGAAAAATCTGAGCAATTTTCTTGGCGAATTTTTACCGCAGCGTTTTGCCGAGGTGTTTGTCGCAAGTGAGTGCGAGAACAAGCCTTTATATCAAATGAATGACCGTGAGATCGAATCTTTTGGACAAAAACTCAAAGATTGGCAAGTAAATTTTAGCAATACAGAGGGTTATGACAGGGCCGAGGTAACGCTCGGCGGCGTATCGACGAACGAGCTTTCGTCCAAGACCATGGAAGCAAAAAAAGCGGCGGGCCTTTATTTTATCGGCGAGGTCGTGGACGTGACGGGTTGGCTGGGCGGATACAATTTTCAGTGGGCGTGGTCGTCGGCCCACGCGGCCGGAAATGCTCTTTAAAAGGGCGAGGGAGACGTCTCCCACACCGTCTCCCTCTATTTTCGCGTCGTATACGGGGTGTACACAGCCGCGAAAGTCGTGAATTTTTTGACCACCTACTTCACGCTTTGATAAACCCAGACTCGTTAAGTTATACTCAAAACATGAATGATCGTGTAAACATTTACACAATCATTAAACTCTGTCAAGAGCGAAAATAAAATATGGACAAAAATCGTGCATTTGTTACCAGATTTATTGAAGCCTGTGGGACATCGGAACCTGCAAAGATTCAACGTTTGTTGAATATTTCGTACCAGACGGCAAAGAACTACCTTCAGGGGCGGCTTCCACAGTCGGACGTGCTCATTTCCATATCTCAGCACACGTCATGTTCGATAGATTGGCTCCTCACGGGACGCGGAAAAAAATTTATCGAGGACGTGCAGCCACAACACACACCTATACCTACTGGCCAAATCGAAGATTCAGTCAGGAGGATATGTGTGGAAGTAATCAACGAAATGAACGGGAGTCAAAGTGCGGCTCAGCCGAAGGTCGTTGTATTACAGTCCAGCGAGTTAATGTCGGAAAAGGTCGCGGACGATGCCAAGACCTTAACCGGGAGGCAACCTTAACGGTCGCGCGCAAACTGGTCGAATACTGTTCTTAGAACAATAAATCGAGGGTGCCCCTAACAACCCGGATCACAATATCCGTCGATGTGTTAAGCGTATCCGCTATCGTTGGTGTTTCGTCGCTACTCTGTTGGGCCGTAGGCGGCAGTGGAGGCGGGCAATTTACAGTACATACCGAGTTACCATTACCCATATCACCGGCCGTCGCCATCGAACCCAACAGAGCGATCATTAATGTAAGCTTTAACATTGTTTTCATTTTATTTTTCTCCTAGTTGTTTTAGTCTTGATACTTAATGCGTATCGAGACTATAATAGCGCAACAAATTTTGTACTGTAATCGATGAACACTCTCCACACCCAAATCGCAAAGCAAGCTGGCGTTCTGACCAGAAGACTTTTTAAACTGGAAAGATGCGGTCAATATGCCGTTGCGCTTGAAGATCTTGCCGAGATTTGGCCAAGTTTTGAACTTCAACCCAAAATTGATGAATTTGCTGATCAGGATGCAGCAGAAATCTTATTGAGGTGCGGCACTTTGATCGGCCAGCATGGCCATAATGCTCAGATTCGCGATGCGCAGGCCAGATCCAAAGATCTGCTGTCGAATGCCAGGGAGAGATTTCTCGGACTAGAGATGATCGAAAAAGCTGCCGAATGTGAAAATCATTTGGCGTTTGCTTTTTGGCGAACAGGTGAGTTTAGCGAAGCTGAAAATTGGATTGAGGAAGCCTTGGGCCGTGGATTACCGATGTCGGCTGACGTCCACCTTTATTCGCATCTTATTAGGAGCCTGATTAATCTTTCCTGCCAACGATATAAGGAAAATATTGTAGCTGGCAAAGATATTGAGTCAACATTTCGAAATTATGGCGATGCTTTTCTTAAGGGCAGCTTCTACACAAATATCGGACTGTCTCATAAGAACCTTGGCAAAATATCTGAAGCTCTCGGGCATTTGGAACTCGCAAAATACTATCATCGGCGCTCGCGTCACAAGATATATCTAGGCACGGTTGAGAATAACCTCGCGCAGCTTTATAAGGAGACGCGGAAATTTGCCAAGGCACATGAGGCGATCGACAATTCGACCAAGATCTTTAAGCAATTAAAAGACAAGACGCGTGAAGGGTATTCGCTAGATACAAAAGCTCTCGTATATTTTGCGGAATCGAAATACAGCGATGCTCTGACAACTATTAACAAGGCTCTCTCGATCTTGCGGGATAGTGAGAACTCAGCATACCGTGTCGATACGCTGCTGACAAAAGCAAAGATTCTCTTATACCTCGATAATTTTTCGGAAGCCGTGCTGAGTCTTAGCGACGCAGTGAGTATTGCCAGAGTGCAGGCGGGTGATAAGGCTGCGATTCGTCTGATACGAGAATTTGAATCGGCGATGGACGCAAAGAATGCGCCACCAAAGAAAACCCTTGAGGCCGGTGATTTTGAATTAATCCTCCCGCCGTCAATCGCTCATTTCACGGACTATCGCGGTATATGGATAAACGGCACGCGGCTCGAGAGTATCGGCCTTGTAAAAGGTTCACTAGCGATCGTTGTCAAAGCAAATGTAAAGCGCGGTGATCTGGTCGCCGTCGCCGAAGTCGAAAGCGGTGAGGTAATCTGCGGATTTTATGATGCCGATTTCGGCATCGTTTGTATCGAGGGAACCGACGGTGAGCCGCAGATATTTGACGAAAAAGAGGTCCGCGTGCTCGGCAAAATCGTCGGCGTCTGTAACGCTACCCGGACCGAGGACGGCAAGATGGTCGTCGAATCTTTAAGGCTCTAGGTTTCTATCGAAAATCCTCAATATCCATCCCGTATCGCTCCTTCACATATTCCTCAGCGGCAGCATTTACAGTGCGAAGACTTGCCAGCCGCCTCTCTGATTTCTTTATGTGGACACGGGTTCGCGCGGCCATTTGTGCAAGCAAATCGCGGCCCTCGGCCATTTCGGCCTCAACTTTTTCCCGTAGAATGAAAAGTTCGGACAACTCGGCGGCCTGCCGTTCTTCACGAAGGTCTTTTAGACGAACCTTGACCTGAAATATCTGGCGGATCGAGCGGACAAGTTCATCGCCTACCGAATCGCCTTTGACCAGATCGGGGTGATTACGAAAATCCTCGACCAGTTTGTTCAGCTTTAGCTGATCGCCGGCCGAATACGCCGCGTTAAGCTCGGCCATAAGGTCGTGACGTTTTTCTTTCTCGCCTGGGTCGAGTGCAAGGTCTGGATGGATGACGCGGGCCAGATCGTGATAGGCCTTTTTAGCGTCGGGCGTCGGATTGAATCGAAAATTGAGCGCTTTGGCATCTTCGGCGGCACTAGCGGCTGATTCTTCGGCACGGCGACGCATTTCCTCGGCCTTTTTCTTAATCTCTTCGTCGTCCGGGACGAGCTTAACTTCCTCTTCGGCGATCTGCGCCTCGATATCGTCAAACTCGGCATAGAGCCGGGCGACACCCATCGTATATTGAGCCTTAAATTGCTCCTGCACCGCGCGAAGATCGGCCATTTCCCCTTCGCGGTCGGCAAGCCGATCCTTTAGCCGCTCAAGGACGCCGCGCTTTTTGTTGAGCTCGATCTCTTCGGGGGCAAGTGCTTTCATAGAAAAATTATCTATAGCAAAAACGGAAAGACAGATGAAACCACAGATAAACACAGATGGACACAGATTAAGAGAATGCCGCCTTATCCGTGTTTATCTGTGTCCATCCGTGGTTTCTATTCTTGTGTTGGTCGATAAGATTACGAATACAAATTCATCGGCCGCGTCAGCAGATCGATTGGATCTTCGACATTCAGCGCCTCGCGGATATAAAATGGCTCGCCCGCGGCAACGCCGATCAGCGAACCGAAATAACGCGACCGGTTTTCGAGTTCATCGAGAAAATATTTTGACGTCAGACGCGTTTCCGGTTCGCTCGACGCGGGATCGAAAAACTGCGATGCATGAGCCCTGATCGCCTTCATTTTTTGCTCAAGAAAATCTGAAATGTCGACAATAAATGACGATTCCGCCCGGCGCGAAAAAATATTGTGCGCGACAATTGGGACCGGGATTTTTTCGCCGCCTGTCTCCTCGTCATAGCGTTTCATGCTCGCGAGCCGGGCAGATTCGCGGACCAACTTGGCGATATGGTCGTGGTCGGGATGCGGGTCACCAATCGGATGCGTCAAGATCACCTTTGGTTTCAGCCGCCTAAAGACACGAACCATCTTTGTCCGTTCGTCATCGCTGACAAAGACATGTCCGTCCGGCAGGCCAAGATTTTCGCGGATATCGAGTTTTAGTATCTTTGCCGCGTCTTGTGCCTCAGCCACCCGGCCTAGGGCCGTTCCCCGCGTGCCCATCTCTCCATGCGTAACATCCAGCGCGCCCGTGTGGTAGCCGAGATGTTTCATCTTTAGCATTGTGCCGCCGACCGTTAACTCAACATCGTCGGGGTGTGCAAAAACGGCAAGAATATCTACTTGGCTCATCACTTTAATTTACCACAACCAATGTCAGTAGCCCGACCGTGAGGGATGCGTTCATGTTGACGCACGCCCCTCGCGCTTTGGCTATTGACACTGATATTCTTAAAGGATGAAGCTCACGGTCCTTGGTTCCGGCTCGACAATACCGCATCCAAAACGGAGCAGTTCGGGCTATTGGCTTGAAACCGGCGGTGGCAATTTGCTGCTCGATTGCGCCGCGTCAGCACCGTTGCGAATGGCTCAGGAAAACCTCGATTGGCCGAATCTGGACGCGATCTGGATCTCGCATTTTCATCTCGATCACTGCGGCGGGCTGGCGCCGTTTCTGGCCGGGACAAAACACGCCGAGGTGATGAGGCATCGCACAAAACCGTTGCGAATATTCGGGCCAGTTGGCTTAAACCGTTTAATTGAAGGATTTAACAATGTAAATAATTACCGCCTGCTCGAACAGCCGTTTCCGATTGAGATCGTCGAAGTTGCAGAGCTTGAGAAATTTGACATTCTGCCCGGCGTCGAGGCGGTCGCGATGTCAACACCGCATACGGACGAAAGCCACGCGATACATTTACGCGATTCGGACGAAAAAACTTTGGTTTACTCGGCGGACACAGGTTTTGCCGGGGTTTTGGGGACATTTGCGAACGCCGTTGACTTGCTTATTCTCGAATGCACTTTCTTTGACAATAAGCCGATCGAAAAACATCTCGAACTAGCCGAGGCGATATATCTCATTCGCAAAGCTCGCCCAAAACGCGCGATGCTGACGCATTTTTATCCTGAATGGGATGAGGTAAATTTTAAGGACGAGATCGCGAAATTTGAGCCGTTATGCGAGGTGATCGAGGCCGTGGATGGATTGAAACTGGAAATATAAATAGCCTATATTTTACGACTTCACATTCCGTTTCGCCATCGCCATCAGGTCGGCTGGCATCCATTCTTCCAATACTTTTTCCTCGGCTCCAGCGATTCCTTTTGTGCGATTACGCCATTCTTTGGCGGGGTCGTCCTCGCGGCCTGATTCCTTCGGGTAATTTTCGACCTGTTCAAGGCTGATGATAATGCCGTGCGCGACATCATTCCAATCTTCGTTCTGAATGCCTCGCAGCACCACCGGCAGCCCGGCGGTCCAGTCCTCCTCGGGGGCAATGTTGTCGTACTCGGGTATAGTCAGAAACGCCGTCGCGGGAAACGGCTTGCCGCTAAATTCGCTCACAAGCTGCTTTGCAACGTCTTTATATGATGCAGTTGGATTGCTTGCTCGCATCTCTAATGCTCGCCTGAAAATGTCGGATACTGTTGGTTGTTCGCTCATGATTATTAACCACAGATTAACACAAATGAACACAGAATTTAATTCGGGCTCACCGCAAATGTGAGAGCCCGATGCCAAAGATCGTATCTGTGATAATCTGTGTAAATCTTTGGCAAAATAATATGAAAAAATTTATTTATCAACTCCATTTACTGCTTGGTATCGCTATTTCAATTCCAGTCCTCGCGTGGGCGTTGAGCGGATTTTTGTATGCTTTGCCTAATACAGTCGAGGGAGGGACGGTCGAAAAGATCGACGCGGTTCGCGTTAAAGTTTCACCCGGCGAAGCGATGACGAAAGCTAACGAGCTGGCAGGCAAGACGCTGCCGACGACTGCGTTGACGCTATTGATGAAAGACGGCCGGCCGCAGTATCAATCGGTCGGCGGGCTCGGAGCTGACTCGA
>JAYUDV010000106.1:0-2135 GCA_043739565.1 Chloracidobacterium sp.
AAAATGTACGTCGATAATCTCTCGGCCTCGCTCGATTTGTGGAATAACCGTTACAAACGCAACCTGATCACCGCCTTTCGTGAGTTGCAGGAGCAAGGCGTGATCGAGATCATTACCTGCGGTGCGACGCATGGCTTTATGCCGCTCATCTCGACGCTGGAATCACGCCGCGCGCAAGTTCAGATCGCGGTCGCGAATTATAAAAAACACTTTCATCGCCAGCCGCGTGGCATCTGGCTCGCCGAATGTGCATACGAGCCGGGCATCGAAGACCTGCTCGCGGGAGCCGGCATCGAATATTTCATATCGGACACGCACGCAATACTTTACGGCGACCCGCGTCCGCGTTACGGCGTCCATGCGCCCGTCGTCTGTCCAAATGGCACCGCCGTTTTTGCCCGTGACGTCGAGACGAGCCAGCAGGTTTGGAGCGCCGAGATTGGCTATCCCGGCAACGAGCTTTACCGTGAATTCTACCGCGACATCGGCTGGGACGCACCGCTCGATTATCTCAAACCGTATCTCGACGCCGATGAAAACCGCAAGCATCTGGGTCTCAAATATCACCGCATCACGGGCCGCAATGTGCCGCAAAATCTTAAAAAACCATATATTCCCGCCCTCGCCCGCGACAAGGCGGCGGAGAACGCATCGCATTTCATCGGCGAGCGAATAAAACAAGCTCATAAGCTACGCGAGACGTTTGACGGCCATCCGCCACTCGTCGTATCTCCTTATGACGCAGAGCTGTACGGACACTGGTGGTTCGAAGGGCCGCAGTTTATCGATTTTTTCTTTAAGAAGATTCACTTTGACCAGTCTGAGATCGAATGCATAACGCCCGGCGATTTTCTTGATTCCGGCCTCCCCATCCAAATCCAACGCCCGACCGCCTCAAGCTGGGGCGAAAACGGCTATTACAAGGTCTGGATCAACGAGGCTAATTCGTGGATGTATCCATACCAGCACGACGCCGAACGAAAAATGACCGCGTACGCGAACAAGTTCGCGGTTTCGAGTTCCGAGTTCCAAGTTCCAAGTTCAGACAAATCGGAACTCGGAAATTTGAACTCGGAACTGCTGGTTCGTATTTTGAACCAGATGGCTCGCGAGCTCCTCCTCGCCCAGTCGTCCGACTGGGCATTCCAGATTTACAAGGACACAACGGTCGAATACTCAACCCGCCGCTTCCAATCCCACATCCAACGCTTCGACCTACTTGCCAAAATGCTCGACACCGGCAACATCAACTACGACCTCCTCGCCGTGATAGAGAACCGCGATAATATTTTTGCCGAAATCGATTACGGTATTTATCGAAGTTAAAATGCCTGAAATCGATTGCGGTGATCTGGCATTCCAATCGCCCCAGTTGCCTAAATTCAAGTGTAAAGCTATTCTTTATGTTTATATTTTTGGAGGAAATTAATGACAGGTAAGGGTGTAGAAATTGCTCCCGCAGAAGGGAAACTTGGTGTTTTGCTCGTCGGATTGGGTGCCGTCAGCACGACTTTGGTGGCCGGTGTCGAGGCGATAAAACGCGGCATTTCAGAGCCGGTGGGCAGCCTCACGCAGATGGGCACGATCCGACTTGGTAAGCGGACGGACAATCGCGCACCCAAAATTAAGGATTTTGTGCCGCTCGCCGATCTTAACGACATCGTCTTTGGTGCGTGGGATATTTTTCACGACAGCGCCTACGACGCGGCGATGAACGCCGGCGTACTCGATAAGGACCTGCTTAATCAGCTTTCCGAACCGCTCGCATCCTTAAAGCCGATGTCCGCCGTTTTCGAACAGAATTACGTCAAGCGGATCACCGGCGAAAACGTCAAAACCGGCAAGAACAAGATGGACCTTGCCGAGCAATTGATCGCGGACATTGCTAAATTTAAGTCAGAAAATAACTGCTCGCGGCTGGTGATGGTCTGGGCTGCGTCGACCGAGATTTACATCGAGGAATCGGCGATTCACAAGTCGCTCGAATCATTTGAAAAAGCGATGTACGATAACGATCCGTTTATCGCTCCATCAATGATCTATGCATACGCCGCGCTGAAATCGGGCGTTCCATTCGCCAACGGCGCACCGAATCTGACGGTCGATATCCCGGCCCTGACGGAACTAGCCGAGAT
>JAYUDV010000107.1:0-5715 GCA_043739565.1 Chloracidobacterium sp.
ATCGTCTTATTGTCATTACAAGCTCCCGATCGGGATTTGGTCCCAGCACGGCAAGGCAATGTGATAACCGTCGAACTCAAGTCAACCGAGTCAACCGAAGCCGGTTTGTTCTCAATCGGGCCGGCACGTTTATCTCGTCGTCCGATCCAAAACTGTGCAATGTAACCGCTAGGATCGCTGGACGTGACAAATCCTCTGGGAACACCGGTTGATGTTTGTGTAACAGTAGACGGCGTACAGCCGGCTGCCGATACCGGTCCGCAGAGCAAACGCACCGAATTATTATTGGATGATCCGTCAAAGCTACCGTCATCCTGCTGATTAAAGTTGTAGCGATAGGCCAGACCGACGCCCCACCAGCGTCTTGGGTAAATCCTGATGCCGGCAATACCGTCCATCGGATTATTTTCGAATGCGTTCGGCGTCCGATGGGCTAAATATCTCAAATAACTAAATTCAAGAATCGGCTGGAAAAACTTATTTATCGGGAAATCGACTCCCACCGACGACAGAAGCTCGTCGGGGCGATCCAGTAAAGTAAAGGATCCGTTTGTGAACGTTCCCTTAGGATTGGTCGTATATGTATAACCAATGTTGGCTGACAGATTTGCCCAGGTTGTCAGGCGATCGTCGAAGAAAGCCGTAACGGCAATGTCACCGCGGTTTGCACCTGGTCCGGCGCCACGCTGCATCTGGTTAAATCCAGCCGAGGAACTTGCCCGGTCGGTGTACCAACGGTACGAGGCCATAAGGCCCAAACCGATGGGGTTGCTAATGTCGGTAAAACGCCATTTTACTCCGCCTGTAAAACTATTGAAAGCCGAAGTACCGTAGATCCTGTTTAGGAACGGTGCGTCCGGCAGATACGAAGGTGCCACTGTAAACGAAGTTGGCTGGTTTCCGCATGCGATGCCGCTCTGACAGTTAATCGGAGCAGTCTGCAGGACTAAACCTGGCAGGATACTGCCAAAGGCCGAGCCTACGCCCGGAAAGAAGGCTGCGCGTCCGCCCCCTGAAGGGCTGCCCAACTGGGCGTTCGTTCCCGCCGCAAAACCAAACGCAGGCCCTGAAGTGAACGGAAATATAAACCCATAGGTTCCCGCGTTTCCGCCACTATAGGGGAATGCGACAAACGGAGCGCCCTGTGGACGAAACACTGCGGTGTTGGTAAACGCCGAAGCCCCTGGCCCTTGCGGTGCAAGAACTATAGCCGGGGCCGAGGTCAATCCGCCGTTGATTAGAATCTGCGAGTTAGGCAGATAAAAACCCGACAGATTACGAGGGGAATTAACTTTGATTCCGCGCCAGGCTTCGGTCGAAAAGAACAATTCGAGCTTATTCGTTAGTCCGATCTGAAAGCTAAGCGGAACCGACGTGAAATCGGCATTACCCGGATCACGGTCGTAATTGCTGAGAGCGGCACTCAACGTGTATTCCCCTTTCCTAAGGGTCTTACCGTCTAATACCGTAAAAAGTCCTGTCGGGCCGGAAACCTGGCCCCCCGTTCCAACGATTGGTGCCGTGTTTCGGTCATCTTTTTCCGACAATTTTTGCGCCGGTACCGCGAACACGAGCATTAATAAAATAAGCGTTACAAAGTACGCCCTGATAGCGAGTTTCATCACATTCCTCCGCCGAAAAATAAAAAATTAAATTTCAATTCGTAGCAATTGAGGGCATTCCAACGAAAGCCTAATCTCAAAAAGCTACCCAATTATCGCACACGCCCTACAACCGCCAATCGGTGTGTTCTGTAGATTCCAGCATGGCCACAAATAAGGCAAATCACTACTTACGTTAAATTTATAGAGGAGTATTACAACAAAGTCAATATTTGCTTTTAAAAACTTTGAGTCTCCTCGGATAAGACCTTATCGCACATCTAATTCAAAATCAAGCACTATCGCTAATTTAAAGCTCACTTTATTTAAGCGTAGATACCGCGCATTCTAGTATCATAGGCCACCCGGTCAATTGCCAGCATATATGCGGCAGTTCGTGTATCAACGTCATGCTTGGTTGCGTAATGGCACAGTTCATTAAAACTGGCGACCATCTTGTCTTCGAGACGGGCGTTAACTTCTGCTTCGGACCAAAAATAGCCCATTCGATCCTGAACCCATTCAAAGTACGATACGGTCACGCCCCCGGCGTTAGCAAGAATATCCGGAATTACAAAAATCCCCTTATCGTGCAATATCTTATCCGCCTTCGGTGTCGTTGGGCCATTGGCACCTTCCGCAAGTATCTTGCACTTTATGCGGTCTGCATTTTCCGAAGTAATTTGATTTTCGGTCGCACACGGGGTAAGTACGTCACACTCGATCTCCAACAAGTCTTTATTTGAGACCTGCTCCGCGCCAGGATAGCCGTCGAGTGTGCGATTTGCCTCGAGAAACGCGAGCACGTTTATAATATCCAGGCCATCGGGGTTATATATTCCGCTGCTTACATCGGAAATCGCGATCACTTTATATCCATGCTCGTGCAGCAATTGGGCACCAATCCCGCCCACATTGCCGGATCCCTGTACGACGACACTGGTTTTCTCGGGCGTCAGATCAAATCGTTTGATAGCCTCGTTGATACAAAACATCACGCCGCGTCCGGTTGCCTCCCGCCGACCTAAGGATCCGCCTAAAGCAACGGGCTTTCCTGTCACAACCGCAGTGACAGTGTGCCGCGAATGCATCGAGTATGTGTCCATGATCCATGCCATGGTTTGTTCGCTCGTGTTCATATCCGGTGCCGGCACATCCTTATCCGGGCCGATAAAATCGATCAATTCCGCCGTATAGCGACGGGTCATACGTTCAAGCTCGCCCAGAGACATCTGGTGCGGATCGCAAATGATGCCGCCTTTCGCTCCGCCGAACGGTACGTTTACCACAGCACATTTCCACGTCATCCAGGCTGAAAGTGCCTTTACCTCGTCAAGACTCACGTCCGGGGCGTATCGAATACCGCCTTTTGCGGGGCCGCGAGCAAAATTATGCTGAACACGATAACCCTCGAAAACCTGTATATGCCCCGAATCCATTCGTACCGGTATATATACTTTCAATTCCCTTGTCGGGACGCGCATAACCGCGTATAGATCTTCTTCTAAGTTAAGAAGTTTTGCCGCACGATCGAACCGCTCGCTCATTGCCTCGAATGGATTCTTTTCGTCGCTGCCCCGGAATCTCCGCATTTCGTCAGCCATCGGATTAGCCATTGTAAAAATCTCCAATTGTAAAATTTGTCATTCTTTAATAATAAACATTCTATTCGATTACCCACCCGAATACATTCCAACAATACTCAAAAAATATGCATCTCAATCCAGTTGTCAAAATATTATTATTTTGGCCATACAATTATGGGGAGTTGATTCGGCGATGCGGTCATTTTGGGCAGGAAACGCTCGATGAATTATTGCCAGCGTTCAATTTGGAAATTTTAACTTACAGAAAAGTAAGAACGCAAACGTTTGGAATTAAAAATTTAGGTTCCGCCGTCGCAAAATCGATAGATGTTTTTTACCGCGAGTGCTAATATTTACTCGTTCCAATAGGCCGATGTACGCAATATTGACTGTCTTTTTTCAGGTTTACCGGCAATCGATCGCTGCTGCGACTATAGCCGTGCTCTTTATTTTCATAGCTCCGACGCTATCTACGGCTCAGACGGGGGACGACGCAGAAGATATAGTCGCCGTATTTAACCAGGCCCAGAACCTACACGAAAAAGGTGACCTCGCCGGTGCAATCAAATTGTATGAGAAAGCTCTCAAGATTCAGCCTGATTTTCCGGAGGCCGAATATCAGCGGGGCATCGCACAAATTGCCCTGGGTAAAAATGTTGAGGCGGAAACTTCGTTTCGTCGGGCAGTCGGACTTAGACCGGACTGGACGCTTGCCCTTGCAAGCCTCGGCTCCATCTTAGTGTCGCAAGCAAAATACAGCGATGCCCAGCCTTTTTTGGCAAGGGCCATTGATCTCGACCCTCAAAACTTTCCGGCGTTAGGGTCAATGACCGAACTTCTTTTAGAGACCAAGGCTCCAATTCCGGCACTCAATAAATTACTATCGAAAATCACGGAGCTATCCACCAAGGCGAATCCACCTGTATCTATCTGGGTCGCCCTAGCTGCCCTTCAACGCGCCGTAGGTCTGGGGCCATCCGCACGAATCAGTATTAACAAAGCTCTGTCCATTGACGCAAAAAACAAGCTCGCAATTGCCCAGTCCGCTGAAATCGCTCTTGCGGATGGCGATATCGAGCGGGCTGCCGCCGACGCTGAATTGCTGGAAAAAATATCGCCGACCACGGATCTCGTTACACTTTTGCGAGCCCGAATCCTCGTCCGTGAGGGAAAGGCCGATGAGGCTTTGAGACTTTTGGGGTCGAACAACCCGCGATCTATCAAGGCGGACGAGCTTCGGGCCAAGATTGCCGCGAACAACTCGGAAAGCCCCCAGGAAGTTGAAAAGCAGCTTGAAAAAAATGCCAAAGATCCATATATACTTGGCCGACTTTGTAATCTCTATCGCCGTGACGATCCAACAAAGGCGTTGGGTTATTGTCGAAGAGCCTCGGAGGCGGAACCAGGAAACATAGATCACGCGGTCGGATATGGTGCCGCTCTCTTGCAGGCAAAACAGTTTGACGCGGCAGTTAACCTCTTAAAAAAGGTGATTGAAATTGTTCCCGAAAATTGGACCGCACATGCTAATCTTGCAACAGCATTATTTGAATTGAAGCGTTTTTCAGAAGCGAAAGGCGAATTCGAGTGGTTAACAGTAAGGCAGCCGCAGGCGCCGGCAGCCTATTATTTTTTGGCGATAGCGCACGACCAGATGGGTGAATACTTGGATGCGTTAGCAAATTATCAACAGTACTTGCGTCTGGCCGACCCAGTGCAAAACAAGGCTGATATTGAAAAGGTAAATTTCCGTTTGCCTCAGCTCCACCGACAGATCAAGGACGGTAAGGGTAAGAAGAGTGAAAAGTGAAAAACTAAAAGTGAAGACAGCATTTTACCGGCGGTCGTTTTGTCGGCTTATTGGCTATTTAGCTTTCGGTTTTTCACTTTTCACTATTCACTTTTCACTATCAACTCACGTTGCGGCACAGGACGGCCCGGCAGACCTCGCTCCGCCTCCGTTGCGAACGGTTACTAAACAAGAAAAGGCACAGCTAAATGAGGTCTCCGACCTCAAAATTCACACGAAACTTGCTCTTGAGTTGATGAATAGCCGATTGTCGCAAGCCGAACATCTCACTTCGACCGCGGATTTTGACGGCGTTTTTTATCAACTCGGAGGTTTTCACGGATTATTGGATAACACGCTAAATTTTCTCGGAACGCAAGATTCGAAAAACGGGAAAGTATTGGATAATTACAAGCGGCTAGAGATCGGACTTCGTGCGTTTGGTCCGCGTCTGGAGGCGATCCGGCGTGAATTGCCGCTGAGATACGAAGATTACGTCCATAAACTGCTTCAATACGTTCGCGATTCCCGTGCAAAAGCGGTCGAACCGATGTTTGGTGATTCAGTTGTTCCGACGGGCAAACGCGGCTTTCTATAATTTTATATGAGGATCTGTTTTTTCCTGACCCTAATTACTTGTGCCACCTTTTTTTCCGCGAACGCGGCTGCACAGTCCCGAGATTTTCTCACGGACGACGAGGTTGAAATCATTCGGGACGCGCAGCAGATCGATCAGCGA
>JAYUDV010000108.1:0-13693 GCA_043739565.1 Chloracidobacterium sp.
GATGACGCGGTTAGCCGAAAAAATAAAGGTCAAGCGGCAACCATTTGCTTTCACTGAATTAAAATCGCCGTTGTATTCGGCGGTATTTGCATCAACCCAAGTTGCTTTGCCGCTGAATTCGCCAAGACAAGGAGCTTCCCTGCGACCGAACACCTTAATAGCAAAACGCAGCGTTTTCGTCTTGCCGCGGCGAATGTCCCTGAATGTAATCTCACTATCACCGATTCCTGCAATCACTCCTTGGCTGCGAGTCTTGCCAATTCTGTCGTAAGTGCCAGAATGAGATTGCCCGAACGCCGCGACCGTCAAAAGCAATATCAATAACAAAGTTTTCATTCTTTCCGCTCCTTAATCCCTTGAGGATGGTGCCCTAATTCGCGTATTCAATCGTGGCCTGAGCAGTAATGGCCTCTTTATATTTCAGTCTAACCTTAAGCGATTTATCCCAATAAAAAGCCTTCATATCCTCAAGCAACCTTTCCCGAAGAATTTTTCGGCCATAGTCTTTTAGTAAATAATCAGCAGTGGCATCGGTCGCTCCCGCTATTGAATTCATGTCCTCTTTAGTTAGTAATGCCAATTCGTTTAATAAATAGGAAACCCGTTTGACATGAATGTCGTCTTTGTCAGCCGGCCTGTTTAAGTCCTGATCTTTGCCTACTAAATACCGGGCTGAGTCCTCTAGGGTAACCGTAGTGGGTATCGGTTTCGGAGTCGGTGTAGGAATCGGCGTTGGCGGGAGCGACAGTGTTGTATTTGCGGCGTTTGTATCCGAGGCCTTTGAATTCGAGTTCATCCGAGCAATTCGTTGATCCGACTGATCTTTCAATATTGACAGGCCGCCGATTGTGCCGCATAGCACAACAACAGCGACGATACCGAGAACAATCGCGACGATAGTCCATGTAGAATCAGTGTTTTTTGTTGCCGGTATAGATTGTCCGCAATTCGCACAAAAAACGGCGTCCGTGAGATTTTGCGTTTTACAATGCGGGCAGGGCTTATCCATCGTTACCTCGCATTGTAATCGAACGGCATTTGATTATCCAAAACAATCCTAAACCTTTCGCGCTATCGACTGCTGCGCCTGTACGCCGTTTTTGTTCGACAGAATCTCGTCGTAACATTGGTTGGCGTGGTCGTCCCACGTCCATGTGTCGGTAAACGCCTGTGCCTGCTCTTGGGTTGTAGGTGCCGATGTTGTTGTATATCTGGTTGTAGCCTGCTCCCGCGAATTGAACGGCGGATCGATGTAGCAAAGATCCACCGTCTCGTCGCGAATAAACTTTCGCATCACATCAAGATTATCACCGTAATATAGTTTGTTCATTGGATATGCACGGAGAATGTAGCATTAACCATTTGGCTTGGCAAGAACCCGGCCGCTGCCGCTCGCGGTTCTAGCTCGAATCGCCGCGTCGCGGCTAGTATTCTGTTAACGCGGTGACGTAGCCGTCATAATTACGTCGCATTTCGTCCATGGAATCGCCGCCGAATTTTTCTCGCATTGAATTGGCCAGAACGATAGCGAGCATGGCTTCGCCGATGACGCCGGCGGCGGGGACGGCGGTGATGTCGGAGCGTTCGAAGGCGGCGAGGTCTTCGGCCTTGGTGTCGATATCGACTGAATGGAGCGGTTTGCGGAGCGTTGAGATCGGCTTCATGTAGCCGCGGACGCGAAGCTCTTCGCCATTCGTGATGCCGCCTTCGAGGCCGCCGGCACGGTTTGTGCGGCGAACAAACTGAGGCGGGAGACAGACGACGGGAGACAGGAGATCTGAGACAGGAGCGTTATCTTCGTCTCCTGTCTCCTGTCTCCCGTCTCTTGTCTCTGAATCGTCTCTAGTCTCAAAGAAAATTTCGTCATGCACTTGCGATCCAGTCCGTCCGGCGTTGGCGACGCCTTCGCCGATCTCGACGGCTTTTACGGCGTGGATCGACATTACGGCTCGGGCGATGCGGCCATCGAGTTTTTCTTCCCATGAGGTGTGCGAGCCGAGACCGACGGGCAGGCCGCGTGCGACTACCTCGAAGATGCCGCCGAGTGTGTCGCCATCGACCTTGGCCTTGTCGATAAGTTTAATCATGTCATTTTGGATGTTCTCATCGGCGCAATTGAGCGGGGAATCGGACGGAATCGCCAAGATGGCTTCCCATGTCTGACTGAGTGGAACGATCTGGACATGTCCGAGCTTGATAACATGGCTCTTTATCTCGATGCCGAACGCGGCGAGAAGCTGTTTGGCAATAGCACCACATGCAACTCGCGCGGCGGTTTCTCTCGCCGAAGCGCGTTCGAGAATGTCGCGGAGGTCGCGGGTCTGATATTTCTGTCCGCCCGCCAGATCGGCGTGGCCTGGCCGTGGCCTCTTAACCTCTCGTGTGTTTTTCGGCGTGAGCTTGCCCTGACTTACGTTCCGGCTACTGACACGTTCGACAGACATCACGTCCTGCCAATGAACAAAATCGTCATTTTTTATCATTAACGCGACCGGTGAGCCGAGCGTTTTGCCGTGGCGAACGCCCGAAATGATCTCAACCGTGTCCGTCTCGATCTTCATCCGACCGCCGCGTCCATATCCTTGCTGACGCCGCCACAGTTCGTGGTTGATAGCGGCAATATCGATGGGCAAACCGGCGGGAAGGCCTTCGACAATGGCAACGAGGGCCTTACCGTGCGATTCGCCTGCAGTTGTGAATTTGAAATGCATAGAAGGATTTTAACGCAAAGTCGCAAAGTCGCAGAGACGCAAAGGGAAGAAAAGCAATTTTTCATTTCGAACCCAATCAAGTGTTCTTTGCGACTTCGCGTCTTTGCGACTCTGCGTTACCTTGCTTTTTTCTGAAAACGATCAGCCCGATGCCGGCGATAATGAGCAGGCCGCCCGCCAGCGTTTGCGGCGGCAGACGTTCACCCAAAAATATGGCCCCGATTATCACGGCCAAAAGCGGCGTGACGAGCGAGATCATCATCGCTTTGGTCGATTCGATTTTACTCAAAAGCCAATAATAAAGCCAAAATGCCGCGACCGTTCCGAACACGCTCAGATAGATTACGCAGATGACAGCTTTCCATGTCCAATTAAACATGAGCGGGTTGCCCTCGCGGACGAGGCTGTAAATGATTATTGCCGGCAGGCCGCAGATCATTTGAGCGAATACGAGTGCCGCCGGATGCATCGCCCCGGCGCGTGCCTTAACCAGTATCGACGCCTGAGCGGCCGCATACGCACCGACGACAATACCAACGCATCCGAGAAACGCCATCCAATTCTCGATCCGCAGTTGGTCGGTAAAGATCACGGCAACACCAATCACGCCGATCAGAACGGCGATTATCTTTTGCGGCGTGATCCGCTCGTTGGGCAAAAAAATCCACGCCAGCACCAGGCCGAAAACGGTAATCATCGCCTGCAAAACCGCCGCCAGACCGGACGATATGTACTGTTCGCTCCAGAATACGATGCTGTAGTTGATCGAAAATTGCAGGACGCCGGTGAGAGCGATCAGCCGCCAATCCTTAGAGGTTTTTGGCAACGGTATTTTCCGGACGCGAATTACAACAAAGAGAATCGCAACTGCGAGTAGGAACCTTGCGGTCGCAAATCCAATCGGCGGCAGATCTTCGAGACCGACCTTGATAAAAAACCAGGTCGTGCCCCAGATCAGGCAGAGTATGAGCCACACGAGTATCTTCATCGGTAAAAATTGTAAATGGTAAACTGCAGATTGTTAATTGATCTTGACGATATGAGTAACGCCTCAAAGTCAATTAATAATTGACAATTAACAATTGATAATTTAGGAGTTTTCATAAAAACTGAGTGACGTCTCGCCCTGTTTCAACACGCGCCAGCGCCGCAGCGAACCGATCAGGTCGGTGATATGTTTTTTTGTGTGATGCTCGACGACAAGTACGCCGCCGTCGCGAAGCAGATCGCTCTTAAAACCAAAATCGTGCATCACGAGCCCATAATCCGATTCGTACGGCGGGTCGAAAAACGCAATATCCCAAGCGACGGCATGCTCCCGGCCTGTAAAATTCTCGGCGGCGAGGCCGAGGATCTCCGTTTGCGATTCCGGGATGGCAAGCTTGTCGAGGTTTTCTTCGATCATGGCACACGATTTTTTTGAGCGATCCACAAAGGTAACAAAAGCAGCACCGCGCGAGATCGCCTCGATCCCGATTGCGCCGGTTCCGGCACAGAGGTCGAGAAAACGCGTTGCGTCCGTAATTCGCGGAGTGAGCACGTTAAAAAGCGTTTCGCGCAACCGGTCCGATGTCGGTCGCGTCTTGTTGTCCGTGGGGCTTTTGAGCAGACGCCCGCGATAAAGTCCCGAAATTACACGCATAAAAAGAATTTTTTAACGCAAAGTCGCAAAGGCGCCAAGACGCAAAGTTTAAGAACCAGTACAAAGCAAATTCTATTTTAATTAGATCAAATAAACCTTTGCGACTTTGCGTTAAGTTCTTCCGTCAGTTTAAGAAATCGGTGCTGTGCGGGCAAAGACGGTTGCAAAACGGTCACCCTATGCCGCCGAGTCTTACATTTTTGTCTGAACGGGCGACCTTTACCATATCCGACGTTTCCGGTGACAACCGGCGCGTTGTGAGATAATCTTCGGCCTCTGAGCGGGCGGCCACCAAAATATCGAGGTCGCGGACTATGTTACCTATTTTAAAGTTTTGGATGCCGGATTGCCGCGTGCCGAGAATTTCGCCCTGGCCGCGAATTTCGAGGTCCTTTTCCGCGATCTTAAAGCCGTCGCTGGTCTGCTCCATAATACCGAGCCGCTCTTTGGCAACCGTCGTTCGCTTAAATCCGGCTAGCAGCACGCAATAACTCTGCGCGGCTCCCCGGCCGACGCGTCCGCGAAGCTGGTGAAGCTGCGAGAGGCCAAACCGCTCGGCGTGTTCGATGACCATCAACGATGCGTTCGAAACATCGACGCCGACCTCGATGACCGTCGTCGAGACGAGAATATTGACGCGGCCCGCGACAAAATCGCTCATTATAGCTTCCTTGTCAGCCGACTTCATCTTTCCGTGCAGCAGTCCGACGTTAAGATGCGGGAAGACGCGTTTCGCCAAGTCTTCGTACATGATCGTCGCGGCTTTGAGATCAATCTTGGCCGATTCCTCGATCAGCGGATAAACGACGTAAGCCTGGCGGCCGAGCTTAACCTCGCGTTCGATGCCGCGATAGACGCCATCACGTTGGTCTTCGCCGACGACCACGGTTTTGACCGGCGTGCGGCCGGGCGGCAGCTCGTCTATGACCGAGACATCAAGGTCGCTGTAAACCGTCATTGCCAGCGAACGCGGAATCGGCGTCGCCGTCATCACAAGTACGTCCGGGTTGAAACCCAACGCCCGCAATTGAGCACGCTGGAGAACACCGAACCGATGCTGTTCGTCGATCACGGCGAGGCCGAGCCTGTCGAATACTACGCCATCGTGAATAACGGCGTGGGTGCCGATTATCATGTGAATCTCGCCAACGGCAAGATCGGCCAGAATCTTTCGTTTTTCGGCCGCTTTCGTGCTGCCGATAAGCAGTTCAACGCGGTAACCGGTTCCGTCAAAGATCTTTTTGGCATTACGTGCATGTTGCTCGGCAAGTATCTCGGTCGGAGCCATAAGAGCCGCCTGATAGCCGTTTTCCATCGCGGCAAACATCGCCAGAAATGCGACGATCGTCTTGCCGCTGCCCACATCGCCTTGAACAAGCCGATTCATCGGAGCGTCGGATTTGAGATCACTGAAAATTTCGCCAATGACCTTTTTCTGAGCGTTGGTCAGCGTGAAAGGGAGGATGCTCTTGAGCCTTTCCTTTGTCTTTTCGGGGATCTCGATGACCGTGCCTTTTGGCTCTTTTCGCCGTTCGCCGCGTAGCAACTGCATGGAGAACGAAAGCCAGAAAAATTCGTCAAAGATCAGACGTTTGTGCGCCGCGCTGCGAAACATTTCGTAATCTGCTATCGATGAGTCGTCAGGCGGGAAATGAATCTCGGCTAATGCCTGTGATCGCGTTGCGAGATTTTGGCGTTGCAATAATTCGGCCGGTAAATTGTCGGGAACCGACGTGCGGTCGAGTTTCTGCAAAACGTCGTAAATTATCTCCCGCAGACGCTTTGTCTGAAAAGGGCCAAGTTTTCGATAGATCGGAACGCGTCGGGCGGTGTGGATGGGGGCGAATTCGGGATTGCCGATATCTTCGTCGAGGTCATCCGATCCGTTATTGGTACTCTCGGCTAACCCGGTGGATACCGCTCGAGGTTCTGACCCACTCTGCGTCTCTGCGGGGAAAAGGTCGCGATCGTTATCCGGGAGAATTTCCAATTCCTCCGGCTTATTGAGCATCAGCGAATACGTATTTCGGCGAGCATCCCATTCCCATTTTCCATACGCGACAAATCGTGTGCCGCGTGGAAAGCGGTTTTCGTAATAGGCGACGATCCGCTCGGCTTGTTTGCCTGAGACAAACCATTTCACGACCACGGGCTTTTGGCTTCGCGTTATGTCTGTTCCGCTTATCTCGAATATGAAAAGCGGCGGCTGTCTTGGCCCGCGATTTTTGCCGACTCTAAAACCGCCCGATACCTTTACGTAAACCTCGACCGCGGCTTCTATGTCTATTTCCAATTGATCGATAGATAGAAATCTCGACCGGTCTTCGTAGCGGGCCGGAAAGTAATTGAGCAGATCTTCAACCGTGACCGCATCGACACTAGTTTTGGCGGCGAAACCGGCGAGTGCGACCGCTAATTTCCGCGAGATCGCCGGCGAAAGTTTAGCGATTTCATGGCTGAAAAGTCCGAGGATCGGCGTTGTAAGCGACAGCGGCATCGTGCGAATTTTAACACAACAAATCGCTAAAATCTGTGTTATTATGAGTTCGATGAAAAAGCGTTACGTCGAAAGGCGAGATGGTGGATATTGGGTCGCGGACACGAGGGTGTCGCTCGATTCGGTAGTCTATGAGTTTAACGAAGGGTCATCTCCCGAATCTATACAGCGATCGTTTTCCACTTTGTCGCTGGAAGAGATTTATGGCGCGTTGACTTTCTATCTGGCTAATCAGGCTAGGATCGACAAATATCTTGAGCAGTCGGAAATTCAGTTTGAAAAAGACGCGACTGTTCGCCGGGAAGAATTTAAAAGGGCTAAGCCCGAATTGTTTGAAAGATTGAAAAACGCAGGGGTTCTCTCACGTTGAAGGTTCGATTTCAAGGCGACGCCAATTTGAATGGAAAGATAATTTCGGGATTGCTCCGATTAGAACCGGAAATCGATTTTTGTACTGCTGACGATACCCGGCATCGCAAAGTCCCGGATGCTCTTGTTTTGCTCGCGGCAAGGCGAGAAAATCGAATTCTTGTTACCCATGACCGCCGAACGATGCCGTATCATTTTGCCAGCCTGATCCAGAGAGACGATTGCCCGGGTGTATTCATCATCGGGGGAAAGTTCCAATCAAGAAAGCAATCGAAGATCTAATTTTAATTTGGCACAGTTCCGATGCCGAAGAATGGTTGAATTCTATTATAGAATTACCGCTCTAATTATTAAGCGTAAAAGGATTAAAGTTCGTTTCGCGGTCGTAATAATCTTCGTGTTCGATGCGTTTCAGGAACGCGACGACCTTGTATGTAAGCGGCGTAGCGAGTACCTCCCACAACACTTTTAAAAGATAGTTGCCGATCATGACACTAATTACTTGCTCGTTTGACCAAGTGCCGAGAAACGCAATCGGGTAAAAAATGGCGCTGTCGACGGCTTCGCCGAGAGCGGTTGAGCCGATTGTTCGCGTCCAGAGATATTTGCCGTTGGTTACGACCTTCAACTTGGCAAGGACGATTGAATTTGCAAATTCGCCGGCCCAAAATGCAAGCAAAGATGCAAGTACTATCCGCCACGTTTGCCCAAACATCATATTGACGGCGGTGTTCTGCTCCGGCGACATCGTGTGAGCAGCCGGCAGGCTCGTGACGATATATGACATCACCGATGCAAACGCCAACGCTCCAAAACCGGCCCAAATGACGCGCCGAGAGCGTTTATAGCCGTAAACCTCGGTCAGAATATCGCCGAAAAAATAGCTGATCGGAAAAAAGAGGACACCGGCTCCGTATATGTATTCTCCGACCCACGGCAAGGTGACATACGAAACCTTTTGCACGCCGATCAGATTTGAACATAAAAGCACGGCTACAAAGGCCACCATTATCAGATCGAAATACTTATATTGCCGCCTCTCAGTCATTGCGGAGCATTGTAACAAAAAACGGAAGCGGACCGTGATAAGGCGGTCCGCTTCCGAATTTTAAATGCTGGAAATACTTCCGATCTTTGATAGACAGGATCGCTTACGCTAATCCGCTGACATGTTTAGTCAGACGCGATTTATGCCTGGCGGCGGTATTCCTGTGGATGATGCCTTTGTTTACCGCTTTGTCGATCAACGATATAGTCGGCAGCAAAAGCTCCTCGCTCCCCGTTTTGTCATGACCCGCCACCGCCGTGCGAAGCTTTTTAATCGAAGTACGCAATTTGCTGCGGTTATTGCGGTTGATATCTTTGCGTTTGGCATTTTGCCGGACACGCTTTTCTGCTGATTTATGATTGGCCATTAATAATTCTCGCGAACAATAGGTAAATTAAGATTCTCAAAACAAACAACAGATAATACAGTCACCGGAGACAAAGGTCAAGTTTGCCGCTAGCCTTCCGCGGTTAGTATCAAACCATGGATCGCATCTACGATGAGCACGAATATTGGCGGGTAGAGGACAATGTCGAGCTGCGGCGATGGCGAGAACAAATAGGGCATTAAAACAGATCGCAGACCCAGGCCATAACCGATCCCCAGACCGGCTCCAACACAGACCACAATTCCGCCGATGATCATCGCACACATCGAATATCTTGAATAATATTTGGTGGGAATCTCCGTCTCGTCCAGAACCGAATCGTGAAGATTGTTATCGTCATACCCGTACCTATCGAACGCATCGCGCACGCGGCCAACGATATGAATAATGCCAACCACAAATAACGAAACCCAAATAATGCGTATGAGCATTCCCCCCCAATCCGGCAAGATAGTTGAAAGGAACACGTTTGGCCGGAGCAGTCCGACAACGAATGTAGAGAGAAAAAGAGCAACTAAAGGGAAAATAAACTTTTGGAGAGCCAGGGATTCCCGGCGTTCCTCAGCTATCATGCGGTCGATAATATCGTTGTACCGCTTTTCGTAAACCATCTGACGCCAGCGTTTTGCGTGACGGTTTTTCGAGGCGAAAACAGAATCGCCATTGCCATTTTCACTATATTGAACCTCCAGAATGCGACGGTCGTATCGGGCCCGTTCATTCGAATTGCCGAGTATCTCGTAGGCCTCGGCAATTGCGGCAAATTTTAGAGCGGTTTGCTCCGAGCCTTGATTCTTGTCGGGGTGGAGCTTTCGCGCCAAGCGCCGGTACGCCGACTTTATCTCGGTGTTCGATGCCTTTGGTGACACTTTGAGGATGTCGTAGTAATTCACCATCGAAAGGGGATTACGTATGGTTGAAACGAAACGTACGGAGTCCGAAAGTGAAAAGCTTCGGACATAGGAAGTATAGCATAATCGGCGGCTAATGCCTCAAATCGAGTTATTCGAGACCGTCGATCTGTAGGCTGATCGGATAGGCTCCCGCGAGCTTTGCGGCGTCGACATTACGGGCGACGCTGCCGTAATCGAGCGTACGCGGTGCTTTGATAAAGACGGTTCGTTCGACACGATCGCCGACCGGCCGATTCGGGTCGTCGGCGAAGGATTCGCAAACATCGCCGTTTGCGACGCGCTGTTCGAAAACGCTTTTAAGACGCGCAATCAGCTTCTCCGGTTCGGTGACTGTGCCGAGCCCCGTTTCTCTGTTGAGTGTCAGCGACGTGTCGGATCCGATAAGGATCGCAAGGGTGTTCGGATTTTCGCGCTCACCCGTGATGTTTTTCGACTCAGCCGGAATGCGGGTTTTAAAGCTGCTCGGTTTGAGCGGAGCGACGAGCATGAAGATTATTAAAAGAACGAGGAGGACATCGATCAGCGGCGTTACGTTTATATGTGGCGTGTTCATTGGCGGTCTCCTTATTTTTGCTGTCTGGAGACTTAGACACCGGTGAGGCAGATTTGTTCCCGAGCATTCAGAGTTCAAACTAAAAGTTTAAAATTCTAAACTTGCTCCAATCGCGTTTAGCAAAGCTTTTGCTTTGATCAGGGTTTCGTCGTATTCAGATTCCGGGTCGCTGTCGATGACGATGCCTCCGCCGACGTTGAATTTAGCCATATTACCCCGAACGACCATTGTGCGGATCGCGACACTGAGATCAAGGATTGAACTTGGAACTTCGAACTTTGAACTTGGAACATAATACCCGATCGCTCCCATTGACAGACCACGTGCCGCCGTCTCGATACCGTCGATTATCCGCATCGTGCTGATCTTTGGCGCGCCGGTGATCGAACCGCATGGAAAAATAGCTTTTAGAATAGCCGAAAATTCCGTATCTTTTCGCAGATCGCCGCTCACGGTCGAAACGAGATGGAACAATGTCGGATGCTCTTCGAGATCACAGAGCTTTTCGACCATCACGCTGCCATATTCGCAGATGCGGCCGAGGTCGTTGCGGAGAAGATCGACGATCATTGTGTTTTCGGCTATATCCTTGCGGCTTGAGAGAAGCTCGTTTCTAAGCACTATATCTTCCGCGGAATTTTTTCCTCGCGACCGCGTGCCTTTGATAGGTGAGGTTGTAATTTGTTTTGAATGAACACCCTCCCTACCGGTCGGGTTTCCGCCCAGTTTGAAAAACCGTTCCGGCGAAGCCGAAATCACGGTTGAATCGTGCCGTTGTATAAACGACGCAAACGGTGCCGGATGGTCTCGCCGCAAACGATAAAATATCTGCTGCGGCGTCAAATCGGGCGGCAGTTTTGCGGTAAACTGCTGCGTCAAATTCGTTTGGTAGGTGTCGCCGCGACGTATACTTTCTCTAATAGATTCGATGGCGGCAAGATATTTGATTTTTGTAAAATTTGACGTGAGCGCAGCCGGCTGCAATGAAATTTCAGATTTGAAATTAGAGATGTTTGACAACAGTTTTTGGCGGAGCGAATCAAATTTTTGAGGATTGCCAACAATTTTTGTTACACCGTTGTCGTAGTCATGGATGACGAGCGTATCGAAGCGGGCAATGAAAAGATCGGGTTCAACCGGCGTTGCAAATTCTTTTACTCGCGGTTTTATGCCGAGCAATTTAAGACCAAAATCATACGAGATGGTAAAAATACAGGCGAGATTGTCACTCAGTTTGTCGTCGATGATAGCGAGGGTCAATTCCGGATCGTCGTTGGAAATTTCTAGCATTTCGACCGGATCGATCCCGGCGATCATCAGGTGCGAGCCGAGATGACTGACGCCGCAGCTATCGAGGACAAAGACGGTTTCGGTTTCCGACAGCCGCAGTAATGCCGAAATGAGATTATCGGGCGATATGTCGATCTCGTACACAGTGGCGATTTTATCACGGAACAAAATTTCACTTGGAACGCGGTTTAGCGTAAGATGTTGCCAGTCAAAGCGGCGAAAAATATGAATTCCGAACTCAGTGAAAGGCAAACATTGGTACGCGGCCTCGGCCTGGTAGCTGCCGTCTCGGTTATTATCGGCAACGTGATCGGGACCGGTGTTTTCCTCAAGGCACGTGTCATGACCTGCAATGTCGGCAGCCCAACGTGGGTAATGATCGCGTGGGTCGCGGCTGGCCTGCTCTCGCTGGCCGGTGCTCTGACCTACGCCGAGCTGACCGCAATGAAGCCCGAAGCTGGCGGCGAATACGTGTTTTTGCGTGACACCTACGGCCGATTATCGAGCTTTCTGTACGGTTGGATGCAGATATTCATCGCCCGTCCCGGCTCGCAGGCAGCAGCGGGTATGGCGTTTGCGATCGGATTGAATGATTTTCTCGACAACAAGCTCGTCCAAAAACTCACAGAATTCAATATCGCCGGGATGCACTTTGAGATCACGACTCTGCAGCTCGTGGCGATCATGGTCATCATCATTTTTACGACATTGAATTGTGCGTCCGTTAGCCTAAATGGTCAGATCGCGACCGTGCTGACGTTCGTAAAGATGATCCTCATCTTATTTGTCGCGGTCGGGGCGTTTGTACTCGTGAGCGGCAATTTTGTCCATTTTTCGATGATGAACGTCGGCGGAACGTGCGAGGGCGTCGCGGATTCCGTCAATTTTGGATCGCCCACGTATACGTTCTTTGGCGGTTTCGCGGCGGCGATGCTCGGAGCGCTTTGGGGTTATGACGGTTGGAATAATCTGACGTTTGTCGCTGGTGAGGTAAAGGACCCGAATCGAAACATTCCGCTCGCCATCATCGGCAGTACAATGCTCGTGATCGTTCTGTATATCGTCGCCCATCTGGCGTATTTCTATGTTCTCGACCCAACGACCATTGCTTCGGTTTCGCGAAATTCGTCAGTTGCCAAGGTTGTCGTAAGCATGTTCTTCGGCGGAAATGTTGCAAGCATGGCGACCGGTGCAGCAATCGCGTTTTTCACGGTCGGCCTAATGTTGTCGTCGCTCGGAACCCTGCATACCTCGTTACTCGCGGGCGCGCGCGTGCCGTACGCGATGGCGAAGGACGGGCTGATGTTCAGCACTTTCGGCAAGCTATCGGTCAATCAGGTCCCGGTTAGTTCGGTGATTATGATGGGTGTCATATCGTCGATACTGGCGCTCACGGGTTCGTTCGACACTCTTACCGACTACGTGATCTTTGGTTCCTGGATCTTTTATGCACTCGTGACGTCCTCGATCTTTATCTACCGGCGAAAGTTTCCCGATCTTGTGCGGCCGTATAAGGCATGGGGTTATCCGGTCATTCCGGTTGTCTTCCTGTTTGTGGCCGCGTGGCTGTTGTACCGAACTATCGTGGACTCTCCGTGGCAATCGGTCACGGGTATTGTGTTGATCATTCTGGGATTACCGTTCTATTACTACTTAACTTATAAAGGCGGCAAAACGAAAGTTGGCGAGGATTCGTAAGCAATGTCAGTAAGAGATAGACGCAGCGGCGAGGAGCGTCGCGGATCAAACAGATATCCGGTCGAGATCAACATCGAGTGGGAAGCGGCCGCCGCGCGCCAACCCGGTTCGATGAGCGATGTGAGCCTCGATGGTTGTTTTGTATTGAGCTCGGGTGACGTAAACGATGGCGACGCGGTGAAGCTGTTTGTTCCGTTGGCGGACGGGATGAAGGTTCAGTTTGACGGCAGAGTAGCTAACCATGTTTTCGAGATCGGCTTTGGCGTAAAATTCCCGACGCTTTCCGTCGCTCAACGCGAGCTATTGGTCAAGATCGTTCGCGATAACGAAAAAAATCCTTAAGCTTCTTCGTTCAGTCTTTGCAGGGCTTCGATGGCTACCTCGCGGTCGTCGAAATGATATTTGTTGCCGCCGACGATCTGATAGTTTTCGTGGCCTTTTCCGGCAATAATAACTACGTCATCGGATTTAGCGGCCGCGATTGCGCGAAAGATTGCTTCGCGTCGGTCCGAGATCACCTCGTAAGCCAAAATTTTCTCTTTTACACCAATCTCGATCTCCGAAATGATCCGCAGCGGATCCT
>JAYUDV010000109.1:0-2113 GCA_043739565.1 Chloracidobacterium sp.
CTGGTTTGCCCGGCGGATGCGATCAAACAAAACGAGGACGGCGTGGTCATGTCGGCACTCAAGCCGCGATGTCTGGATTGCCGCAATTGTGTCAACGCCTGTCCGTTCGGCGTGCCCAAATATAACACCGCGATGCATTTGCAGATGAAATGCGATATGTGTTTTGACCGCACTTCCGAAGGATTGATGCCGATGTGCGCAAGTGTTTGCCCGACCGGGGCGATCGCCTTCGGGACGTATGAGGAGATAGTTCCGCTTCGCCGCACAAAGCCGGTCAATGCTCACGTCTTTGGCAATCAGCACGTTGAAACCAAGGTGTATTTAATGCTGCCGACCGATGCGGACGAGGTAAAAGTGGACGGCTGTGGTGTCTTTCAGGGACGTGTCGCAGTTGACCCCGGACAGACCGAGACGACAGAATCATGGATCGACACGCAGGTCGAGGACTCCGACAAAAGCAATGAATTCTAAATATTTGAGCGAAAAGACAGTCGCGGACACGCTGGCGGCCGACCGGGAATCAACCAACGAGATCTCCGGCGAGGGCAACGTCCGGTCAGCGACAGCACCGTATCAGGCTGAGTTCCCGTACGAGCGGGACGAAGAAGCGCAGGTGACACGCCGCGAGTTTTGCAATTTCCTGTTTCTTACCTCCGGTGCCTTATTCCTCGGATCGGCCGCTTTTGCCGGTAAATCGATATACGAATCCCGAAACGCAAAGCAGTATTCACCCGCAAAGATCGAGGGTGCCGAAGCGCTGGCGCCGGGAACATCGCTAAATTTTAGCTATCCCCGCGAAAATGATACGGCAATTCTGATTCGCGCGGCCGACGGGCAATATTATGCCTATGAGCAGAAATGCACTCATCTGACCTGTCCCGTTTATTTTGCGATAGAGCGCGACCGGCTCGAATGCCCGTGTCACGAGGGCGGCTTCGACGTACACACCGGCAACGTTCTTTATGGCCCGCCGCCGCGACCGCTGGACCGGATAGACATTGAGATTCGCGGCAGCGAAGTCTGGGCGATTCGTGTGACAAAAGGGGGCGGCGATGAAGCAGTTTAACGATAAGGTGCCAGGGCCGCGACCGGGTCAACCGCCGTCGAACCGCCGTCCGATCGGGCCGGGTCGCTCCGCCGTATGGCAGGCCCGCCTCGTTTTGCTCGTTATGATAAACATCGCCCAGCTATGGATACTCTCGGCAACGGTTGAAGCCGCGCTTGCCTCGCACTACAAGCAGCTCGTTCCTCTTGTAATTGCGTCCGGAGCGTGCTGGCTGATCGCTCTGTCAATCTTCATATGGTGGAAGCCCGCCGCCGCCCGCCGTAAGAGCAAGGGATAGGATGAATGAAGCGAAGAATAACCGGCTTTGATCAGGACGACGACGGCCATTGGCGTGCAAAACTTGACTGCCGCCATTACCAGCACGTGCGGCACGATCCGCCCTTGATAGTTCGCGAGTGGATCCTAACCGAAGCGGGACGCGCTTCGAGGATCGGACAATATCTGGAATGTAAGAAGTGTGAAGAGCGATCATTGTCAGATTTCTAAATAATTGGATCACGATAGCCGTCCGGCGCTGAATATTGTGGAAAAAAACATCAACCTGAGCGCCCGCATAGGCGCAGCCATCGCCAACCTATTTCCCGGCTATTTTGCGGTTGTAATGGCGACCGGCATCGTTTCTATTGCCGCCCATCTCCTAGGATTTGGTTGGATCTCTTTGGCCCTCGCGTACGTTAACATCGGCGCTTACGCGGTGCTTTGCATCCTGCTTGTCATACGCCTCGTCCGCTTTTTTCCGCGAGTAATCGCGGACATTACCGATCATGTTCGCGGTCCGGGTTTTTTTACAGTTTCCGCCGGAACCTGTGTTTTAGGAAGCCAATTCGTGATCGTACACGGCAATTTCGAAATAGCCGCACCATTTTGGTTTGCGGGCCTTATTCTCTGGGCGGTGACGATGTACACATTTTTTGCGGCAGTTACGATAAGGGAAAACAAGCCATCACTGGAGAAAGGCCTGAGCGGCACTTGGCTTTTAGCCGCCGTGGCGACTCAGTCGATCTCGGTTTTGGGTACTCTGTTAGCGGGTCATTTCGGAGACTATCG
>JAYUDV010000110.1:0-32749 GCA_043739565.1 Chloracidobacterium sp.
CAAACGAGGCCGACACCGCGACGTGTCCCGGCCGGTTCTTTTATTATCGCCTCAAGCTGGCCATGCGACGCGGGTATTAGTAGGTTTCCTTTTGGATACATGGTTGAATCTTCGATTTTAGGATTTGGAGCTCGAATTCGCAAACTACCCCATTTTCGTGATACTTTTTCATTTAATTTATCTATATTTTCATGGAAGAAATCATAAACGAAACACCCGAAACGCCAGTCGAAAAGCCCGCTGAAACTAAGCCAAGCTGGAGCGAATATCTCGAGACGGAGAAGGCCGTTCGCGTGATCTATCTGATCTTCGGATTTCTCGCGATCCTGATGGTGATGTCGTTTTTGCAGACGCGGACCGACGCGATCTGCTGCGGCGATTGGGATGGCTACTATCACATCAAATGGTCGTCAATGTTGTGGGAGAATTTCAGGCACGGGAAATGGCTGCCGACATTCGAATGGCTGCCGTTAACTGTATTAAATCCAAAAGATTACGCCGACCACCATTTCCTTTTCCATCTTCTACAAATTCCGTTTCTGTGGGTTTTCCAGCCGGTCACGGCCGCAAAGGTCGCGACCATTTTTTATTCGACGCTCGCCATTTTTTCGATCTACTGGATGATGTTCCGGTACGGCGTCAAGCATCAATTGATCTGGCTTGCGGCCATAATGACGTGCTCAAACGCCTTTTTTTACCGGATGAACATGGCCAAGGCTCCGCCGCTGACGATCATCATCACCGTACTCGGCGTTCATCTGCTGTTCCAGCGAAATTACAAATGGCTGCTGCCGCTGATGTTTGCGTTTGTCTGGACGTACAGCTTGTTCCCGCTGCTGTTATTTGCGGCGATAATTTGGGTGCTGATCATCGGCTGGAACGAACGCCGTTTTGAGTGGCAGCCGATCGCCTACACCGTCGGGGGCATTTTTCTCGGCAATATCATTAACCCGTATTTTCCGAATAATCTCTATCTGTTTACCGAACATTTTACGGAAAAATTCAAGATCGGCAGCGATTTTGTGGTCGCGGTCGGCGGCGAATGGTATCCGTATACGGGAATGGAATTGCTGATGAATTTTCCCGTCGCCCTGCTCGCGATGGTGATTGGTTACATTCTATTTGTTCCGCGCGGCGGCAAACTACCGGAGAAGGCGGCGTTTTTTCTGGCATTCACGAGTATTTTGCTGGCTGCGCAGTTTCGGTCAAAGCGTTTCGCCGAATATTTCCCGCCGTTCGCGATCCTTTTCGCGGCATTTGCGTTGAAATCGTTTACCGCGCCAAAGACCGCCGAATTACCCGACGAATTCAAACGCGATATCGATCCGTACCTCGATGCTGCAAAACCGACGACGCGCGAAGCGGCGTGGAATACGGTTCGTCAGGCGTCAGTGTGGACAATCGGTATTTTGCTTTGCATTTTTTGGCTTTACAACCTCGTCGGCTTGCATAAATGGGGTTTTGACGAGGCCGGGATGATCGACAATATCACCACCAACGAACACGACGACAAATACCGCCGCGTGATGCAGTGGGCGACCGGCCTCGACGAGACTGGAGCCGAGAACATCCCGAAAGGCGAGCGGATATTTAATACCAACTGGGACAAGTTCCCAAAAATGTTTTTTTACGACACAAAGCACACGTACGTTTACGGCCTCGACCCCAACTACCTCTATACGCAAAATCCTGAGCTTTACAAGCTGCTTAAAGACCTGACGGAAGGGAAAATAGACGATCCGGCGCCAATGATCCGTGACAAGTTTGGCTCGAATTACATATTTACCGACGCAAAAGAAAACACCGATATGATCGCCAAGGCGCTCGAAAGCGGATGGGTCGAGACGGTGTATGAGGACGACGAGGCCCGCCTGCTAAAGATCCGTGCGGTTAAGGGTGACGCTCCAGAGGCCGCTAAGAGCGAGTCAAACGAAACACCGGACGAGAAAAAGATCCTGGACGAAGAGGAACGAAAAGATAGTGGTAATATCAAGGCGAATATTGATGAAAACGATGAGGAGAATTAGAAGAGGGGAAGAGGAGAAGAGGAGAAAAGGGGCGGGTGAATTTTTTGTCGCCGCATTTTTTTTTGTGGCAATAATACTGGCGACTTCCTGCGGAGCGAATGAGAGTATTCTCAAATCCGGCAAAGAAACGCCGGCCCAAGCGAATGTCGAGAGCGGCAAGACACCTTTCGCACGGGAACTCGATGCTATGCGGACGGCGGATTTCCGGTTCGTATCTGTTTTAAGACGTAAGGACGGCGGGCCGATCGACAGCGAAGATCGCGGCGTGATCAAGGTGCAAACGGCCACCGCCAACCGGCGCGTCGCGGCCGACGATGATAAGGCATTTATTATCGGCTCGAATGTTGAGATTCCGCCGCAGAATATGACGGCGCTTTACAACCGGTTTGTGGTCGAAAACTATTCGCCGCCGCCAGCCGCCGCTATCAACACAAATGCAAATGCTAACAAATAGCGTATATTAATAGAGCATATGGCCGAATCAGAACAGCCCGAAGTGCCGGAAAAAGTTACCAGAGCCATGCTCCGCGAGGGGCGGCAGTCGTCACGCCGTGTCTATCTCGATCCGTCATCGCCGTCGGTTCGCTCGATAGTCCGCGTCGTGATCATCACGCTGCTTATTCTTTTTATCGCGGGTTCGGTGCAGAGCATCATTAGCTCGATATTAAATCTTGCTTTTCTTGTCGCTTTGGCCGTATTTTTTGCCTATCTTATCGACCCGCTGGTCAAGCTGATCCGCCGCCCGTTCAAGCAATACAATCTCGAACGTCTAATGCCGCGCTTTGTAGCGATCTTTATCGCGTATGTCGTGGTTTTTACCATTCTGGGCCTCGGCATTGCGTATATCGCGCCTCGGGTTGCGGATCAGGCCAAGGATTTCGGTGCGAATCTGCCGGTATACGGCAAGGCGTTTCAAGATCGTACAAAAGATCTTAATCGCCGTTTCGACGGGCTGAAAATCCCAGACGAGATGCAGGCGGAGATCAACAAGAAAGCGTCCGATTTCGCTACTGAGGTCACATCATATGTAGGGGCTTTTCTTTTGAGCTCGGTAACGTTTTTGCCGTGGCTGCTCTTGATCCCGATCCTCGCGTTCTTTTTTCTAAAAGATGTAAATCTTTTCCGGCTGGGAGTTTTAAGGATGTTCCCGGCGGGCCGCTGGCGGTTGCGGGCCGAAGCGGTTTTGCAAGATGTTAATACCACGCTTGCCGCCTACACACGGGCCCAACTGATCTCGTGCATTCTGATCGGCCTGATCTGCACAACCGGTTTTTATATTATTGGATTAAAATACGCGCTGCTGCTCGGGATACTTGCGGGTGTTTTCGAGTTTATACCACTTCTCGGCCCGATTACGATAGGAACGATAGTTATACTGACCGCCGCGTTTTCCGACGAGCCGTGGAAGGCGCTGTATGTTGGTATTTTTCTGGTGGTTCAACGGATCGTCCACGATTATTTTACTTATCCGCGAATCGTCCGCGGCGGCATTCATATGCATCCACTCACAATAATCCTATCCGTTCTCGCGGGTGAACAGATCGCCGGCATTCCGGGTGTTTTTCTCGCTATCCCGATCGTGGCGGTAGCTGGCGTAATTTACCGGCATGTCCAGGAACATCAAGGCCCTCGAGGCCTCGTGTCGGGCATCATCAAAGAAGCCGAATCGCAAGCCGAAGTGCAGGTCGTAGTGCCAACCCCAGCCGAGGAGAAGCCGTAAGATGTCCTCGCTTGCCTGGCTCATTGCCTTCTTTTTTATACTGTTGTTCCTGAGTATTTTGGTGTACGTCCTCGTTGTGCGGGCTTTTTACTGGGGCGACAAAAAAGGGCCGCCGACCAAAAAGCGTTAGAGCAATGAGGTAAAGCCGTTGGCGTCATCGAATTCCATCTCAATCTCAACGACAAAGCACGGGATTTCAAATTTCAGATCACGTAATTTCACAGCGTCTTTTGCGGTAGTCAGAAGTATTTTGCAGCCGCGACGGGCGGCGTGCTTTTCGATGAACGTGATGTGCTGCCGCGTATAGACTTGATGATCGGGGAAATCCAGGGTTGCCACAAGTACAAAATTTTCCTGCCTAAGCTGGGCGTAAAAATTCGCGGGATTGCCGATTCCACAAAATGCATATGCCGGATTTTGAACTGTAATCCCGCCAAATTTGGAAAGATCGGCTGAAACGTTACCGTTTCCGCCGGCTTGTGAGTTTGCGTTAAATCTTACCAACTCAATGATTTGACTAATCTTATTTGTTGCCTCGAAGACGGCCGCAACCGGATTAAGCTTTGAAATTTCAGATTTGAGATTGTCAACTCTCTCGACCAGATTCGAACGAGTAATTACGACCACGTCCGCGCGTTTTAGATTGTGCAGCGGTTCACGCAAACGCCCGGCGGGCAGTATCTTGCGGCCGCCAAACGGATTCGTCGCGTCAATGCACACAATATCGAGATCGCGTTTTGCACGGCGGTGCTGAAATCCGTCGTCAAGCACAAACGCCGTCACGCCGAATTTACGTTTCGCCCACTCGGCCGCAGAGACGCGATCGGCGTCGGCGATAACGATGGCTTTACCGATGAGTTTTTGAGCAAGCTCAAACGGCTCGTCGCCCGATTCGCGAATATTCGCAAGAATTTCTTTGCCGTCTGAAACCAAAACTCTCTGTCCGGGACTTTCGCGGCCGTAACCGCGCGTCAGAATACAAACCTTTTCACCACGCCCGACCAAAAGGGTCGCAATATAGGCCACAAGTGGGGTCTTTCCCGTGCCGCCCGTCGTGATATTGCCGATACTGACCGTCCGAGCGCGGAGATCAAATGTCTCGAACACGCCGCGTTCGTAAAGACGATTGCGAACGTTCGTGACCTTTCCGTAAATCCAAGCGAGCAACGACAACATCGTCGTTAATTATCAATTATCAACAACGAACAACCAACCACCAACAACGAACTATTTCTTATTCGTCACCTGGATGAGCCTTTCGAGCTTATTCTGTGCCTGGCCGCTGTCGATACTCTGCTCGGCGAGCCGGGCGGCGTGCATCGGATCTTTGGCAACGCCGCCGATAACTAGAGCGGCGGCAGCGTTGAGCACGATCAGCGAACGCGCTTCGTCCCGGCGTCGGCTGGTGAGAACTTCGCGGATGATCTTGGCACTCTCTTTAGCAGAATTCGTTTTCAGATGAGCGATCTGGGCGGCTTTGAGCCCAAAATCCGCTGGTGAGACCGTAAAGCTCTTTACGCCAACGCCGGAAATCGAGGCCACGAACGTTTTGCCCGACAAAGTGATCTCGTCGAGTCCGTCTTCGCCGTGTACGACCCAAGCGCGTTCGGTTTTCAGGAGCGCGAGTGCCTTTGCCACCGGCTCTACGAGCGAACGGTGCCAAACGCCGATGAGCTGCCTTGAAACTGATGCCGGATTTGCTAGCAGGCCGAGAACGTTCAGGCAGGTTCGGATACCAAGCCTGCTGCGTACGTCGCCTATCCGTCTTAGCTCCGGATGAAATTTGGGCGCCGAGATAAAGCTAAGACCGGTGCCGCTCAGACTAGTCTGGGCCATATTTGCCTCGGTCGCTACCTTAACCCCAAGCTCACCGAGCACATCGGCACTTCCTAGTGTGCTCGTGACCCCGCGATTGCTCTGCTTTGCAATCGTTAGGCCCGCTCCTGCGGCCACAAATGCAGCGGCGGTCGAGATATTAAATGTTTTCGCCGCGGACGATCCGGTACCGGTAATATCAACGGCATTTTTAGGCGATTTGATCTTAACGGACTTCTCCCGCATCACGCTCGCCATGCCGGCGATTTCCTCAAATGTTTCACCCTTTGCCGTGAGAGCTGTTAACGCACTCGCTATCTGGATTGATCCGATGCCCGGATCGGTCAACGCGCGAAAGAATGTTGCGGCGTCATTCGCCGAAAGGTCCTCGCCGCGCATCAGGCGCGCCAAAAAAGGGAAGAGAGGCGTGTCGGCCCGTGCGTTTGTTGCGGAAACCGGCGCGGAAAGCAGCCAATCGGATTTCGAGCTAGTCATATTTGACGGACGATCTGAGAGAGTAATAGGAGGCGAGAGGTGTGGAGCAACGCGAAATCTCCTACTTCTAATATGTCAGAGTTCGAGGAAGTTTTGCAATAACTTTTTACCGTGCTCGGTCAGGATAGATTCGGGATGAAACTGCACGCCTTCAACCTTTTTCGTCCGGTGACGCAATCCCATTACGAGTCCGTCCGGCGACGTGGCCGAGATTTCAAGGCAATCGGGCAGACCGTCACGCTCGACGATCAGTGAATGATAGCGTCCGGCGGTGAACGTCTTGGGCAAATCGCTAAATATTGTCTTTCCGTCATGCCTGATCTCGACCGGCTTGCCGTGGACCGGCTCGGGCGCACGAACAACCTTGCCGCCAAAATATTGCCCGATAGCCTGGTGGCCCAAACAAACTCCGAGGATCGGCCGCGTATCCGCAAATCGCTCGACCACCGCCAGCGATATGCCTGCTGCATCCGGCGTCCCTGGCCCCGGCGAGATTAAAATGCGCTCAGGTTTCAGGTCGCGTTCGATCTCATCGACCGTAACCTCGTCATTGCGAACGACCTTCATCTCCGCACCCAATTCGCCGAGATACTGCACGAGGTTGTATGTGAAAGAGTCGTAATTATCTATGACCAGCAACATTTATCTGAGTCGTGTGCAATACTTTCTGCATCGAACCGTTCTCTTGTTTACTATTTCATTCTATAACTTTATCATCAACAAGCTGACACGAGAGGTCGAATATATGTCCCCCAAACTGCTTTCCTTCGTCTTAATCTTGCTATTTGCCGGCCTTGCAGATGCGCAGGCAACATCCACGACCAGGGCTGCTGAAGATGCGGCAAAGCTTGAAAAAGAGGCCGTTGAGTTTCTGCGCGAAACGTCGATGGATGTTAGCCGTCTTCATTCGGCGGAAAATCGCATCGGCTTTAGCTCCGAGCTGGCGTCACTGATGTGGTTTCATGACGAAAAAGAGGCGAAAGCGATGTATGGAGTCGTAGTCACTGACTTTAACCTGCTTTTGTCACAGTTTGATACGCAAATGAACTCGATCGAGTTGCCGACCGAAGATGATTCGTATCCGATGGGCGGAATTTTCGGCGGATACGGCAAATCGAAGGTCGAACGCAAATTTCGCATTGCGATGGCCGTTCGCCAGCAGATCGCCATGAGCCTCGCCGAACACGCTCCCGATCTCGCCTATAACTTTTTTTACGACAGCCTTAATCTCATTTCGAACCCGCAATTTAGAAAAGAGACTGAACAATCGGACAAGTATTTCGAGTTTCAGTTGATGAAGCAGATCGCCGATTCCGACGCGGCCAAAGCTGCCGAATATGGCAAAGCATCGATCAAGGCCGGCCTCGACAATAACCACATCGAGTTGCTCAAAAAGATCTACGCTAAGGACGCCGACAAAGGCATCGATTTCGGCGCCGCCATTCTCAGCCGCATGAAGAGCGACAAAGAAATTGTAAAAAATATTTATTTTTACAGCACTTTGATGTCGTTCGGGGCGGAAAATCTCGAGGCGTCGAAAAAGCAGAATGCGAAAAAACCGGTGTATGACAAAAATGACCTTCGCGACATCGCCGATCAGTTCGCCGGGGTAATTCTTGATGGAAAGATGGAAGGCTCATTCGGAGCAATCGGTTATGCCGAACAAATCGAAAAATATGCTCCCGGTCGCGGTGTTCAGATACGTTCTAAATATAAGAATGCTAATGATGGAAATTCCTATAACCGCTCGGCAAATATGGCGAATTCGATGGCGAATGCGATGGTATACGGCGAGGGGAACTCGAATAGCCGCCCGAATTCCAACTCCGCCTACGAGCAGGAGCGAAAGGCCCGCGAAGAACGTGAAAAAACTGAAAAGCAGATGATGGACGACGTCAAAGGCATCGGCACCAAGGCTCTGCCAAAGGACGAACGCGATAAGGTCGTCGCTCAGGCCCGAAAGATAATCGCGCAGACGCCCGGCAAAGATAAAAAAATTGTCGCGCTCAGCCTGCTCGCCGCTCAGGTCGCACACCTTGGCGACAAGGCGTTGGCTGACGAAATAATGCGAGACACCGAGCGGCTCGTTAATCCGCAGCCGAAAAATTATCAGGATTTTCTGTACAGTTGGATGCTGGTGAGCGGCTATGCCGAGGCAAATCCCGACAAAGCATTTCCGCTGCTCGAAAGCACGATAATTAGGGCGAACGACACCATCGCGGCCTTCGTCAAGGTCGCTGAATTTATCGACCTCAATGACGAAATGGTCGCCGATGGCGAGGTGCAGGTCGGCAGCTTTGGCGGTTCGATGATCCGCGAAATGACCGGTCAGCTCGGCATAGCAAGCGGGACGATCAAGTCTCTGGTAAAAGCAGATTTTGCAAAAACAAAGAATCTGACCAACACATTTGACCGGACCGAGATCAGAGTTTTGGCCAAAATGATGGTGCTCCGTGCCGTTTTGGATAAAAGGGAAGCCGCAAAACCGGAAGAGAACCGGGACGTGGAAGAAGATGTCTTGCCGCCGCCTACGGCACGTTCCCACTAAGCCAAACTCGTCCCCAACAGCCACGAGCCGCCGTCGACGACGAGCGTTACGCCGTTGATATAGCTTGCGGCTTCGGACGCCAGAAACAACGCCGCGTTCTCAATATCCGCGATGCGGCCAAAGCGTCCGAGCGGTATTTTGCGGCTCATCTTTTCTTTTAGCTCCGGCATCAGCAGCCGTTTCATCCCTTCGGTGTCCTCGATCGGGCCCGGAGCGATACCGTTGACGCGAATGCCGTGGCGGCCCCATTCGACCGACAGATTTCGCGTGATCGCGTCAACGCCGGCCTTGGCCGCCGAGACGTGTATCTGCATAGGCGTCGCCAGATAATGCAGCGTCGCCGAAATATTCAGGATCCGTCCTTTGGATTTTTTCAATTCCTCGAACGCCGCGCGGCAGACGTTGAACGTTCCCTTGGTGTCGATATCGACGACTGTGCCAAAACCGTTCGGCGAAAGCTGGTCGGCCGCACACAGGAAATTTCCTGCGGCGCCGTTTACGACAATATCTATACGGCCGTAATGCTCGACCGTTTTTGCGACGGCCGCTTCGACAGCTTCATAGTCTCGGACGTCCGCCGCTACGCAGAAACACTTGCCGCCGTTGTCCTCGACGGTCTTTTTCATTGCTTCGAGGTTTTCGATCTTGCGGCTGACAATCGCGAGCTTTGCTCCGTGTTCGGCAAACGCATGTGCGACGCCGCCCGTGATCCCCGTGCCGCCGCCTGTTACAAAGGCGACCTTGCCTTTTAGAATGTCATTGTTGAATACTTGGTTCATATTAATTTCGGATTTTATCACGGAAATGAAACAACGAATGAACGCAGAACTTATCAGGTCAAAAGTAAAAAGTAAAAGGGCAAAAATTATATGGACCTCTTATTTTGCCTTTTTACTTTTTACTTTTGCCTTTGCGTCATCCTGTGGTTCGAAGCCGACCGATCTACGCACGCTCGTTCCCGCCGAGACGCTCGTCTATCTCGAAACAAACGACCTCGCCGCCGCTCTCCAGCCAATCGTCGATAATAAGACGTTTGAGGCGGTCGCAAAATCGAAGCCCGATTTTTCTGCGTTAAAAGGCGTGCAGCTCGCGGTTGCGGTCACCGGTTTTGAAACATCGGAAGAAAAGCTAACCGACGAACACAGCGTCGGTCGCGTCCAGCCGCATTTTGTTGCGATCGCCGACACGCACGCTTGGAATTTTCAGGCCGTCGGCTTTGCCGAAAAGAAGCTCGGCTCATTTGTCGAAAGTATCTATGACAGCGCGCCGACGCTAGAAAAGTCTGACAAAAACGGCGGAAAGTATTTCACCTGGACCGCCAAAGACGGCCGCAAGGCATACGCGCTTGTCATCGACAGCCTCATATTTTTCGGTAACGACGAGACCGCGATCGACAAATGCCTCGCCGTAAAACGCGGTGAATCCGACAGCATCGTCAAAACCGGCAAAGTGCAGCCCGCCGATCCAACCACGCTCGCTTCCGGGTACGTCTCGACCGACGGCATCGCCCAGATCGCCAATATCGTCGGCCTGAAATTTGCCTCCGAGGCCGGCGATGATTCAGAAATCCAAAGCGCCATCGCCGGAATCCTGCCGCAGCTTCTGCGAAACTCGATCACAGAAATAAGCTGGACGGCGACAAAAACGGACGACGGAATTGAGGATAAATACAAGATCGGGATGCCGCCAGAGATCGCGAATGTGTTCAATGAGACGATGGCTCAATCGGAGCGGGCCGATATTTCAATATTGGATTTCCTCCCGACAAACGCTCCGAGCGTAACAGTTTACAGCCTGAAAGATCCGCAAGTGGCCTGGCGCAGCCTTCTCCTGACCGCACAAAAACAAACCGACCCACTCGCGGGCAAAATGATCGCCGAATTTTCGGGAGCTTTTTTCGAGCCATACGGCATACACGATCCTGAAATGTTTCTGAAATCAGTCGGAAATACGATTGTTACCGCAGTGACTGATGAAAATGCTGAAAGACCAATTGTCATGGCCGCTATTAAAAACCTCGATGCCGTTAAAAGATCGATCTCGCCCGACGTTTACCTATTAAAAGATGATTCGCCTTTGGAAATGTCTTTGCGAGCCGAGGATGATCTTGGCGTTTCATATTTGGGCAACCGGGTTCATTTGGGGAATGCGAATGGGCTGATGGGTTGTATTACTCAGGAAACGAATAAACCAGGTGAGCGGCAAACTATCGTCAGAAAACGATTTGGTGAGGTTAAAACTGCATTTGTAACTGTCGCAAAGGACAGTTCGACGACATCCGAGATCGTCTCTATGCTGAGTGAGAAGAAATTCGCCGACGCCAAAGCCGAAACGACCTATTTCACCGAAACCCGCTTCACAAAAACTGGCATCGAGCGCCGGACGGTTTCCGACTTCGGCCTGATCGGCTCGATCATTGGGCAGCTTGCTAAGGATTGAGCAACATGTCGGTTCCACCTGCGGTAGCGGGTGATACTGACAGATCCTATCGCTTAGCCTCACGCTTCAACCGCCGCACGTTTCGCTCGATCCAGCGTTCGGCTTGCTCATAGTACGCAAATTTCTGCTCGTCGCGTTTGAAGGCGGCGGTGTGATTGTATCGCCTGCCGTTGACGTGTTTTGTTGGGTGATGGATGTGGAGCATTTCGTGAAAGACGACGTATTCCACGACGTATCGCGGCACATCGCGTGAATCCAGCGACCGGCTGATCGCGATGTGGTCGTGTGTTGCATCGTGGTGGCCGAGAATGCGGTAGGTTTTTTTCGCCGACCACGTAAGCACCGGCGTCGGTATGTGATCGCCAAAATACTGTCCGTTCAAACTCGCGAATATTTCATCAAGATCGTAAACCGAGCCTTTCGATGTCGTGACAACCTTTCGGCCTTTAACCCGTTTGTTCTCGCTTGCTTTTTCGCGGATCTCGGTCGTTTTGACGTACTTCGAATAAACCTCGCGGGCTCCAGCAGGTATTCTTCTTCGCAGCAATTTGCCGATCAAGATATAAGCGAGGCCTTTGTGGCTTGCGAGCGTCATCTCGCGGCAGATTTCGCCGATGCGGACGAAAATCTTGCCTTCGCGAATGCGGATCGTGTGATTTATAGCGACGTACGGGTAGAACGAGACTTCGATCGCCGCCATTTTTCGCTTGGCGTCGTACCAGCGAAACGCCTCTTCATACAATTCGCGAATTTGTTCGATTTCCTGGGCCACAAAGATGTTTGACAAAGTTTAACGAATAAATCTTGACATCACGGTGTCGCGAATGTTATTCCTTTATATGGGAAAAGCATACAGCCGAATGGCCGTGTGCATCAAACTCGCCCAAAACAAGATGTCTGTCCGCGATCCCGGCCATAGAACCGAGAAAAACGTAGATTTTCCCGATTCGCGCGGGCAGGTCATACTCACTGCCATTATCAACGAACACTTCGTCACGGGCGAACCTGTAGGTTCGAAAGTGCTAGCAGAACGGTTTGCCAACGCCTCGGGTTTGAGCTCGGCGACCATTCGCAACGTGATGGGTGAACTGGAAGAGATGGGGATGCTCGAGCAGCCTCACACCTCGGCCGGACGCGTTCCGACAGATATTGGCTACCGTTTCTACGTTGACAATCTGCTTGGCGTCCTGAGCATTTCAAACGACGATCTGCACCTCATCGGTACAGAATACGGTTTGAATCCGCTCGATATGTCGGATACGCCGGATAGATTGATGGAGCGAACCTCACATTTGCTCTCTGCTCTTTCTAATAATGTAGGCATCGTGGTATCGCCGTCATTAGCGAGTGATCGCCTGCAGCATATTGAGTTTGTCAATCTTTCTGACAACCGGATTCTCGTCGTGCTCGTCTCGGCGCCGAATATTGTTCATAACAAGATAATTCGGCTCAACGTGACCTTTACGCGCGATGAACTCGAACGTACAGCAAATTACCTGAATAAGGAATTTGCCGGAAAAAGTCTGGCCGAAATCCGTGCTGAGATCATGATGCTCATGCACGAGGAAAAGACACTCTTTGACAAATTGCTTCAAACAGCCGTAATTCTTTGCTCCGAGAGTATCGAGGGTGAGAGCGACCGGCTCGGCGAAGTTTTCGTGGACGGCACGTCGAATATCCTTTCGAAAAGCGATTTTGCCGACCTCGAACGCCTGCGTGAACTGCTCCGCACGATAGGCGAAAAGTCGCGGTTGATGCAGATCCTGACCGAATGCATCGAACGCGATGCGGCCGCCAAAGGCGACGTTCAGGTCGTCATCGGCAGCGAAAACCGCACACCGTCGTTTCAAAACTGTACGCTGATCTCGGCCCCATACCGGATCGGAAACAGCTCGGCGGTCGGCACACTCAGCGTATTAGGGCCGACACGGATGGAATATGCACGGATGATCGCGATCGTTAGCTACGTGGCCCGAACACTTGAAAAAATGATGTCAACCGACATCACAAAAAATTAGATAAACCAGAGATCCGGCGACACGCCCTGGCTCTGCCGACTAATGAACTCCAAAGAACAAATCCCAATGCCCGACGAATCGCTCGAAGAGATCGATGTGGACGCGACCTCATCGGTCGACGATTTTATTAAGGAGCTCGAAGCGAAAGAAAATGAGCTCCACATTACGGCAGATCTGTCGATCGAGATCGAGGATTCCGAATTAGATCCGCGAAACACGCCTGACTTTATACCGCCTGAAATCGCAGCTCCGCCACCGCCCGCATCTGCCCGTAATGCTCAGGCAGTTGGAGCAAAAACACGTATTTATGAACTCGAGCAAGAGATCGAGGCGTTAAAAGGGCGGCTTACAAACATGCGCGGCGAACGAAACGAGGTCCAGGAAAAGAGCGACCGCCGGCTAAGGGATTTTGAAAATTACAAGTATCGGATGGATCGCGAACGCCGCGGCGCGTTCATCGATCAGATCACCAATCTCGCTTCGCAGATGCTGCCAGTACTCGACAATCTCGACCGGGCGCTCATATCCGTCGAAAGCCCGACGGTAAAAAAAGGCGGCGATTTTCAGCAGTTTTATGACGGCATCGGACTCGTCAATCAACAGGTAAACGAGATCTTTTCCGCGATGGGCGTTCAGCCGATCGAGACCGTCGGCGAGCTGTTCGACCCCAATTTTCATGAGGCTGTCGCGGTCGAGGAGACAACTGACATTGCTCCAAATACGATCCTGAATGAGATGCTTCGCGGTTATCGTATTGGAAACCGCGTGATCCGGCATTCGATGGTAAAGGTAACCACCGCGCCGCCGGCGAAGAGTAAGGTTGCTGAAGATGTATCTGCGGATGCTCCTAATGCAGAAGCCGAAACGCCGTCCGCCGTGGTCTCCGATCCTAACGAAATCCTCCCAGACCTCAATGAACTCCTGTCGGAACGCTCCGACGCTCCCGCACGTCAGGCTTTGCTTCCCGAAGTCGAATAGCCGATATAATTACGCAATAACACCAAAGGAACAGGAACGATATGGGCAAGGTAATTGGAATCGATTTAGGCACGACAAACTGCTGCGTCTCCGTTTTGGAAGGCGGCACTGTGCAGATCATTTCGAATAAAGAAGGTGGCCGTACGACGCCATCCGTCGTGGGATTTACGGACAAAGACGAACGTCTAGTCGGCCAGATCGCCAAGCGTCAGGCCGTGACAAACGCGGCAAATACGCTCTATGCGGTCAAGCGGCTGATCGGACGTAAATTTGAGTCGCCCGAGGTAGAAAAAATGCGCACGACCGTGCCATTTGACATCGTCAAGGCTCCGAATGGAGATGCGCATATCCGCGTGCTCGACCGCATTTACAGCCCGCCGGAGATTTCGGCGATCGTGCTGCAGAGGTTAAAGCTGGCAGCCGAAGAGTTCCTCGGCGATAAGATTACCGAGGCGATAATCACCGTTCCCGCCTATTTCGATGACATGCAGCGACAGGCGACACGCGACGCGGGTAAGATCGCCGGCCTTGAGGTCGAACGCATCATCAACGAGCCGACCGCCGCCGCTCTGGCGTACGGATTTGGTAAAAGCAAGACCGAAAAGATCGCGGTTTATGACCTCGGCGGCGGTACATTCGATATTTCGATCCTCGAGATCAACGACGGCGTTTTCGAGGTTCTGTCGACATCGGGCAATACATTTCTCGGCGGCGAAGATTTCGACCACCGTATTATCGACTGGCTTGTGGAAGGTTTTCAGACCGAATACGGCATTGACCTTCGCGGCGACCGGCTTGCTCTACAGAGACTCAAAGAAGCGGCCGAACGAGCAAAATGCGAGCTGTCGAGCGTGACCGAGACAAATATCAGCCTCCCGTTCATCGCCGCCGATCCGACCGGCCCGAAACACATCAACGCGACACTGGCCCGCGAAAAATTTGAGGAATTGGTCAAAGATCTGGTCGAAGCATCGGTCGAGCCGTGCCAGAAAGCTCTTTGGGACGCCAAGCTTCAGCCGACCGACATCGACAAGGTGATACTCGTCGGCGGCCAGACACGTTCGCCGATCATCGCTCGCACCGTGACCGAAGTTTTTGGCAAAGAGCCCTCGGCCGAGATCAATCCGGACGAAGTAGTCGCCATGGGCGCGGCTATCCAGGGCGGCGTTTTGACCGGCGACGTCAAGGATATCGTCCTGCTCGACGTACTTCCATTGAGCCTCGGGCTCGAAACACGCGGCGGCCTATATGTAAAACTTATTTCACGAAACTCGACAATTCCGCTAAAAAACACGATGACGTTTACGACTGTCGTCGATAATCAGCAATCGGTCGAAATCCACATTTTGCAGGGCGAGCGCGAGATCGCGAGTGCCAATCGCAGCCTCGCCAAATTTGAGTTGGTCGGTATTCCACATGCACCACGCGGCGTCCCGCAGGTCGATGTCACATTTGAGATCGACGCCAACGGCATCGTCAGCGTCTCGGCTAAAGACAAAATGACGGGCCTCGAACAGGCCGTCCAGATCACGCCTTCGTCGGGCCTCGCACCGGATGAGATCGAACGCCTAATCATCGAGGCCGAGACTTCGATCGATAAAGACCGCAACGAAAAAGAGCTGATCGTCGAAAAGAATCGGCTTGATACGCTTATCAGAAATGCCCGCCGCGCCATGGTCGAGGTCGGCAAATCGTTTGAGCTAGAGGACCAGCAATCAATCAATGGCATCCTCAACGAGGCCGAAGAAACCCTTGAGTCGACCAGCGTTGACGAGATCAAGATCCAATTCGGCCGGGTCGAAACCGCCGCTAACCGCATAACGGCGGCAATGCTCACGATGGCTTAGGAAGAGTTCCAAGTTCCAGGTTCCAAGTTCAAAGTTCCAGCGTGAGTTCCAAATTTGAGCAGCAACTCTCGGCGTCAACCGTTCGGCACCAACGTGAGACTTGAGAAAACTTGGCGAATATCGCAAAATAAAATAGCGTCAGTTCATTGGATGTGAGCTGGCGCTCTTTATTGAAAATTTCGAGTTGAAAGCTCCGAGTTCCGAGTCAAGAATGGCTCTTCAACTTGGAACTTGGAACTTGGAACCCGGAGCTTATGGCCAAAAGAGATTATTACGAAATTTTGGGCGTCACGCGGACCTCGACCGAGGTCGAGGTCAAACGTGCGTACCGCTCGCTCGCGGTGCAGCATCACCCGGACAAAAACCCCGACAATCCGCAGGCGGAGGACAAATTTAAGGAAGCAGCCGAGGCATATGCCGTACTTTCCGACTCGCAAAAACGCGCGGCCTACGATCGTTTCGGGCATCAGGGCGTCGGTGCCGGCGGCGTCGATCCCGGATTTTCGAATATCGAGGACATCTTCGATATGTTCGGCTTTGGCGATATCTTCGGCGGACGAGGTGCGACCCGCACGTCCGTCCAGCGCGGCTCCGATCTACGTTACGACCTTGAGATCACGCTCGAGGATGCCGCCACCGGCAAGGACGAAAAGCTCCGCATTCCGCGTCTCGAAAAATGCGACGAATGCAGCGGCAGCGGTGCCGAAAAAGGCACGACCGCCGAAACCTGTATCACGTGTAGCGGCAGCGGCCAGACGCGTTACCAGCAGGGATTTTTTAGCGTCATGCGGACCTGTGCCAATTGCCGTGGTCAGGGTCAGATCATCAAATCGCCGTGCAAAAAATGCCGTGGCGCCGGACGTGTCGAAAAAGAAAGGACGATCGAGATCAAGATACCAGCCGGGGTCGAGACCGGCTCGCGGCTTCGCGTCACCGGTGAAGGCGAGGCTGGCGCGGGCGGTGGCCCGTCGGGCGATCTATTTATCGTCCTGCATGTCGCCGAGCACGAAAATTTCGAGCGTCAGGGGGCCAATCTCTACGCCGCCGTGCCGGTAACATTTGCCCAGGCCGCGCTCGGTGCCGACATCAAGGTTAAAACGCTCGATGGCGAAGAAGACCTAAAGGTCCCGCAGGGAACGCAAACCGGATCCGTTTTTCGTTTAAAAGGAAAAGGAATGCCGAATCTCGCCGCTCGCGGCCACGGCGATCTTTTCGTTGCGGTCACGCTCGTGACGCCAAAAACGCTGACAAAAGAGCAGCGAAAACTCCTCGAACAGCTCGCCGAGATCGAAGACGCCGATTTCTCGGACGAGTCGTTTATCGACAAGGTTAGAAACATCTTCGGCTAAATTGTTATCATCAATTTCAATGAAAAAGGCTTCGCCAAGGGCGAAGCCTTTTCAGTAAGGGTGAGGTACAATTGCGCCGATGACGCGCGGAAATCGATACATCGCTCTTTTTTTCGGAACGGTAGTAGTAATAGCTATTGCTGTGATTGGAATTACTTTTATGCGGTCCCGCCTATCGCCCGATGTTAACCACTGTCCGGAAGGCACAGTACCCTCATATCACCCTGGCGAATGCCGGGAACTCTTACCTATGGAAAAAGACACGACCTTTCGATGGGACAAACAACAAGCAGAAGCCAAAGAGTTCTTTCGGCAATTCCAAAAAAACGTTGCGGTCGACCGACGTAAGGACGTCGCCAATATGATGATGTATCCGCTTCGTTATCAATATTACACGGACGCAAAGGATGCCGACTATCGATATCTGAATTCGCCTGCCGAGCTACTTCGCGTTTATGACAAAGTTTTTCATAAAAGCGTGAAGGACTACATAGCCAGCTATGACGCCAACGAAATTTGGGGAAATGACTATTTTTTGCAAACGGGTACTGGTGAGATCGGAATATACTGCAATACCCTTGGCGAGTGCCCTACGTGCAGCTTCGAATTTAAGGTTAAGATCATTCACAGCAATTTGATCTATCGTGACACCATTGAGGACATTTTCGGCAGGCCGCTCAAACCTGGCGATAAGCCGTGATCGCTCGGTACCGGATAGGCCTTCGATTTTGCGATATTTGAATATAATTAGTGATTAGTTCAGCCGTTCTTTGACCGCTTCACTTACCATCTTGCCGTCGGCGGATTTGCCGGCGAGGTGAGCAAGAGTGGCTTTCATCACGGTGCCCATATCCTTCATTGACGTGGCTCCGGTTTCTGCAAATGCCGCTGCGACCGCCGCTTCGATCTCTTCGGCTGTCGCGGATTGCGGCAAATACACCTCGATAACGGCGATCTCGACTGCTTCTCTCGCCGCCAGATCGCTACGCCCGGCCTTTTCGTATTGCTCGACCGAATCCCGCCGCTGCTTGACTAAGCTGTGCAGGGCTTTAGTGATCTCGCCGTCGTCCAGCTCGGCGCCTTTTTCGATCTTGCGGTTCATCAGATTGGCCTTGACCATTCGCAGCGTCGAGAGCGTATCGGCGTCTTTGGCCCTCATCGCCGCCGTCAGATCCGAAATAATTGTGTCTAGTAAGCTCATACTCCTAAGTCTAGTTAAGCCGCACGATCCAAGCAAATCAGTCGACATCTGATGCGAACCAACATCGATATTTTCGATAATTCACGCGGGACAGAAATTTAACCGACATCCCCGTAATTATTCTACACAAAATAGTTATGGGATTGTTGCTGATCCGCTGTCCCACATGCGGCCACCCTTGTCCCTCCCATCACGGGACAAATAACTATCTGTATTTGCAGTAGTTACAGCGTTTTTTGCCCTTGTCCCGCGTTTTTTTGGAAAAACGCGCCACACGTGTGCCACAGGAAAAACCGCCCGGCACCTACGCATTGAAAGGGTGGCCCTAGCTTCCGATATTGCACTGATTTTGTATTGTCAAAGATCCATATCCAAGCGATTCAATCATATTAGAGACTTTCAGACATTGCAAGAGATTTTATAGATGCAATAAGACCGAGATCTTGTCAGAACCGGGAGTTTTGTTCCCCTCTTTCGTAAGGAGGGGAGCTTTTTGACGTGAGCGTGAACATCATCGCGGCCGGGCGACGACGCGGAAGCCGCTGTCTTTGTATTTAAAAGTTGGCTTGAGGCCGGCGCGATAGGTTGTGCGAACGTCCGCAGCCCCGTCTTTCCACGCACCGCCGCGAAGCACGCGATATTTCCCCCGGTCCGCTCCCTTAGGATCGGTTACGGCCGCAACCGTATAGTCCGCGTACCAATCGTCGCACCATTCCTACACATTCCCGAGCATATCGTACAGCCCAAAGGCGTTCGGCCGCTTCGTCCCCGCCGGATGCGTCTTGCCGTCGGCGTTCTTACCGTACCAAGCCGTCCCGTCAAGCTCGCTCGCTGATGTCGGAGCGTTCCCGGCGCGAGCCGCATATTCCCACTGGGCCTCGGTCGGCAAACTGTAAACAAAACGATCATTCTTCGCGTTCAGCTTATCAATAAACCGCTTGACGTCTTCCCACGAAACATTCTCGACCGGGCAATCGGCCCCGCATTTATCAAAACTGCTCGGGTTCGATCCCATCACCGCGAACCATTGAGCCTGCGTCACTTCATATTTACCCATCCAGAATCCATCGGGGAAAGCAACAGTATGGATCGGCTTTTCATACTTTTCGCCGTCGGTCGAGCCCATCGCAAAACTACCTAACGGTATCCATAAGAGATCGATTCCAGCAGGACCAGTTCGCTCTTTGCCTTGTATGGGATTAGGCTGTCCAGCAATCGACGAATTTACATCGGATGGTGTTGTGGCAGTTACATCGGGAGCCGATGCACCTTTCTCCAACTCTGCGATAACTAATATATTACCGCCCGGAATAACGGAGATAGTCCTTTCCCAAACACTGTAGCCGGTTCGATGGATCGTGATTTTATGATCTCCTACCGTTAGCTGCAGAAGAGAAGGAGTGTTCCCAGTGAACTTGCCGTCTATTTCAAGATTTGCCCCGTCGGGATCAGACTGAAAAGTAACGGCGGATGTCGAATCAGTTCCAGAGGTCTCTCTTAAATCCAAAGACGTTATTGGTCGCGGTGTAGATGTGGCCTTTGGACCAGCTTTTCGAGGGGGGATCCCATTTTGTCTTGCCGTCCAATCTTTTTTTAATGCCTCGCAAGCGTTGTTAACAGAATTTCCAAGCGAGCGAGTTGACCCGCTCTCAATTGCGTCGCCCGCTCCGTCGAAGATCGCAAACTTATTATCTACTCGTAAAAGTCCTTTGCCGCCCTCGTGTTCAAGCATAACAATGTAGTCGGCATTGTCCCTAGAAATATTAACAACACTCTCTTTGCATCGTTCCCCAAAAGTCTTAATAATTTCTGCAGTTTGAGGGCTGCCTCCGCCACGAGACCCAAGCAATATCCCGGTGAAATTACTGGCATTCGACCAAGTATCGCTTTCGAGTACGTAGACACGTGGTTTTCGACCGGTCTGAGCAACAGCAAGGGATATTGTGACGAATAAAATGCTAAGAACGAGAAAAATGGGCGAGGGTTTCATTAGATTTCCTTATTGAAAAACTTACGTAATATGAAAGCATTATTTGTTGCCTACGTAGGAAAGTCAATCTCAATTTTGACTCGTTCGTCTGAATAGTTTTTAGTTATGTATTACAAAACACATTAATTCTATGTAAGCGGTAGGTGGTATCAAACGCAAGTTAATAAATCTAAATTGGAGAAAAATATGCCTAATTGTCAATGGCCGCAAAACGGAGAGCTTTGCAATGGAACCGCAATAGTTAGAATCTGTCGGCCGCCAACCGAAGTAGAAAGAGAAAATAAAACTGCTCGGGCGGTTTCAGCCCTAATGGATGCTTATCTTTGCGAGGGGCATTTAGCGGTTGCTCTAATGGAAGACCCTTTGATACAAATAGAACAGCATTTGTAATGAAATATGCTCCGCCCACGGTTCTCAGTTCTGACAAACGGAGCCCCGTTCACGAGGCTTACGCGAAGGGCAAATAGCCACGTGCTTTAGCCCGTGGGCAGGTTTAGCAGAAGATCACGAGGGCGTTTTAAGGTCCTTGAAAAAACACCCAGTCGCTACCGCTCCCGGTTCTGACAAAAATGGCTTAAGCCGGAGAAATAAGCCCGTTGAAACGGGCTAGGAATCAAATCTCGGAACCGTACCACGCCGTGAACGACGTAGCTATGTGCCGCGAATCGCGGAAAGCCGTTCAATAAACGGCTATGGACTAAATAAAAATATCGATCGGCAGCCGGAATCGTTCGGATAATCGCCGGGCCTGGACTTTGCTGATTTTGCGTTTGAGCCTTAGTCGATGGGGAGGTATTTAAGTCGGCGAAGCTGACGGTATATTTGTAGCCCACAGTGCAAACTGAGGGGACGATCCAACCAAGCGGCGGCATAAATAATCTGATTTCAATCGACGCCCAAATAATCGTTTGTTATGTCACCGTCTTCGACGGTTCGGGGCGATGATTACTGGATTCCCAGGGTTTGCACCGTGGGCTACAAATATATCACGGGCTTCGCCCGTTCCAAAAATTCCCGGTCGATGTACACAAACCATTTCACTTGCGTTTCAGTGTGTGAGGTGAAATGAAACGGGTAAGGGCCGGTCGTTAGTTGTCAGGAGCTTGGCGGGAATGAGAGAATCGTTCATTGTTTTACACCACTGACCACTGACTACTGGCAACCGGCCCTTGTTTATGAAACTGCGTTGGCGATTTGGCATTATTGCGGGGCTTTTTCTGGTCGTTTTCGCGCTGTATCCGCAGTTTAAGATGATCTATCTTCGCGGGGCCGATTGGAATGGGAATTATGCCTATAACGACATCGACGAGGTCGCGTATGCGGCGTATTTAAAGGCGTTGATGGACGGGCGACCGCGTAAGAATGACCCGTATACGGGACGCGACGACACGCCCGATAACCCGCAGCCGGAATCGCTGTTTTCGATACAATTTGCCGGGCCGTACGCGATTGCGATACCGGCACGCATTTTAGGAATTCCTGCGACGTGGGCGATGACCATTTCGGGGGCCGTGGCGGCATTTTTGACGGCGTTAGCGATATTTTGGCTGATCGGAATGATCACCGGGGATTCGCTCTTTGCGATGGCCGCGAGTCTGGTCGTGCTGGCCGGAGGTGCGCTCTTTGCCGGCGAGGGAGCGATCGGCGAGATATTGGGAACGAGCTATTCGTACCCGTATTTTCCGGGATTTCGAAGGTACATACCGGCGATGGCGTTCCCGGCGTTTTTTGCGTTGGTGGGGTTGGTCTGGCAGCTTGTCAGCAATCAGCAGTCAGCAATCAGCAGTCAGCAAGGAATTAGCCACGAATTACATGAAGGGCACGAATTAAATCCAAAATCCAAAATCCAAGATCCAAAATCAACGATCTCCTCGTCTCCTTTTCTCCTCATCTCCCTCGCGGCAATCGCATTCGGCTATACTGCTTTCACGTACTTTTACGTCTGGACGACCGCGGCGGCGTGGCTTGGGTGTTTGGGATTGTGCTGGCTGATCGTCAGGCCCGACGGATTTTGGAAAGACATCAAATGGCTGGCGATGTTGGGCGTCGGCTGCATTGTGAGCCTTGTGCCGTACGCTTATCTGCTATCGCAACGCTCGCACACGATGGACGACGTGCAGATGCTTGTTCGCACGCACGCGCCGGATCTGACGCGTGTGCCGGAGCTGATCTGTTTAGTTGTGCTTGCGGTGATCGCGGCGGGCATTGCGATGAAGACTTTCAGGCTGCGTGATCGCGGGACGCTGTTTGCCGTGTCGCTCGCACTCGCTCCGATCGTCGTCTTTAACCAGCAGGTCGTCACCGGCCAATCGCTGCAGCCGATCCATTATCAGGTATTTATAGGCAATTATGTCGCCGGGCTGGCGGTCGTGGTGACGCTCGCTCTGCTGTGGCGGACGATCGGGAGCAGGGAATCGACGGCGGTGAGAATAGCTGTGGCGGCTGTAGCGGTTATCGCGGCGGGCTGGGGCTTTGTGGAGTGCCATTACACGGTGCGCGTTTTGGACGAGGTCAACGTTATTCGCGATGAGGCCCTGCCGGTCGCACGTCGGCTTATCGAGCTATCTAAAACATCCGCCGATCCGCACAAACAGGTCGTGCTTCACTTGGGGATTGCCGAGGCCGACGATCTGCCGACGATCGCTCCGCAGCCGGTTCTGTGGGCGAGGCACCAGCATGTTTTTGCGGGCGTGACGTGGGATGAGAACAAGGAGCGCTACTACCAACAGCTTTATTATGAGGGCGTTTCGGCCCGGCAACTGGCGGACGGGATGAAACGCGGTGACGATTTTGTGTCGATGATCGCGCTTTTCGGCTGGGGACGGCACACCGACCGCCTTGTTGCCGATTACAAGCCGTTGACCTTTGGCGAGATCGACGATGAGGCCGCTAAATTCGCCGAATACGCCGGGACATTTAACGCCGCAAAACCCGGCGTCGTGCGTCTCGATTACCTGATCGCGCCGGCCGGAGGTTTTTATACCGATAACATCGATAAATGGTACGAACGCGACGCCGGCGAAACCTATGGAAAATACGTCCTTTACAAGCTAAAACCGCGATAGGACGACAAAAAAAGACCGCCATAGGCGGTCAAAATTGGTATTACTAATAATTATTAAAGCTAATTAAGCGGCCAAAAGGTCATTCGAAGTTTCGGCAAAAACACGTCTGCCGTTCAACGCATCGTCGATGATCTCGCGAACGGCCGATGCATCCGGATTTACATCCATACGAGCACAAGCCCGCAGATGTCTGATGATGCCCTCTGCCGCGATATCAACGGCATCACCGGGCAATTTCGAAAAACGCCGTGCCTGAATATGGTCAATCTGCAAGACTCGGTCCTGCAATGTCATTGGTCTAGCTGCTGCCACTTTATTTTCTCCTTTGTTTCAAATTTATACCCTTTCGGGATCACGTCTTCGTCCTTATCCCCGATGACGCACCGGAAAAACACGAAACAAAATGGTGATCCGGTAAAAATTAGTTGAAATCTCCAGCCTAATAGTTGCTGAAAATAAATTTTACGGCCCTCGTTTCCAACTGTAAGGAGATAGTAACAAAAAAAAATGGCAATGTCACTACTTTTTTTTAATTGAGATGGATAATCATGAAGAAAGAGAAAGACTGGTAAACCACAAGATTTACCAGTCTGGCAAAAAACACTCACATTATACGGTAGTTTAGGAAACCGCGTCTTTCATCGCTTTACCGAGACGGAACTTAACCGTCGTTTTGGTCGGGATCTTGATGACGGCACCGGTTGCAGGGTTGCGGCCGTCACGAGCCTTGCGTGTTGCTTTGACCAATTTGCCGAATCCGGGAAGGGTGAATTCACCGTTCTTTTTCACTTCGCTGGTGGCGAGAGCGGCAAGAGCGTCGAAAAGAGCCTTTACCTCGGTTTTCTTACCGCCGGTCGAATCGGCCAAGTTGCTGATGATTTCCGTTTGTGTCATACGAGCCATAGTTAATTTAACCTCCAATTTTGTTTGTGAATATAAAAACTTCTTTCGCGAACTGTCATGCCTTCGAAAAATGCCAAGGCATATCTAGAGGGAAATTGACCAGTCCTGCAATTCCTGACTGGTCGGGGCGGCAAGATTCGAACTTGCGGCCTCTCGCTCCCAAAGCGAGCGCACTACCAGGCTGTGCTACGCCCCGTTTGTTTTACTCCAGAAACGATTCCAAGTGTCGAATTCTAAGTCGCAAACCACTCAAGGTCAAGTCAAACTGCGATAAAATCGCGTAAAAACGGGATTATTTGTTCAAAAGCCCTGAAGCGATGGCTTATTTTACTCTTAATGACGTTCGGCAGCTCGCCGAAGGTTCGATCAAAGCCGTTGGGCACAAACAGCGGATCATAGCCAAATCCTCTAAAACCTCGCGCCGCCGGGGCGATTTGCCCGTCGCAAATTCCCTCGGTCGTGTACAGGATATTGCCCGATGCATCGGCGATAGCGATCGAGCAGACAAAGCGGGCGTGACGGCTCGTGTCGTCGGCTTTGTCGAGCTCTGCGAGCAGCATTGCCATTTTTTCGGGGAAGGTTGTATCGCTCCCGCCATACCTTGCCGACAATACGCCCGGACGGCGATCGAGAGCCTCTATCTCGAGTCCCGAGTCGTCAGCGATCGCGGGCAGACCCGTTTGAGCGGCGTATTCGCTTGCTTTAAGCCGGGCATTTTTGACAAAGGTCTCACCGGTTTCCTCGACCTCGATGACGTTTTCAAAGTCGCGCAGATCGTGCAGGGCGACCGGCATGCCAGCGAGGAGATGCCGCAGCTCACCAAGCTTTCCCGGATTATTAGTTGCAACCAGCAATGATTTTAACCGACCGGACATATCCAAAAAGACTGAAATTCAATAAAACACTGACTTTTCTATTGCCTTTAGGGTATCAAACAAGGTATAAATTAGGTAGCGGCTTTCCCGCCTCTTACCTTTTGCCGTACCCTATTCTAATGAGGAAATTCTCGATTTGGCAGCAATAGTTACCGAAAATCCAGTTGATGCACGTGTTGGCGAGCCGGTGCCCGACGCGGGTCGGCGCTTGTCTAACGAGAGTTTGCCGGTGATTGACTATGGTTCGACCGTCACGGAATTAGGCATCTGGTGCTCCGGCCTTGAGAGTTTCCTTTCGACTGGAAATTACTCGTTTAACGATAGCGAGAGCATAGAGCGCGACGCGGCAAAAGAATTTCGGCTAATACATTCTGTACTCCTGCGTTGCGCCGCTCTGAACTCAAAACTGCTCAGTTTGCGTAACGATTTAGACGACGCTGACGCAGTGACGGGCCGTGAGCTGGGCAATCTGGCCATTGCGTTTCGTGATTCGATTATTATCGGCGACTGCATCATACGCTCCGGCCCGCTCGGCTCGCCCGAGTGGAAAGCCTGGAGCAACTCGCTCGCTGAACGCTTACGTAATCTAAGCGTATTTCGTAAATTGATCCGATCCGCCGAGGCTTATGGTGAACAGAGTCTGCCGGAGTGCTTGAAAAAGATGATCGACGGAGGGCCGTCAGATCCCCGGCACGCCGAGCTTGCACTTATCCTTCCCCGGTTCGGAAAGATCCTCAAATGGTTGAGTGTTGTCGGGCAAATGCTTGCGGCGGATGAGCCGTTAAAACCGGCGTTGCTGATCTTTTCAAGCGTTAACGAGCAGGTGCGGGAATTAATTGGATATATCAACAACCGGCTGGATCGATTTCCCGACGACGAAGCGGATCTGTTTTCAGCCCTTGACGCGGCGTCCTACACAGCCTCGATTGAGCTAAAAAAAGTCTGCTCGCAAGAGTTGGCTGGTCTTGCGATTCTCCGCCCTTCGCCGTCGATCTACGCGCGAATGGAGACCGCGCACTCTCTCCTTAACGAAGGCTTTCAGCAAATTCTGTCCGGCTTTGCCCGCCTAATCGACCCGAAAACCGACAGCTTCGACGTGTTTCCCACTTTCAAGATCAAGTTCGAACAGTCGCTGGTTTTGCGAAAAGAGCTTTGGTCGTTAGCTCGCCTTGTGCAGGCAGCGGAAAATGATTCGGCTGCGGGAAATGTTGAATCTCTGAAAAATGCGCTCCGCGAATTTATGCGAAAAACGGTACGTTTCCTATTTTACAAGGATACCGAGACAGTGGAGCGATTTGTCGAAGAGATACTCATTACCAAACAAGACAAGGATCTCGTGCCAATTCTCCACCGTTTCGGAGCGTACCTCGAAACTCTATTTGCCCAAGTAAATCTGCGAGCCGTTTTGGAAAAACATCCATTTGAAACCAATTAAGCAGTGCACAATTCACAATGCACAATGAAACCGAATTGTGAATTGTGATTTGTACACTTGTCATTGAGAGCGAAGCGTCGCGAGTGGTTTGCGGAACAGCACGTCAAAGCTCGCTGCCACGCCCACAATCGTTACGAGAGCAGCAGTTACGAGTATGCCCGCAGCCGTGAGTGTGGGATCGAATTGCCAGTCGATCTCCATCAAATAGCGGCAGACGACGTAAGACAAGCTGACCGCGAATCCCGCCGCTATCAACCCCGCAACCAGACCTAAAAGACCATATTCCGCCAACAGGATCGTTGCTAACGTGCGTCGATTTGCTCCTAATGTCTTAAGGATCGCGTTCTCGTAAATTCTTTGCGATTTTGTAAGGGCCACCGCCCCGATCAGGATCAGGATGCCGCTCAAGAGCACAAAGCTGCCGACGAATGAGATCGCAATCACGAAATTACTGACCAGCCGGTCAACCGCAGCGACAATGTCGGCCACATCGAAAATTTGCACGTTTGGAAATTTATCGAGTATTTCGCGTTGTAGGCGCTGGCGATCGGTTGCCGGAACGTGTTTCAAAATTGTCGCGACAAAGCTCTGGGGTGCCGTTTCGAGCGTTCCGGGGCGAAAAACGAAAACGAACGCCGTTCGGGCATTCCGAACGTCAATCCTCCGGACGTTGGATACACGGGCAGTGATTTTCCGTCCAGAAATGTCGAATGTCATCGAATCGCCGGCGCCGACCTTGAGTGTTTTGGCCATCGTCTCTTCGATCGAGACTTCCGGAACGTCACCTGCCCTGTCCGCCGGCCACCAAGCTCCGGAAATAACCGATTCGTTCGCCTCTAGTTTGGGCCGGTATGTAATGGCAAATTCGCGTCCGATCTGGCCCTGCTGCTGACGGATCTCTTTTTGCTGGTAGTCCACGGCCTCACCATTGACCGATGATATTCGTGCCCGGACGGTCGGGACCGCCTCAGCTTTTTCGCCAATCCGCTGTTCGATGACATGCATTACCTCGACGATCTGGCTTTTCTGAATATCGACGAAAATCAGGCTCGGCAGCCGCTGATTGCGCGTGAAATCGAATTCGCGAACCAGATTCGTCTGCATAGCCTGAACCGCGATCACAACAAACGCGCCAAGGCCTACAGCAAGCAAGATTATCCGCGTTTGGTTGCCTGGCCGGTATAGCGAGTTGACTGCCTGCCGGATCGAGAACGGGCCGAGCAGCTTAACCTTTCTCAAAAGCCACGTCATCAGCGCTGCGGAAACGTAAAGAACAAGCCCCGTTCCTGCCAAGCCGCCGAGAAAGAAAGCTCCGACCTTGAGCGAGCCCGCCTGCCACACGGCGAGGCCAAGCAACGCGACAAGACAAAGCGCGCCGAATATCCATTTGGTCCAATCGAGTTTCGAAATATTTACGTTGTTCTCATCGCGGAGCAGCAGTTTTGGCTTGATCGTACGTATTTGCAAAAGCGGCAAAGCGGAGAACAAGACAGATATCAGAACACCTAAAACAACGCCCTGCCACGAGGTCGAAAAAGTCACTACATAGCTCATTTTCGCCGGCAATGCGTCTATAAACCTCCACCGGGCAATCCACAGACCGCATTGTGCGAGAAACACGCCGAAGAAACTGCCGACCAATCCTAATATGACGATCTGGAGCAGATAAACGGTGATGATCCGCATTCCGCTGGCACCCAGACATTTGAGCACGGCGATCGTCTTTCGTTTTTGCTCCACAAATGCCCGAGCGACATTCCAAACGCCGACGCCGCCCAAAACGAGGATCAGCAGGCCCGTAAGCGAAAGGTAATTCTCGGTTCGCACGAATTGTTCGTTGAGATTATCCTGCTGCTCACGGTATGAGTTGACTTGGACGGTCGTCCCCTTTAGCGTTTCGCGAAGCGCGGCAACAAGTTCGGTTGGGTTTTCAGAGGTGCGATAGAGTATCCGCCGACGGACACGGCTCGTGTTTCGCGTGATCCCGGAGTCGTCAAAGGCTGTTTTTTCAACAAATATGCGAGATCCAAAACGAAAACCGCTCGAACCGCCCGGTTCCTCGTCAAATGTTCCGCGTATCTCAAAATCGCCTTCGCCGATGCGGAGCTTGTCGCCAATCCTTACCTTTAATTCCTCGATCACCACTTTCGCGATGACGGCGCCGTGATTTTCGAGAAGCTTGAAATCAAACGGAGCGCCGTTCGAGAGCGTGAAACTGCCGACCAGCGGAAACGACGGCTCGATGCCTTTCAATTCGACGAATTGGAGGCTTTCGTTACCCGGAGCTGTGGGCCGAGCCATTGAGGCGGTCGAGATCGTTTCATTTCGGGCCTCGATTATAGGGAATCGAGAAATTGTCTCCTCGATCTTTCCGATATCCGTGGGCGAGAAATCATTGGTGGATGTGACCTCGATATCGGCCGTCATCAATGCGCGGGCATCGTTGCCGACGACCTTTGTAAGGTTTTGAATTAACGAACGAAGAGCGACAATCGAACCGACACCGAGCGCGATGCAGAGAAAGAAAAACAGCAGCCGCCGCCATGAGGAGCGGATCTCGCGTCGGGTAAGGTTGAAAATAAACTTCATAAGATCAATTGGCCGCAAAAAGGCACAAAATAAGAGCCTCCTATTTGCGTCTTTTGCGCATTTTTGCGGCTATTTTCTTTCATCGCTCGAAACGCGGCCGTCTGTCAGCACGATCTGTCGTTGGGCCTGAGCGGCGAGTGTTGCATCGTGAGTAACCAAAACCAATGTGACATTATTTTGCCGATGAAGACCTTTCATTAGATCAAAAATGTGCTGCCCATTCTTAGTGTCGAGATTGCCGGTCGGCTCGTCGGCAAGCAGTATCTTTGGCGAATTGGCAAATGCCCGGGCGATCGCAACTCGCTGCTGTTCGCCTCCCGAAAGCTCGGCCGGATAATGATGGCCGCGATTGGTCAAATCAACCTGATCGAGCAACATATTTGCTCTCTTTTCGACATCCCGCAATCCGAGTATCTCCATGGGAATCACAATATTTTCAAACGCCGTAAGGCTCGGGATCAGGTGAAACGACTGAAAAATAAAGCCGATCTTTTCACTGCGAATACGCGCGAGAGCGTCTTCACCCAGACTTGTGATCTCGTCTGTGTCGATCATAATCCGGCCTGAGCTTGGGGCATCAAGGCCCGCGATCAGCCCCAGCAAGGTCGATTTGCCGCTGCCCGACGCACCGGTCACCGCGACAAACTGGCCGTCAGGAATTTCTATCGAAACGTCGCTAAGAATTGTCAGATCTTCGGTGCCGGAGCGGACGGTTTTGGTAATATTTGTAAGCTTGATCATAGCTGCTGATATTAGATATTAGATGTCGAATGTGAGAAACGCCACCGAGTAATATAAGTCATCGTTCATTAAAACCTGTATCCGTCCGTGACCACAAACGAGCCACAAAATCGCGTTTTGTATCCCTTTCGGATACAAGGTGGGACAGCATGGGACAATTATTGAAATTGTGTAAATCATTATAAATAAAGAGCTTATACCATCAATACTCCTCAGTTTTTGCTTGTCCCGTGTCCCACGCAAAAAATATTTTTCGCCACCGTTTTCAATCCAATTTTTTTCTTTGATGCCAGCTTTAGTTATCAAAGAAGCTGGTCTATTGCCACTAAATATCATATCTTGGATTCAAGTGGTAAGTGCAACTTTTGAAAGTGGAGGAAAAATAGGAATAAGTAGGAATATTTCCGAAATATTACCACCTTGGGACAGCGGGACACGGTTAATGCAAAATTGAAAATGCAAAATGGAAAACCTCGGGAGCGAACCACCTCGTCAGCCGAGGCGGCTGCCACTCCTCCTTCGTAAGAATTAAGAGCTTAGCTCAATTCTTTACAAATATTTGCTTTACCTTTTTTGATTTTCGGCATAGAATCTACGGGTACTTAAAGCAACCCGTAGTTGGAGGTCGGTCATCATAGCCCAAGACGAAGTTTTACAATCTGGTAGTGATCTTTTTGGAGTGACTATGGATGCACACTCGGTGGCCATCGAACAGGGCGTTGCCTTCGGCGTCGGCAGTCGGCAGTTGGCGGTCGGCGCTTCGCCAGAAGCTGCGTCGGCGGCCCTCGTTGCGGTTTCTGAAGAGACTTTTGACGCGGCGGCACCTGATATCGCGCTTTGCCGTTTGGCGACGGGTGGTAATATTGCTGCCTTTGAGCTGCTTTACGAGCGGTATCACCGACGCACTTACAGCCTCACGCTGCGAATGACGAGCAGTCAGACTGAGGCCGAAGACCTTACACAAGAGGTTTTTATTCAGCTTTTTCGCAAGATCGGCAGCTTTCGCGGCGATTCGGCGTTTTCGACATGGCTGCACCGCATGACGGTCAATCAGGTCCTGATGCATTTCCGTCGCCGAAGCGTTAAAAACGAGCGTACCTCAGATGACGGTGAGATGCCGGAACAGATGGTTCATGGCACATCGAATCCGAACAGGATGCAGGTCGTCGACCGCATCGCCTTGAAAAACGCTATCGCCGAATTGCCGAACGGCTATCGAAACGTTTTCGTGCTGCACGACGTCGAGGGCTTTGAACACGAAGAGGTCGCCCGTATGATGGGCATCTCGGTCGGTACGTCAAAATCGCAGCTGCATAAGGCAAGATTAAAGCTGCGGGGACTTTTGATCAAGCGGCAGGATTAGTCACAAAACAATATCACTGGACACGGACAAGGGAAACTGTTGTTCGTGTTTTTTTGTCCGTCTTTGTTGAGGATTTGGCAAAAAATATAGGGTACGAGGCAACTTTTTACTACTCGATCTAATCTATCAATGTGGTTATAGATTGATGATGAATGGCGGAGCGGACCACGCCGTTTGCCGAGGCAGCAGCGACCCATCCTTAATCGAAGGCGGGGAGTTTTGAGATAAGATGAATTGCGACGAGTGTAAAAATTTGATCGGTGTCTTTATGGACAACGAGCTTGGTGAAAATCAGGCGTCGGATGTCCGAATGCATCTCGCATTTTGTCCGGAATGTGCTCATGTTTGCGAAGACCTGACCTCGATCCTCGACGTTTGCAAGACCGAATCTCCAGCCGAGATCGTTCCGCCTAATTCCCAGGCTCTCTGGTGCCGTATTAACAATATTATCGAGAGTGAAGGCAAGCCAGTGCCTACTCCGGTCGTGGAGCCGCGCGGTAGGTTTTGGCGGCTTTCGTTTATGCAGCTTACGGCGGTGGTGCTGTTTATCGCGGTTGTCAGCTCGGCTGTGACGTTTGTCGCAATACGTAAATATATTCAGCCGGTGGCGGATGATTTTATGGCTCGCTCGGCCGCGACGCAGACTACGTTTGAAAAGGTTTTGAGCAAACTAGGTCTAGCCGAGACACCGATGCAGGCTCGCGAGCGTCAAACGAAAGAGCGTGTGGCGATGATTGATTATTGGAACTCGCGGGTTCAGGCTCGACGTGTACAATGGGATCGCGCAACCCGCGAAGCCTTTGACCGGAATTTGCGGGTTATTGATGAGTCGGTCAATGACTATACAATGATATTGCAGCAGGATCCGGAGGATGATCTTTCGGGCGAGATGCTCGATTCTGTACTCAACGATAAAGTAAACCTGCTCCGGGATTTCTCGGATCTTTAGATTTAGTAGAATGATCTTTCGATTAAAAGGTCTTTTTTGGCTCTCGTCGGCCGCAAAAACTACGATCCTATTGAGCGTAGTTTTTTTCTTGGCGCTGTTTGCCGGAGATGCGTCGGCCCAAAAGAGATTTTCCAAGAATTATCCGGCCGGGCAGAACGTCAGGCTGCAGTTGATGAACCGCACCGGAACAGTTACCGTCATCGGCTGGAACCGGGCCGAGATCAATATCACCGCCGATCTCGAAGCACCCGCCGCCATAATCGTCCCGCAAAATCTTTCAGGTACGATCGTCATCAACCTGGTGCGTGACAATCAGGGAAGAGGCGAGGTCGGAAGCGTCAATTTCACGATCCGCGTACCATTTTCGTCGATGGTCGATATCGAAACCAAGATCGGTAATCT
>JAYUDV010000111.1:0-5606 GCA_043739565.1 Chloracidobacterium sp.
ATCAACAAAATTATCACCAAATCCCGACGCCGATTATCTAAATTTGAGGTCGTAGTCGGTTCAGGAATTTGAAAGTTGGTTTTTCAAAGAACCCTAGTATCGAACGAAAGCGCGCCGGTCTCGTTAGAAAAGAGATCGACCTGCCAGACGGCACTCATTACGTATATCTGGAGGGCGGCGAGGGCGAACCGTTAATGCTGCTTCACGGTTTTGGCGGGAACAAGGACAATTTCACCCGCGTGGCGTGTTTTCTGACATCGCATTACCGCGTGATCGTGCCCGACCACATCGGTTTTGGCGAGTCCGCGCACCCACAGGATGCCGATTATTCTCCGATGGCTCAGGCCGACAGGCTGCATACTTTGACTCAGGCTTCGGGAATTCAAAGTGTACATGTCGGCGGCAATTCGATGGGCGGCCAGATCGCGATGACGTACGCGGCGCTTTATCCCGACGAGGTGAAGAGTCTATGGCTGCTTGACCCGGCCGGCGTCTGGTCGGCCCCCGAAAGCGAAGTTCGCAAGATCATTGTCGAGACCGGGCGAAACCCCCTGATAGTGCGGAACGAGGACGAATTTGCACAGCTCTTTGCAATGGTTATGAACGAACCGCCATTTGTCCCAAGGCCCATTTTGAATGTGATGGCAAAGGAGCGGATCCGTAACTACGCGTTAGAGGAACGAATCTTTAAGCAATTGGTGGGGGACTCTGTCGAGGAGCGAGTCCGAGGAATGAAAACACCAACTTTGATCGTGTGGGGTGACAAGGACCGCCTGGTCAATGTCGCGACCGCCGACTTCCTGCACAAGCTTTTGCCAAATTCGCAGGTCGTCATTATGTCCGGCGTCGGTCACGTGCCGATGCTCGAGAGGCCGCGTCAGAGCGCCGAAGATTATCTGCGGTTCCGGCAGTAGCGATAGCTTTCTCTATTAACTCAAACGGCACAGCGCGATCCGAATAATCCCGCACAGTCCGCCGGCGATTGAGCATTTCGAAAAACCCATCCGCCCGTTTCAATTGTTCATCAAGCGGCAACTCGTGAAAATCAAATGGGATGTATTTTGGCTGCGGAAAATCTTTTGCTATTCACTTTTAGAACATCGTATTGTCGTTAGCAGATGTTGCAGGAATTTCCTGCAGCACATCCCAGTGCTCGACGATCTTGCCGTCGTCGTCGAGCCGGAAAATATCGATCCCGGCCCATTCGCCCGAGCCTTCCCACGTTTGGTAACAATGCAGCACAACGTAATTTCCTTCAGCAATAACTTTCCTAAATTCAACGTGCTTTACCGGATATTCGCGGTTCATCCGCTCGAAATACTCTATAAATGCTTCTTTCCCGTCGGCAACGCCGGGATTGTGCTGGATATATTCATTCCCGGTATATTTCTCGATCGCCTCGCGCGGCTTCGCCTGATTGAACATCAGATCGTAGAAAGCGGTGACGGTTTGTTTGTTTTGTTCGAGATCGCTCATAAATTATCAGTTTTTAGTTATCACTTATCAGTTATTCCGGAGGATTTCTTATTGACCGATCTGCACCGTCGTCATCGAGATTGATCCGCCGTCAAAACCCTCAACCGGAAACGTCACCTCGTCGCCATCACGCCGTTGGGCGAGCACATATAAGAGGGGCAGATAATGATCCGGCGTCGGTGCCGACAGCAGGGCGTCCTTACCCATTGATTCATAGTTGGCGAGTGGCTTGTGATCGCCAGCGAGAATCAATTCGCGCGCCTTTGCATCAAACCGCATCGCCCAATCGAAAGGCTCTACATCATGTCGGCCCCAGGCATAAGTATGTAGATTATGGACGAGATTTCCACTGCCGATGACAAGCACGCCTTCGTCTCGAAGCGGCGCCAGCCTTTTCGCTAAATTGTAATGGAACGAAGCCGGTTCTGTCTCGTTGATTGAAAGCTGCACGACCGGAATATCGGCGTCTGGAAATACGTGGCAAAGCACCGACCACGTTCCGTGATCGAGCCCCCAATGTGTTGTGTCTAAAATCACGTCGCCGCCGAGCAGTTCGTCTACGCGATCGGCCAACCCAGGCGATCCCGGCGCCGGATATTGCACGGCGAATAATTCTTTCGGAAAGCCGCCAAAATCATGGATCGTCTTCGGCTGCTCCATCGCCGTCACCGCAACGCCGGGAATATACCAATGCGCGGAAACGCATAATATCGCCTTCGGACGCGGAATGCTTCGCCCGATCCCGGCCCAGGCCTCTGTATAGGCGTTGCTATTGATCGCGTTCATCGGACTGCCGTGTCCGAAAAAAATTGCGGGTAATCTTGGTGACATACTCCAGGCTAAATTATGCCATATCGACGGATGTCCGCACCCGTTGGTGGTTATTTATTTCACTAAGCGGTAGCATGATTTATAACATCGACAAACATTTAAATCCGGGACTGATCTAACTGAAATTATCGGAGGGAATCTACACATGACGCGTCCACGATTGGTAATATTTCTACTTGTCTCATTCATACTATCGAGTATGGGTACAGTTTTTACGCAAACGCCAAAATATCCGGACTATCCGAGCGAAACGCCTGACAATTTCAAGCCGACATATAACGGATTTGAATACGAAAGGCGTGATCTGATGATCGCGATGCGCGACGGTGTGAAGCTGCACACGGTCATTCTTATCCCAAAGGGAGCAAAAAGCGCTCCGATGCTCATGACGCGGACGCCTTACAATGCGACGGCGCTTACCACCCATTCGCAAAGCATTCACCTCGGCCCGACCCTGCATTACAACAACGATCTCTTCGGCGTCTACGACAACGCGGCCGATGTGATCGTGGATGGCGGCTACATTCGCATTGTGCAGGATATACGTGGAAAATACGGATCCGAGGGCGACAATATCATGAACCGTCCGCTGCATGGCCCGCAGAATCCAACTCCAGTGGACGAAGCGACGGACACCTACGACACTATAGATTGGCTGGTCAAGAACGTGCCTGAAAGCAACAAAAAGGTCGGAATTCTGGGTATTTCGTACGACGGATTCTTGCCTCTGATGGCGGTTATCAATCCACACCCGGCGTTGAAAGTTTCTGTGCCGATGAATCCAATGGTTGACGGCTGGATGGGTGACGACTGGTTTCACAACGGTGCTTTTCGTCAACAAAACATTACGTATGTCTACGAGCAAGAGGCGACTCGCGACAATTCGATGCTGTGGTGGTCCACGAACTTCGACGACTATGACATGTATATGAAAGCCGGCTCGGCGGGGGAATTGGGCCGTCAGCGCGGCATGGAACAGATCGGGTTTTGGCGAAAGCTCACCGAGCACCCGGCCTACGACAAGTTTTGGCAGGACCAGGCGATGGACAAGGTGCTTGCCGGTCAGCCCTTAAAGGTGCCGATGATGCTCGTACACAGCTTGTGGGACCAGGAAGACATTTATGGAGCGCCAGCCGTTTATAAGGCATTGAAGCCAAAGGACACGACAGGCGATAAAGTCTTTTTAGTGATGGGGCCGTGGCACCACGGACAGGAGATCCGGGATGGGAGCTCGCTCGGGCCGCTTCGTTTTGGCAGCGACACCTCGGCGTATTTTCGGCGGCAAATATTGAGACAGTTTCTGGATCATTACCTCAAAGACGGCAACCCGCCGATGGCCGTCGCGCCCGTAAACGCTTTTGAGACGGGAACGAATACTTGGCGTAAGCTTCAAACGTGGCCGTCCGGCTGTACGAGCGGGTGCAATATCAAACCGACTCCGGTTTATCTGAACGCGGGAATGAAAATGACCATGAGCGCACCTGCGGCGTCGGGCGCAGCCTATGACGAATACGTATCTGATCCGGCTAAACCCGTTCCGTTCCGCTCGCGCCCAAATAGGCCAACGGGTTATACCGACGAACTGACATGGTGGCATTGGCTGGTTGACGACCAACGCGAGGCTTCGGGACGAACGGATGTTTTGACGTATGTCTCGGACACGTTAACATCGGCAGCGAAGATCAGTGGCCAGCCAGTGGCAAATATCATCGCCTCAACCAGCGGTACCGATTCCGATTGGGTCGTTAAGGTGATCGATGTTTATCCTGATGAGGTCGCGGGCCAACCTGAAATGGGCGGATATCAGCTCATGGTCTCAGCCGACATCTTTCGCGGACGCTATCGCGAGAGTCTCGAAACGCCAAAAGCGATCGAGTCGGGCAAGCCGCTGCTTTACAAGTTTGCCCTGCCGACCGCAAACCACGTCTTTTTACCCGGCCACAAGATGATGGTCCAGATCCAATCGAGCTGGTTCCCGCTATACGACCGAAATCCGCAGACGTTTGTCCCGAACATTTTCTGGGCAAAACCGGCGGATTACAAGAAGGCAACACAGCGCGTATATCATGCGCCAAGTCAGGCCAGCTTTATCGAGATGCCGTTGGTGACGATGCCGTAAGCGGATGACTCTCGCTCATACCACGCACATTATTTCCTCAAGGGACTTACGCCGAATGTCCGGCACGTTCGCATCCTCGGCGGGGAAGCCGACGGGTATCAGAACGAACGGCACTTCGTTTTTTGGCCGTCCGAGAATTTCCTGTAAAAATTTCATCGGAGACGGCGTGTGCGTGAGCGTTGCCAAACCCATATTGTGCAGGGCGGCGAGGAGGAATCCGACGGCAATGCCGACCGATTCCTGTGAATAATATGTCGGTTCGGTCTCGCCGTCCTCGGTTATAGAGTTAATGCGGAAGACGACGATCAGATAAGGTGCAATCTCAAGAAACGGTTTATGCTCGTCGGTGCCGAGCAATGCCAGCCGACGCAGCCATTTCTCGGACATACGACCGTGATAGCTGTCATATTCTTCCTTTTCAGCCGCCTCTCGAATTTTCTTTTTGACATCCGCATCACGAACGACGACAAACCGCCACGGCTGCATATTCGCTCCCGACGGCGCCGTTCCGGCGGTTGCGATCGCTTTTTCTATCAGCTCAAATGGCACGTCACGCTCGGAATAATCGCGCACCGTACGTCGCCGATTGAGCATCTCGAAAAACTCATCGGCTTTGCGCGTTTGTTCCCCGAATGAAATCTCGTGAAAATCAAGCGGGATAAATGTTGGTGGAGAAAAATCTGGTTCCATAGCCGCGAAGATTGCACTTAAATAATTAAACGCAAAGGTTGCAAAGGCCGCAAAGAAAAAACAGCGTCTGCGTCTTCTCAGTGATCTCTGTGCCTCTGTGGTGAATTCCGGTTTACTTTCGCAACTCCTTGATTCTTTTCAAAAGCTGCGGCAAAAGCCTTACTGTCTTTAAGACCGAACCGCTTGCAAAATATTTCGCAAAGCCCCGAAATGTTTCGACCGCCGTTGGCGAGTACGGCATCCACCATGCGTCAGGCACTAGTGAGATGCGGTTGACGTGGATGTGTTGGGGCTGGACTAGTTCCATTAGGCCTTCGCGTCCGTGTGTGCGGCCGCGGCCGCTGTTTTTGAAACCGCCCCAAGGTGTTTGACCGATGCCGTGGGTGTAGAGAACCTCGTTGACGCAGACCGAACCGGCCTCGATACGCGCGGCGACACGTTTGCCTTTCGCCAGGTCGCGCGTCCAGACGCTGGCAGTCAGGCCGAATTC
>JAYUDV010000112.1:0-13465 GCA_043739565.1 Chloracidobacterium sp.
ACGGGTAAAACCGTTGAATCGAAAAATGCACTCGCTAAAGATTTTCGGGCTATGCATTCGATCCCTTCGGACGTTCCGATAGTCGCGACCTTGGGCGAATTAAAGGTTCTAAAAGGCCAACGCGACTTTGTTTTGGCGGCAAACGAGATCGTAAAGCGAATTCCAGATGTGAGATTTGTCGTAACAGGCAAGGACAACACTATCGATCAGAAATTTCGCCGCGAACTAAAACGGCTGGTACGCGTGCTCGGCATGGAAGAAAATTTCCTGTGGCTCGACTGGTTGGAGGATATTTCGGCGCTGCTCGCGGCAGCCGACATCTTCGTTTCACCGTCGCATTCCGAAAGCTTTGGCCTCGCGATTCTCGACGCGATGGCTGCGGGAACACCGGTTGTGGCGACTGAAACCGACGGCGCCAAAGAGCTGATTACGGATGCGGACGCCCTGTCACCCGTAAAAGATCCGGTCACGCTCGCCGCAAAAATATGCCACTTGCTCGAAGATGTCGAGAGGCGTCGCGAACTCGGTACGGCGCTCCAAAATATTGCTCGCGACAATTTCAGCCTGACACGGATGGTTGACGCGACCGAGGCTGTTTATCGTGAGATTTGCCGCAATACAGAACCGCCTGCATAAGTGGGCGGCGTGGACTCCCAATCAATGACGATTGGACCTTTGAGTACTGACCTCCCGCTTACGCAGGCGGTTCTGACTTGGCCTTGCCGTAAAACCAACATTCGGTTTATCTTATGTGTATGCGTCTAATCGGTTTGATCTTTTTCTTGGCTTTCGTCTCAGTAATGAATGCATTTACACAAACGCCCGAGAAATTTGCCGCAATATGGGAAAAGGAACATATCTCTCGCCTCCCGCCGTCCGATGTCCGCCACGACGACCTGAAAGCTTATCTTGAACAGCTAAAAAAGTCTGGCCTCGCGGTAACCGAGGTCGGTCGGAGCAATGCGAACCGTGAGATATATCAAATCGAATTTGGCCACGGGCCGCTCAAGATATTTATGTGGTCGCAGATGCACGGCGACGAGCCGACGGCGACCTCGGCGCTCATCGACATGTTCGCCTATCTTCAGAAAACGCATAAGAGCGACATGGTCAAAAAGATCGCGGAAACCGTGACGATCCATGCCGTTCCGATGCTAAATCCGGACGGCGCCGAATTGTATCAGCGGCGCAACTTACAGGGCATCGACATCAACCGCGACGCGCTCGATCTAAAAACACCCGAAGCCAGGCTCTTAAAACAGCTCCGCGACGAATGGTCGCCGGCGATCGGCTTTAATCTGCACAATCAAGGATCGCTCACAACGGTCGGACACTCATCCAATCAGGCCGCGATCTCACCGCTTGTCGTTTACGGCGATGCCGAAAAAAAGACAAATGAGGGTCATGAACGCAACAAACGGCTGGTTGCGGCCATCGTTCTTGCCCTGCAAAAATTTATTCCCGGCCACATCGCCCGTTACGACGACGAATACACGGCGACGGCGTTTGGCGATAATTTTTCAGCCTGGGGAACGCCCGTGATCCTGATCGAAACCGGCGCGCTTTACGGCAAGGACGAGATGTTTCTCGTTAAAATGAATTTCGTTGCGTTTATGACCGTCCTCCAGTCGCTCGCGACCGGCAGCGAACGCACACAGGATCCGGCGCCCTATTTATCGCTGATGGAAAACGGCTCCGGCGGGCTCGTGAATTTCATTTTTCGCCGCGCCAATATAATTAATGTAGCGACTTTGACGGCACCCGATCTGCGACCGATCGCCGATATCGCTGCCGTGACCGAACGCCGCCGCGCGAGCTTTACGGCACCGACAGTCATCCGCACGATTGGTGACCTCGGCGCTCTTCGCGGTATCGAGGAATACGACGCGAGCGGATTTAATTTGTATCAGCGATTTGGCAGTATGCACCGGGGCGAACTTGCCGAGTTTTTCTTTTATCGAAAAGATAGGACGGTCGATTGGTCGTCTGTGGATATCGAAAAACAATTCGCGCCCGACGCGATTTTTTCCGCCGGAAAATGGATCAAAGGAAAAGGTGTCGTGCCGAAACTGTAGGTTTTCTATTGTGTTGAGTCTTCTAAAGATCAAAAACATCGCCCTTATCGACGCGCTTGAGATCGAGTTCGGCGCAGGGCTGAATTTGCTCACCGGCGAGACCGGTTCGGGCAAATCGATCATAGTTGATAGTTTGGGAGCGTTGACGGGCGAGCGTGTGTCCAATGATCTGATCAAGCAAGGCGAGGAATCGGCGCGGATCGAAGGACTGTTTACCGTTGCCGCCGAGCCGGCTGTTTTGGAACTGCTCGACGAAAGCGGCATCGAGATTGACGCCGGTGACACGATCGAGCTAATCGTCCGCCGCGAGTTGTCCCTTTCTGGCAAAAATCGCGTTTTTGTAAATAATCAGCTCGTCACGCAGGGCGTTCTCAAAAAACTTGGGTCGCGGCTCGCTGATATTCACGGCCAGGGCGAACAGGCCGCGCTTTACGACGTCGAGACCCATATCGGGATGCTCGATGAATTCGCGGGCGTTGACGCATTAAAAAAGAGCGTGGCCGAGGCGTATAAGCATTTGTCAGTCACTCGAACCGAGCTCGGGATGCTGGAAAAAAGCGAGGCCCAAAAACTACAAATGCTCGACATTTTCCGCTTTCAGGTAAAAGAAATCACCGACATCGGTATTTTGCCGGATGAAGACCAAGGGCTGGAAGCCGAAAAACATCGATTAAACAATATTGAAAAAGTATCGAAACTGAGCGAAGAGGCGTTCGCGTTGCTGTATGAAAACGACGCATCGACTCTCGCAACTCTCGACCGCGCAAGCCGCGACATAGCCGAATTGAACGAATACGAAACGACTTTCCACGAATACAGCGAAATATTACTCGGCATAAGAGCATCGCTCGAAGACATCGCCTTCGCCGTGCGAGATTTTCGCGGGCGGCTCGAGTTTTCGCCCGCGCGGCTGGAAGAAATAGACAATCGGCTCGCCGAAATCTCGCGGCTCAAGCGAAAGTATGGTGGCACGATCGAAACAATTCTCGATCATCTTTGCGATGTCGGAGAACGTCTCGAAAACATCGAGAGCGCCGAATTTCGAGAGGAAGAATTGCGGAAAAAGCTTGCCGAATTTAGGGCGGAATATATGAAACGAGCGGACGAATTTCACCAAAGGCGCATATCTGCCGCGCGTAAATTCGAAACCGAAGTTGAAAAGAACCTGAAAGCGGTCGCACTCGAAAAAGCCGTTTTCGAGGTGCGTTTTGCGGGCGGCGACGACGACAGCGGCTTTACCGCCGCGGGTTTTGACCGCGTCGAATTTTATTTCTCGGCAAATCCCGGCGAATCTCCTCGGCCGTTGGCAAAAGTCGCGTCCGGCGGCGAAGCGTCGCGGCTGATGCTCGTTCTCAAAACGGCTTCGCACACCAAAGATGCAGGCAAAACATCCGTCTTTGACGAGATCGACATCGGTATCGGCGGTCGTGTCGCCGAGGCGGTCGGCCGCAAGCTAAAGGACCTCGCCGCCAATCAACAGGTTTTTTGTGTCACGCACCAGCCGCAAATCGCGGCGCTCGCCGACCGACATTTCGTTGTTAAGAAAGCTGTTTCGGGCGGACGCACAAATATCAGCGTCCGCGAATTGTCGCCTACGGAAAAGATCGAGGAACTCGCGCGAATGCTCGCCGGCGAGCAGATCACGGACGCAGCCCGCGAAAACGCCCGGGCAATGCTCGCCGCTGGAAATTCTTATGACCTCTGAAATCCTCGCAACAGTAATTCGCGGCGACACGGTCGAATCTATCCATCGCGGACATATCGTCGTCATCGACGGCGAAGGGAATGTGGTCGCTTCGGTCGGAGATCCGTCAACGGTCACATTCTTTCGCTCGGCTGCCAAGGCACTTCAGGCGATGCCATGTATCACGAGCGGCGCGGCGGATGCGTTTGGCTTTGCCGATGATGAGATCGCGATGGCATGCGCGTCGCATTCGGGTGAGCCGATGCATGTCGAACGCGTAGCGCGAATGCTGGCAAAGATCGGTCTCGCCGAGAGCGACCTCCGGTGCGGTGCTCACCTGCCATTTAATGAAGCGGAAGCCGAGCGGATGATACGAGCGGGAGAAAAGCCGAGCCAGCTTCACAACAATTGCTCCGGCAAACACGCCGCGATGCTCGCATATGCCAAACACACCGGAGCGGACATCGAAACCTACGACTCAGCCGCAAATCCGACGCAAAAAGCGATTCTGTCATGCGTTGCCGACTTTACCGGGGTTCCCGAAAACGAGATACGCATCGGCATCGATGGCTGTACCGCTCCGAATTTTGCCGTTCCAGTCGCCGCGATGGCAAAAAGTTTTATCAACCTGATTTCGTCGTCAAAATTTGACTCCGATACGCAAAATGCCTGCTCACGCATCGTCGCCGCGTCAATGAAATATCCCGAACTCATCGGCGGCACCGGCCGCCTCGACACAATGATAATGCAGGCCGCACCGGACAAAATAATCTCAAAAGTCGGCGCCGACGGCGTTTGGCTATGCGGCGTCCTGCCTTGCGATAAATGGCCAACCGGATTAGGTGTTGCGATCAAGGTCGAAGACGGCGATGACTTTCGCGGAAGGCCGGTCATCGCTATCGAGATATTGCGCCAATTAGGGGTTTTAGGAGCGGACGATCTATCGGATATATCGCCGTCGATTATCAAAAACCGACGGGATGAGATTGTCGGAAAGATAGTTCCAAAGTTGCAAATTAAATAATTTCGTTGCCTATTTACGTATATGAAAAAGATAATTATTCGAATCTGCTTTTTGTCCACATTGGCTTTTCTAAATAACCCAGGAGCAATGGCCCAGGCCAAATCCGGCGATAAAAGCAAACCAGACACTGTAGAAATTCACAAAGTAAATTTCAACTTGGTGAATTACCAAGTAGGGTCAAAAGTTGATTTAGAAGGCGTCTCAAAAAAGGACTTAAAAGTTTTGAGTGTTAAATTCGGAGATTTAACTGGGGACGGAAAAGACGAGGCGGTAGTCCATGTTTCTTGGTCATTTGCTCGATACGGTGGAAGTGGATACGGATATTTTGTAGATCTTTTCACCATAAAGGATAACGCACTTACATTCCTAATCCGTCTCGACGGAGGAGGCAAATCCAGCGAATTTCAGATTAAGCTGCTGGAAATAAAGGATAATCACGTAGTTGTTAAGCGGTGCGAAATTAATAATCTCGATGGCGAGCAATTCTTGGCAACTATAGCCTACGAATGGAACGGAGAGCGTTTAATTGAAATTCAACGACAACGTGTTAAGAGTGAAAATTGTTGGGGTTAATCGTCAAAATGGAAAAAGATGAGGATTTGGAACGCTGCATAATTTCGCAGTTAGATTTGCTACAGTCACTCGCGTTTGCCAAATTTATACTAGAAAAACAACTACATGAAAGGGCGACGGTCGACGAAGAGAAAAAATTAATACATCTGGCTTTTAATACAGCTCTGATTGTTTCGTACTGTCGACCATTTCACCGCAACAAAAGCAATCAAGGCACTGCGCGACGCCCATCACTGCCCTCTTCTTCTCTGGACATCTTTACCGCCGATGAACGAAAACTCCATGACCTTATAATTAAAAGTCGGGACAAAGAATACGCTCACTCCGATCTAGAATCTTATAATATGTTAATCTCACAATTTAAAGGTATTCAAATCCCGATTAGCCGAGACCCCTTTATACCTCTTAATCGAGATTCTATTACGCAACTCATATCAATCATCGAAAAATTAGTAGCTAAAATCTCGTAAATAAGAACTGAGATTTCGGGAAACGTTGCTTATCTCAAATTTAGCTAGAGTAATAACAAAATCGAGTCGCATGGCTATTTCACTTGACCTTATACAACCAGACTCCAAACTCGATAGTCAAACTATCTTTGTAAACGCTCGGTCAAGCCACAGATTTGTCAATTTTTCCTGGATGCTGTTTGCTAGAAGCTGCTCATCCAAGTTCTTGAAATCGACAAAATCGAGATGCTGGTCCTGGTTAAAGCATGAGAAAACAAAAAACTCTTCGCCGGTTGATCCGCGTCCTCAGAAAATATGCCAAGCCTCTGGAAGATTAGGTGCGCAGATAACCAGCCTTTTTAGTTGTTCGACAGTAATACTCTAATCTCCGACATCTTCATAAATAGTTGAAACTCATCTTCTGGTCCGGGAATAAATCCCATTTTTTCATAAAATGCTTTTGCATCGGCGTCTTTTGCATCGACGACAACCGCACTCAGGCCTGCGATGTCGGCAGCACTAACCGATCTAACCAATGCATCACGAATCAGCGACCTCCCAAGGCCTTTCCCGTGTCCGTCGATACTAACGGCAAGTCTGGCGATCAAAATTATCGGAACCGGATACTTACCGAGCCCGGAAGATATTTCCTCAGGTGTTTCGCCCACAGCCACCGAACCGTAAACGAGTGTGTAGTAACCCACGATCTTCCCTTCGCCATTCACAACAACATAAGTGCGGGCGGCATCTTTTTTCTGGTTTTGAAGAGCGTATTGAGAAAGATAGAGATTTAGAGGATCGACACCGCAATCGAACGACCTGCGATCATCCGATTTTCTCAGTGGCCGTGTCGGGCCGTACTTAGCTGATTGGATCATCTATCAGGCTTGGTTCGGAAAAAAGTTTTCTAAGTGCTGCATTCGGTCGCAGCGGCTCATCGAGTGCGGCAACGAACTTACGATACTTTTCCGGGCTCAAGACAAAATGTGCATTATCAAGATTAAGCCCCTCGGCTGCAGCAATGCTGTTTTCGAGCACAAACTCGCTGATGGACTGACTCCGCCGGGCAGCAGCACGGGAGATCAACTCTTTTTGTTTAGCCGTAGCACGAATGCTAAAACGGGTCGCTCTGTTTTCTTTGGTTATAAGCATTTTACCTCACCACGTTGTACACACAATGTACGCCCATATTATCCGGCACGTTCCGTATCGTTGTCAATGGATTTGAATGCTCGATCCAGCCACAAATTTGTCAGTTTTTCCTGGATGCTGTTAGCCCGCAAGCGCTCGTTCAGATTTTTGAAATCGACGAAATCGAGGTGCTGATCCTGGTTAAAGCATGAGAAAACAAAGAATTCCTCGCCGGTGTGCGGGTTGACGTGGCGTTGTAGGCATTGGGCGCAGACCTCTTTCATCATGCACTGCATTGGGCTGTTGATCGAGCCGATGGCTATGTGATTTTCGTTTAAGTAGGGCTTTAGCGTCGTGTGCCGGGCCTCGCGGACGCCGTTCATCATGCGGTCGGAGCCGATGGCAATGATGCGGTCAACATCATGCAGATCAATAGTTTGCGTTCCCAAACGGCCCTCCGCGTAGGCGATCATCGCCTGCACAATATTGCCGCGAAAATGCGCGTCCGTCGGCCGGTTTGGCATAATTTCATTACCAAAATCCGTTGCCCAGACGATCTGATCGGTCGCGTTTTCGATCTCCTCGCGTTTGAAAAGGTCTGCTCCGTTTTTATAACCGGCAAAATACACGACTTTGTTATTATTCGCACGCAAAGCTCTAGCTATCGAGAACAAAACCGCGTTGCCGAGTCCGCCGCCGGCAAGCAAAACGGTCTCGTTTTCGGTGATCTCGGTCGGCGATCCGGTCGGACCCATGACGAGCACTTCTTCGCCTGCGTTCAGCAGCGAGCAGAGACGCGATGACGTTCCCATTTCGAGAACGATCATCGAAAGCAGACCGCGTTCTTCGTCAACCCAAGCTCCGGTCAGAGCCAGGCCTTCCATCATCAGCCGCGTACCGTCGATGACCGGAGCCGATGTTTCAAAATTTTGCAGCCGGTAAAATTGCCCCGGCTCGAATTTGCGTGCCTGTAGCGGAGCCTTGACGATCACATCGACGATCGTCGGCGTCAGCCGCTCGACCTTTACGACGTATGCGCGAAGCTGCTCGTCGAGCGTCGCTTCCAGTTTGTCGAAGATCGCGTCGCGCGTTTCTTGCGGCAGCGTCCCGCGCGTCGTAAGCTCATCGGCAAAAATCTCAACGACCTTTTCATAACCGTGCTTCGCCGACGCCATCGCTTTGACGACGTTCCCGGCGTAGGTCGGATGATTGTCGCCGTAATAGCTGATAAATTTGCCGTCGTGTTCGTAAGAAGTGAAAAATCCGGCCTCGCCTTTTGGCGTTTCGACAACGTGGAGATTGCCGTCGCCGTCTCTCTCCACCTTGAAGGGCTGGAAAAATTGCCTCCACTCGTCCATCTTAAACGTGCCCGGCTTTTCCTTCTCATAAATAACGTTCGGTGACGTTCCGGCCGCGACGCAGACAGTGTGTGCCGGAAACTCGTGCATCTCGCCGGTTTTCTCAAATTTTCCAGTTTCGGCAATGTAGTCAAGCCGCTCAAAAATGAGAGCTTTGACCGCGTTATATTCGTCCGGAACCGCCTCGGCGGGGTTCATGCACTCGACGAAATCGATGCCTTCTTCGAGAGCTTTTTGAACCTCTTCGTGATTGAGCCGGTATGCTGGTGAATCCTGCAAACGCTTGCGATAGATCAGGGACACGCCGCCCCAGCCGCGTACCAAGGGGACAAAATTCGGCTCTTCACCCGTCGCCGCCGCACGTACACGTTCCTCGCGAATCTCTTTCCCGTGTTCGAGAAATTCCTCCAATACGCGGATCTCTTCCTCATCAAAATGCTCGACGACCTTTCCCTCACCAAATTCGGCGACGACCTGCTCATATTTCGCAAGCATCTTCTCGACCTGCACCGGATAATAGGCAAATAATTCGGTCGCGGTGTCGATTCCGGTTAGGCCGCCGCCGATGACAACGGCGGGCAGACGGACTTGGAGGTTCGACAACGTATCCTTTTTGAATGCACCGGTTAGCTGCAATGCCATGAGAAAATCGGAGGCCTGGCGGATACCTCGAATGAGGTTGTTTTTCATCGGGACGATCGTCGGGCGTCCGGCACCGGTCGCGATCGCGATGTGGTCAAATCCAAAATCCCATGCGTCCTCGATGGTCAGCGTTCCGCCAAACCGGACGCCGCCGTACGGACGAAATCGCTTTCGCCGCGTGAGCATGAGCTGAACCATCGTAAGAAAATTCTTGTCCCACCGAACCGTTATTCCGTATTCGGAGACGCCGCCAAAGCCCGACAGAATTCGCTCGTCGAGGTTCGCGGTGATCTCGCCGATATCCTTTATTGGTTTCGGGCAGCTTTTGCCGTGATTTCCCGTCCAATCGAGAGGAAGCGGCTCGATCTTGAGGCCGTCGATGCCGATGACGCCAAAACCTTCGTTCAAAAGGTAATGGGCGAGCGTGTAACCAGCCGGCCCAAGCCCGACGACAAGGACATTTTTGCCGTTATACGGCAATGAATACGGGCGTTTTGCGTTGAGCGGATTCCAACGAGTAAGCAGGCTGTAGATCTCGAAACCGTAGGGCAAATTCAGCACATCCGTAAGCGAAGCCGTCTCCGCCAGAGGGATATTGACCGGTTCCTGCTTCTGAAAAATGCAGCCTTTCATGCAGTCGTTGCAGATGCGGTGGCCGGTGCCGGCGCACATCGGATTGTCGATCGCGACCAACGCCAGCGAGCCGATCGAATCGCCCTGCTTTTTGAGCAAGTGCATCTCAGAGATCTTCTCATCGAGCGGGCAACCCTCAAGTTTGATGCCGAGCGGATTGCGTTTTGGCGCGCCGTCCGGCTCTCGCAGGCCGGTCGAGCACGAATCTTTTTCCCGCTCATGGCAGATCAGGCAGTAATCGATCTCAAATAGAGCATCGCGCATCGTGCCGCGATCGTCCGTCAGCTTAAAACCGTCGCGCCGCCGTAATTCGGCCTCGGCGCCACGCATTACGTTATGCAGCTCAGGTTCGGGGTGAATGAGGTGGACGAGATTTTGGTAATCGAGCGGGTGAGGCGTCTTAAAGCTGTACCATTTTTTGGATTTGTTAAAAAAAGCCGACGCCGACCATGCTTCGACCAGATGCAATGCGGCTTTGATCGTCAGCAAGTCGCCGGTCGCGTCTTCATCAACAATGTATCGCGAATACAGCTTGCCGAAAGTATTATCTTTCAGCTTTTCGTAAGCCGAATTGACCTTTTCGACCGTGGCCTGGACGGCCGGAGCGATGTCGTCGGATACAAGAACCCCGTCGCTACCGCTTCCGGTTCTGACAAGAGCGTCCTCGGCGTCGAGCAGACGACACGTCATTTCGGCAATCGACAATTCCTCGTCGCGAACGAGCGTTTCGTCAAACGCCGTTTTTCGTAGCTCGGTCATCGCCAACCACAATTCGCCCTCGTTCAGATCGACGATCTGCTCGGCCTTATATTTTTTGATCGCCCGGCGTTGGACGAAAAACTTGAATTTCCATACCGGATTCTGGACTGTAATTTCGCGCGTCAGTTCGGCCTTTTCGCCCGTGATCTTAAATAGTCTGGCAATAAAATCCGACAGGAATGGCGCGGCGTCCGTCAGAATTTTTGACTCAACCCGCTTCTCAAATCCCCGACCGCGAGCCGCGATATATTTTGACAATGCGTTGTGCAGCACCGGCTCACGCTGTTCGACCTCGGCGTAAAACTTATCGGCCAGCTCATGCAGACGTGCCGCGTCGAACAGATCTGAAAAGTGAAACCCGCCGATCCCGAGTTCTAAATCATGCATCAAACGGCCATGTCCATTTTCGAAAACTTCGCTCATAATCTATTTCTACTACCCATTATTGGTTGTAACGAGCAAACTTACAATATATCACCCGTCGGTTATCCTTAACAACATCCTCTCTTTTGGTGCTAAGCATTACGCATTCAAAGTGGTAGACTGAAGAGAACTATCTGGAAAGTGGATGAAAAAGTATCCAACATATGCTATAAAGCAAGTTTGCCCAGTTAGATACGGGCCGAAGATTTAGGATTTTAAGAGCAAGAGTAGTATGCAAAACGATCAGCGCTTGACGCCGTTACCAGTAACAAATGATATTCAGCCGAGCCATCTCGACTTCACGTCGGGCTATGCGGCATCGTACGACGATACGTTAGACAGCAAGCGTTCGATCAAACAATACATAAACGTCGTCTACAAGCGTCTGCCGCTTATCCTCGCGATAACTATACTGGTCACTGCGGCCGTCGCCTTTTACTCGTATCGCTTGCCCTCAGAATATGAGGCGTACACGGGAATGATCATCGAACCGCGTAAACCGCCGCAAACTCAAAAAGAGGCGATCAACATCAATTTTGGCGATGATCAAAAATATTACAACACACAGCTCCAACTGCTAAAAGATCCCGCCTTAATGAAGCGTGCCGTTATTGCATTGGGACTCCATCGCGATGCAAATGTTTTCGGCGATCAGGGTCGCGGCCTATTAGGTGGCTTGCGATCACTCTTTTCGAGCGGTCAAAAAACCGATGACGCCGACAATTCGCTTCCCATTGTAAGCTCCAACGACAAAGGCGATTCCGCCGAATCGGAGCTTACGCCCGAGGAAAAACGCCGGGCCGAAAACTACGCCGCGATCCTCGTTAACGGTCTCAAGGTCGAGCAGCAAGATCGGACGAATATCGTTACGCTCACCTTGCACACCTCGAACAACATAATCGCCCCAAAGGTTTCCGATAAGGTCGCCGAGCTCTTTATTCTCGAAGATGCCGATCGCGAGACAGGCGGCGCATCGAAAGCACTCGCCGACCTCAGAAAATCGATCGAAGAGCTAAAGGCCACTATCCATCAAGAGGAGGATGGGCTGATCGACGCGATGCGGGCCGCCGATCTGCCGCTTCAGGAAAACGGTGGTAAGGTCCGTGAGGCTGATTTGCAATCACTATTGACCCAGTACCGCGAAGCACAGGTCGAAACCGGCAAAGCCCAGGCAAATCTCACAGCCGCCTTGGCAGCCAGCCAGAACGGCGACATCCTCGCGGTTGTAGGCGATAATAAAGCCATCCAGGATGCTCGCAGCCAAAATCTTAAACTCCAGGCCGATCTCGACAAACGCCTTGAGGAAATCGACACAAAGATCGATGGAAAGACGCAAAAAAAGGAAGAGCTACTGGTAAAATACACGCCCGTTTATAAAGATGTCGTCGCTGTCGAAGCTGAGATACAGGTACTGCAAAAGCAAAAGAAACGTATCTTCGAAGAAGTCACCGAAAAGATCAAGGTCGAGGGCAAAAAACTTATCGCCAACGCCGAACGCGAGCAGCTCGCCGGTCTGCGGGCGATATCGGGTGCCGCTCAACAGCGTGAAGAACGTCAGCGCGTCGCGTTTGAGCGGGGAGCCGCAAAAGCGAACGTCGAGGGACAAGCTGAAACAAACATAGTCGGCAAGCAGCGCGAGATCGCCTCAAACCGTAGTCTTTTGGACACTTACACACAGCGAGAAAAGGAGAAAGATCTGGCCCTGGCGAGCGACGCGCCTCAGAATATCAAACTGCAGAGCCACGCCGCCACGCCGATCACGCCGACCGGCCCACCGCGGGGCCGCAATATATTGGTTGCGATGTTTCTTTCGCTGGCCGCTGGCATCGGTCTGGCGTTTCTGCTTGATTTCCTCGACGATTCGGTTCGAACGTCCGACGACGTCACCCGTCATCTCGGCCTGCCGACGCTGGCGCTGATACCGCATTATTCGAATACGGATAAGAAAAAACTGCTGACTGCTGGCGATGGGGTTAGCAGCGGAATTCCCGCGACCGCTGCCCTTATAACAATGGAGGAGCGCCACTCGCCAATGGCCGAGGCGTACCGCCATTTGCGGACATCGCTTCTCTTTTCATCCGCCGGCAAACCGCCGCAGACGATCCTCATCACGTCGTCACAGCCGTCCGAGGGAAAAACGACGACCGCTATCAATACGGCTATCACGCTTGCCCAATCCGACGTCGATGTCGTTATCATCGATTGCGATCTGCGTCGTCCGCGACTTCATCAGTACTTTAATTTGGAGAATACGAGCGGGCTGACCAATTATCTTTCCGGAGACAAAAATACCGAAAACTTGCTGCGGACGTATACAGATCTGCCGCGGCTCAAGATAATCACGAGCGGCCCGATCCCGCCAAACCCGGCCGAGCTGCTCAGCTCAAACGAAATGCGCAATCTGCTCCAATTCCTCTCCGGCCGATTTAAGCACGTCATCATCGATTCGCCGCCGGCCATTTCGTTCACCGACGCATCAATCCTCGCGACGCTGGTCGACGGCGTAGTGTTGGTTGCGATGGCAAATAAGAGCTCGATCCACCTGATGCGGCAGTTCAAACAGCGCGTCAGCGCTATCGGCGCCCGCATCTACGGCGTGGTCCTCAACGGCATCAAATCCGGCTCGGCGGAGTATTACTATTACGGCTCCGGCTATTACAAATACTATTCGCAGGCCGACGACGATGAGTCAACTCCGCGTATGGAAGACCAGG
>JAYUDV010000113.1:0-2070 GCA_043739565.1 Chloracidobacterium sp.
GCGTGAATGTATCGAGGCTTTGGAAAGTCACGGGGCGAAGGTTGTCGCGGCGGCTTCGATAATTGACCGTTCAAACGGAGTGGCAAATGTTGGTGTGCCGCGGATTTCGCTCGTAAGTCTCGACGTACCGAACCACAAAACAGAGGACTGTCCGATGTGCAAAGACGGCACAGAGGCCGTGAAGCCAGGCAGCCGGGGAAAATAATTAGCCGCAAAAATTGCTTGATTCTATTTTATCTGATCGTATCCATCCTTTATCCTTTTTAGAATGAACTATCGCCTGTTAATACAATACGACGGCACCGATTTTCACGGCTGGCAGGTGCAGGAAAATGAGCGGACGATACAGGGCGAGCTTGAACGTGTTATCGGTATGATCGAGGACGATAAGGTCGGAGTCATCGGGTCGGGGCGGACCGATGCGGGTGTGCATGCCGAGGGTCAGGTCGCCAATGTTCGTCTAAACCGACCGTTTACGCCCGACAAACTCAAAACCGCGATCAACGGCAACCTTTGGCGCGACATTCGCATAATGAAGGTCGAAAAGGCGCCGGACGAATTTCACGCCCGGTTTTCGGCGAAGATGAAAACGTATGTTTACCGCGTCGTAAACGCGCCGGTGATGTCGCCGTTTTGGCGTCGGTTTGCGCATCACGAGGCGCGCCCCCTCGATGTCGGCCGGATGAATGACGTGGCGAGGCTGTTTCTCGGCGAGCACGACTGGACGGCGTTTTCGTCGGCCCAGGCTGACGGCGATAACCGTGTGCGGAACGTGACCGATTTCACCGTCGAATCGCGTTGGGACAACCGTGCTCAGGCCTCGATGATCGAGTTTCGGATCTCGGCGCATGGATTCCTGCGGTACATGGTGCGCTCGATCGTCGGCACGATGCTCGAGGTCGGGCGCGGTGAAAAGGATTTTGATACAATTCAAACGGCAATCGTCACCGGCAACCGCGATCTGGCCGGGAAAACCGCTCCGGCACATGGATTAACATTATTCCGGGTTGAGTACGATTAAATTGCCGCGAAAAGGCACAAGAAACTCAAAAAAAGAAATTCTTTAGTTTAAATGTTGATTTATCACATAGTTTTGCCTGATGTATGGGTGGCGTTTGACGGTGACCTTTACGAGGCGGCAAGTCTTGCCAGCGAAGGGTTTATTCATTGCAGTTTTGCCGGGCAGCTCGATGATGTGATCGGGCGTTATTACAGCGGCGCGAACCGCATAGTTGTACTGGAGATCGATAGCGATAAGCTGACCTCAAAGCTGATAAATGAACCATCGACAAACAACGAGATCTACCCGCACATCTACGGCCCGATAAATCGCGATGCTATCGTCAGCGTCGCAGAAAGAAAATTACAGGGATAAAGGGGATAGAAGGGATTATCGAATAGATTTCCGTATCCCTTTACTCCCCTTCACCCCTGTTAAAAGTTACCCGATGCACGAGAATTTTGCCGGTATCGTCAAACCCAATTCCGCCGAGGCAAAGCTACTCGCGGAGATCGATGCCGCGCGGATGCCGCAGCATATAGCGGTGATTATGGACGGCAATGGGCGTTGGGCAAAAAAGCAGGGTAAGCCGCGAATTTTCGGCCATCGTGCCGGAGCCGCTTCGGTACGGGCGATCATCGATACGTGCACTCGGCTTGAGGTCAAGGCCGTTACGCTTTACGCATTCTCAACCGAAAACTGGAAACGTCCGCAGTCCGAGATCAAGGGCCTGATGCGGATGTTGATCCGATATATCCGCACTGATCTCGACGAGGTGTACAAAAATAATATTAGATTTCAGGCGATCGGGCATATTGAGGGCTTATTCGAGGATGTCCAAAAAGAAATAGCAAGAGCCACTAAGTTAACCGCAGCAAACACGGGAATGGTCATGAGCGTCGCTCTCAACTACGGCGGACGCGCCGAGATAGTCGAGGCTTGCAGTCGTGCCGCGAAAACACGCATCGCCGCCGGCGAATCGCCCGACCAGATCACCGAGGCCGACATCGAGCAAAATCTATACACGCACGGCCTGCCCGACGTCGATCTGATGATCCGCACCAGCGGCG